>DXIF01000239.1 GCA_019113025.1 Candidatus Anaerobiospirillum stercoravium | reverse complement strand
TTGAATCGACTGCTATGAGCGAGTTGAGCAAGACTCAGCTGAGAGCTCATATATCCACCTCCAAGTAGTAGGCGACAGAACATGTGCTCTATTTTAAGCTATGCAGAAAGTGTGAGCTATATCATCGTGATAAGCTGGCCATATCCCCTCTCTTACGAATGGGGTGTGCGCAGGCGATTTTAATCATCTCAAGTCCATCGTTCTATGGAGCTAAGGAGAAGTATCATGAAAGTTTTGGTGGCGATGAAGCCGTTTAAGGATGCGATTGCGGCCGACGAGGCGTGCGATTTTGTGCAGCTTGGCCTCAAACAGGCCTTTGACCGGATGGTGCCTGCAGCTGAGCGTGCGAACTATACCAGTGTTAAGGTGCCGCTGCCTGGGAACAGCGAGGGCTTCTTAGCTGCGGTGCGCCCGGCTTTGACCGCCCAAGGCTTCAAGGAGGTTAAGGTCGCGGTATTTGACCCGAGCCTCACGCACACCCTTGAGGTGCCACTGCTGGTCAAGGGTAAGGAGTGCTATCTTGAAGCGGGGCTCGCCTTAGGGCGTAAGCTTACTAAGGCGCAAATGCTGACTGCTTCGTCCTATGGCTTGGGCCAGCTCATCGCACACGCCTTGGATTTAGGTTGCACCGATCTTAAGCTGAGCTTAGGGGACGTGGGCTGCTGCGATTTAGGCTTGGGCCTCATGCAAGCCTTGGGGGTGAAGTTTGAGGGCGCGCCGGTAGTTAAGAACAAGAAGGTTAAAAGCGAGGTCGCCCACGTCATCACCCCGATCATGAGCTGGAGTAAGTTCACTTCATTCGACGACAGCGTGCTGAAGCAGCGTCTGCGCGCGTCAGGCGCTAAGCTCACCATCTTAACTGACCATTTTATCCCGCTCGATGGTTCTGAGGGCCCGGTGGGGCGGCTTGTTATGCGCCATGGTGCGGTCAGCGCGCAGCACAAGTCAATGATTCCCCTGTTTCGCACGGGCAATCAACGGCTGGCGCAGCATTATGGCTGCGATGTCCAAAATCAGCTGGGGGCGGGAGCAGGCGGCGGTTGTGCCGCGGCCCTGATGTACCTTATGAATGCGCAGGTGGCAAGTAGCATGGAAACGGCGCTGGACCTGCTTGACCTCGACCACAAGCTTGAGGAGGCCGACTTGGTGATCACCGGTGAAGGCTTGGTTCAGATCCAATCCCTTGTGTTCCAAGCTAAGGCCGAGGGTTTAGCCGCGCGCGCTAAAAAGCATAAGGTGCCCCTATGGCTGCTGTGTGGGGAAATGGACAATGTGGCCTCGCCCCAACTCTTGCTAGATAAAGGCATTACCGCTGCTCTGAGCATTTCCCACGGCACCATTACTCTCGAGGAAGCCTTGCCGGTAACCGGCGCGACCCTGATGAGCACAGCGAGCAATGCCATGATTATGGCCTTAAGTGTGCGCAAATAGCGCCGCACCGTTGGGAGGATGGTCATGAAAGTTGTGATTGCCATGGACTCGTTTAAGGGCGCGCTCTCAGCCTCTGAGGCCGGGGCGAGCGTGGCGGCGGGACTCACTCAGGCTTGGAGCCTGCTGCGCCCAAATGAGCCGCCATTACGCTGCGTCAACCTGCCCTTAGCTGATGGGGGCGAGGGCTTAATAGATTGCCTGCGCCCGCTCTTGGAAGCGCAAGGCTTTCGTGCGGTCACGCTGCCGGTGCAGCGCGCCAATTTGTATCAGCCTGCGGTTACCGCCACCATGCTGGTTAAGGAGCCCGAGTGCTATATCGAGTGTGCCCAAGCGATTGGCTTACCCCTGCTTGCCCCGCATGAGCGCGACCTCATGACCGCCTCCTCCTATGGCCTAGGGCAGATGATTAACCATGCCCTTAAGCTGGGCTGCTCCGACCTTAAGATTGGCTTGGGCGGCTCGGCCACCAATGATTTGGGGCTGGGCCTGGCCCAAGCCTTAGGGGTGAAGTTTGAGGGCGGAGCAGGCGAGGGCCTTAGCTCGGAGAACGGCTTTATCTCAGAGGTTGAGAGCTGGAGTAAGTTTAGCGCCCTCGATGACAGCGCGCTGCAACAACGACTCAAGGCGCTGAAGTGCAAAGTTACCCTCCTGTCTGACGTCACCAACCCACTGCTAGGCCCGCACGGTGCCACCTATGTTTTTGGGGCGCAAAAGGGCGCAGATGCTGCCCAGCAAGCACGTTTGGAGCGGGCGCTCACAGATGGCGCTAAGCTCCTTACCGCGCACTACGGCCAGGATTTTACTAATACTCTAGGTGCGGGCGCCGCCGGTGGTTTAGGCGCAGGCTTAATGTACTTGATGGGGGCCAAAGTGGTCAGCGGCATCAATACCGTGCTGGAGCTGCTCAACTTTGATACCGAGCTTAAAGACGCCGACCTCGTGATTACAGGTGAAGGGCGCTTTGATACCCAAAGTATCAACGGCAAGGGCCCGGTGGGAATTGCCGCACGTGCTCGCGCCCACCACCTCCCAACCTGGGTGTTATGCGGCAGCAAGGACGCCCGTGTGACCCCAGCGCAGCTCCATGAATTGGGCATCAACGCCTGCCTCAGTATCACCCCCGGCCCGATTGCCATTGAGGACTCGATTGCGCAGACTAAGCAGCTGCTCACCGGCACCGCCGCCAACCTCATGATGGGGGCGCTTAGCCTACAGGCGCGGTAACATGCCTAGTAAGTGCAATCCCAACCTCAAGCTCCTAGTTCCAAGCGCCCTATTCCCGCGCTGCGCGCGAGTGGGGCATAGCACCCGCACCCGCGGTGAGCCGTGCGCTCAATCATTCCTCAGACTTCGACTCTTAACTTGGCTTTAGCCCCAAGCAAGATACGCCGCGGTGAGGGTGGTGAGAGCAGGAGTTACGCTCAAGGAGTGGTTGGGCCTTGGGCCTCAAACGTGCGCAGCGCTTCGTCTTTTAACCGCGGCGCATCAGAGCGGCGCGGCTGCGCCGCCCCACGAGCATAGCTCACGCCCCACGCGGCCACCTTTAAGGTGGCTGCGCGGGGCGTTGTTATCGATAAGGCGCCGCGCTTTAACCCCAGCGCCGACTTCAGCGCGCCGCGCTGAGGGCCGCTTATTCCTTGACCGTTAGGAGCGGGCGTTAGTAGCGGGAGCGATAGTAGCCATAGTGGCCATAGCGGAAGGAGCTGCGATAGTACGGGCGCTGATAGCGCTTGAGCTTAAAGCGCTGCTGCACCTGAGGCTCACCCTTGACGTAGGTGCCTTGCTCCTTGAGGTAGGAGCCGGGCTTATAGTCAGCAATGCGCTTTAAGGTCTTAAAGCCGTGCTCGGTCTTAATATCGCCGCACTCCTCAAGCAAGACTGCGTGATAGCCCTGATCAAAGAGCTCGGAGATATCGTAGATCAGCTGATAAGGCCCCTCAAACTCCCCAGTTAAGAGATTGACCGTGAAGATGGCAGCGGGAAAACGCGCGCGTCCATCTTGGTAGAGATCAAAGGTCAGGGTTGAGGTGAGCTTACCTTGCTCCATCGTGCCATGCTCACCGGTATCCTTAAGATACAAATGCCATGGCCCGTAGGCTAGGCCTAAGTCGCCATAGGTGAGGGTAAGCGTAGCGCCCTCAAGCAGACTTAAGGTACTGCTGCCGCGCGCCTTCCAATTAAACTTAGCGGCAAAGTCGGCAGCGTCGAGCTTGAGCGGTGCGGGCGCCCATTGCGCCCAGATGGGGAGCACCCGATAGCCTGTTTCTGGAGCGCGCACAAAGCGTCCGGTCTTCTTCATAAAGTAGTGGGGCCCGGGCAACTTGTCACCAGCGCACAAGCGCTTAAGGTACTCAGGGGAGCTGACCAAGAGGGCATTGAGGTAAGCGCTTTCGTCACCTGCAGCACCCGCAGCACCATCGTCATCAGGATCAGCATCAACTGGCACCAAGCTCTCCCACAACAGACTAGCATAGCCACCCTGCTTGGCCCCAGCCACAATGTCCGGCGGCTGGACTTGGCCTAAGAGCGCCCGCACTTGAGCGCAGAGGTTAGCGCGGTCAGTGGCAGCTGCGTCATCTGCCGCGTCATCAGCTCCGTCATTGCCAGCAGCTTGACCGACTACAGTGGGCTGGGGTGCGTTCGCGGCGGCCTTGAGCTCAGCTTTAAGCGCGGCATGGGCTTGTACTTGGCTTGCACGCAGCGCGTTAACTTGAGCTTGGACCACGGATAGCACCTGCTCATGAGTGCGGTTACAGGCCATCACCCAAGTTTCACCCTCTTCACGCTCGATTGTAACTGCGGGGTACTCGGGCCCTATTTCAAAACTTAAGTGCGCGCCATTAGGCAGGCCACAGCTTAAGGCATGGTAGCGCACAACAATGGCCTCAGTGCTCACTTGCAGGGTGGGTACTGAGCCATCGCTGGGGGCGGGCTCTGTCCACTGCACCAATTCCTCGGGCAAAATGCGGCGCACGCTAAACTTATTGTCAGTGCGCGCGGTGAGCTCGGCTAAGTTTACGGTGAGGGGCCCCCCTTCGAGCAGCTCATAGTGCCCGGCACAGGTGACCTGGTGGTTTTCATCCCAGCAGGTAAACTTGCCGCAGGGCAGCCCATGGAAGTAGGAGCCGTCTTGCTGCGGGTAGTAGTCGGGCTTGAGGCTGGGCTTACCGCTTTGTAAGGCGTCGGCCGTGAGATAGCGCTGCGGGGCGCTTAAATGGAAGACGCCATCTTTGTGGCCATTAGCCAAGATGGGACAGCGCTCGATGCTGCCGTCTTGGTACAAAATGCGCGGGTAGCGCTTGTAATGGCCCGAGCGCGGCTCTTGGTCGATTAAGACTACCGCTGTACTCTCCCACTCGCGAGCATCGGCGGCCTCACCTTGCGTAAGCAAGGTGAGCTCCTTGAGCTGGGACCACTGACCCGGGAGCGCGCGCCCGCCGGGACCTAAAAAGCGTAAGTGCGTGGGATTGGTGCTGATAAAGGCCTCAAGCTCCGCGCGCAGCGCGCTCTTAGGATTATCCGCAAGCCAAGGCCGAGCCTTGAAGGCTTGTGGTGTGACGGGCTTTAATGCCTGAGCTGGTGGCGGCGCGCAGGTGGGGACAAACTGTGGCGCGCAGGAGAGATCGATGAGCGGCAAGGTGGGAAGAGCACACATAAGCACCTCCTTTAGGTGGTTAGCTCTTATCACTATAACGCGGTCCCACCTAAATTAGGGCCTAAAGGGCCTCCAACGCCACTGCAAGTAACTCAGTCCCTACGCGCGGCGCGCTCGTTTTTGACCAGAGCGTGACCTCATTGGGCGCTCATGGCGTGCAAGGGTGCCCGCTTTGGCCGCGCTTGGCAGTTCATTACTTGGAACATGGCTTGGGGAATGGGCGCGGCGTGGCCTCTACTACCAGTGCCTCTACTACCAGCGCCCGCGCGTGGCTTGCCTGAGCTCAAAGCTTTGCTCCGGATACGCCTGACCTTGCTCATAGGTGCCGCTGACCCGGATAAAACTGCCCTCTTCGTACGGAGCTAAGGCATTGCGCACCTCACGGCCGTTCGGGCCCCAGACTTCCTCGCGTCGCAATAAGAAGCGGTGATAGCCCGCGGCAAAGAGATCATCTAGGTCAAAGATGACCTGATATGGGCCGTCAAACAAGCCACTAGCGCGCTCGACCGTGAGGCTTGCGGCCGGGAACCCGGCTGAAAAGTTTTGGAACAGCACGTAGTTAAAGTGTGAGGTGAGGAGCCCTAGCTCAAAGCGGCCAAACTCAGTTAAGCCGCGCTTGTCATTAAAGAGGGCAAAATTGCCATCCAGCAGCCCCAACGGCCCAAACTTAAACCAGCCGATGGGCTCACCTTGGACGTTGGTGATATCACTGTGCCCTTCAGCCTGCCAATTAAAGTCCGCTAACAGGGCACTGAGGTCGGCCCTAAAGTCGTAAGGTAGCGTAAGTAAGCGTGCGCTGTCCTCAGTCCACAGTGGCACCGGCCAGTCATGGGGCGTAAGCTTAGTGGTCAAGCCCCCCTTAGGAGTTAGGCCTAAGCCCCGGCGCGGGGCACGGGGCGGCTGCAGCTGTAAAAAGCACAGCTCTTCTAAGTACGAAGCGGAGCTCACCAACAGTCCCCCTAAATAGGTGGGGTCCTGAGCTGACGCTGCGTGCTCCTTATCTGCGGACGCTAAGTCATCGGCTGAGGTTAACTGGTCTTGAGTTAAGCCTTGAGTTAAATAGCCCACTTCGAGCCCGGCAAAGCCCCCCTTGCGGGTGCCTGAGATGATGGCGGCATCTTGGGTTTGCGCCAGGAGCTCCAGGCTACTGAGTAAGGCGGCTTGCCCAGCGCTGCCTTGATGGCGCGCCGGGGCTAAGAGCTCTTGGGGTAAGGCGCGGGCGCCTTGGGCGATGGTGGCCGCCCGCAGCGCCGTTTGCAGCTTGCTCCCACTTAAGGCGCAAATCGGGGCCAGCGTCTTAGGCGCCGCGGGGGTTAAGTTCAGCTTGCGGTACAGCGCCTGCGTTGCTTGTTGGCGCGCTTGTAATTGTGCTACTTGCGCCTTGACCAGGCGTAGCACTTGGGCATGGCAGCGGCTGCAGGCCTCAAGCCAGGTCTCATCCGGGCCGCGGGTGAGGAGCAGCGCGGTACTTGCGGGAGCTAAGTTAAAGCACTGAATCCCGCCTTGGGGCAAGCTGCGGCTGAGCCCCTCGTAGTGGACCACAATGGCTTGGGTTTTGACCGTGCCGGGCACAGGCTTTGGCGGCTGAGGTGCCGCCGCTTGACTGCCATGGCGGCGGAATTTATGACGCTTAGGCGGCTGATGGCCTTGGGCGCGCCAGTGACCGAGGACACTATCCTCACCTAATAAGAACTCTTGCAGGGCTAACAGGTCAAGCTCGAGCGTATGGGCGCGCTCATCGTGCGGCTCAGCTGCTATGAGCTCATAGCGGCCCCAGCACAGCAGCACCTTGTTTTCATCCCAGACGCTGAAGTTACCGCACGGCAGTCCTGAGTAAAAACTGCCGGCCTCTTTGAGCAGCGCGCAGTCACTTATCTGCGGCTCCCCCTCACTGTAACTTAGCTCCGCCCCGGGCAGCGCATAGTAGAGCTGATAGGAACCTTGCTTGGTGCCCTCAGGGGTGAGCAGGCTGCGCTCAACGGCGCCATCGTGGTAGCGCACGGCATAAGAGCGCAGATTGGTACCTAAATTGGGCATCAGTGCGACCGCATCAACATGGGGCGAGTACCACTCGGCGCTGTCAGCGGCAAAGCCCAGCTCCTCTAGCGTCACCACCGGGGCGCTCAAGGTGGCGTCCGTGCTGTTGGGGCCACGCCACAGGCGCTGGCCCTCCTCAAGCGCTAGCCCCCCACTTACGCGCGGCAACCCGCGCCCTAGGGCTTCTAGCTTAGCGCTTAGGCGAGAGCGGGCGGGCCGCGGAGCTTTGGCCTGAGCTAAAGTAGCGGGCTCAGATTGCGGCGCGCTTAAAT
>DXIF01000238.1 GCA_019113025.1 Candidatus Anaerobiospirillum stercoravium | reverse complement strand
CGCATGGGATTGTGCATGGGATTGCGCTTTGAATAGAGCTTTGGTTTTAGCCTTGGAGTGGCAGGAAGGGTGCGATGGCAGCAAAGGCCTTGATTGACGACTTAAACGAACAGCAGCGCGAGATTGTGTTTGCGCCGCTTGAAGATAGCTTGGTGGTGGCCGGAGCCGGTACCGGCAAGACCCGCGTCTTGATTGCGCGCCTAGCTTATTTGCTGGAAGTCGAGGGCTTTCAGCCATATCAGATCATGGCCATGACCTTTACCAATAAGGCCGCCGGGGAAATGAATGAGCGCCTTGCTGCCGCCATGGGCTGGGCCGATAACCAGAATATGTGGGTGGGCACCTTCCACGGCCTGTGCTTTCGTCTGCTGCGCCAATACGCCTTAGAGGCGATGCTGCCGCGCAACTTTACCTTGCTCACGCCCTCGGACCAAGAGGCACTGCTGCGCACCTTCTACTCCAACCATGGCATCAAGGCCAATGCTGCGCTCCTAGGTTCGCTCAAGGACCATGGCCTTGACCCTAAGTCCGCGGTCAATCGCATCATGCGCTTAAAGGATCGCGGCGTGCGCCCGCAAATTAGCGCCGAGCAGGCGCAGCACTATGTGCAAAATTTGGCTAGCGAGTGGCCTAACTTGGTCAAGCGCTCGGATGATGAGCTCTTTGAGATCGTGTTTTCCTGCTATGAGCGCCTGCGCTTAAACTCAGGCGCGGTCGACTTTGCTGACCTCATCGTCTATGCGGTCTATCTGCTCAAGACCAATGAGCAGGTGCGTACCAGCTTGCAGCGGCGCTTTCGATATATCTGCGTTGATGAGTTCCAAGACACCAACGAGATGCAGCTGCAATTTCTCTTGCTGTTAAAGAGCGCAGAAAACCATGTTTTTGTGGTGGGTGACGATGACCAAGCCATTTACGGCTGGCGTGGGGCGCAGGCGACCAACTTAAATCGCATCGCCCAAGAGCTGCCGGACATGCATGTCTATGAGCTCACCATCAATTACCGCTCAACCCAGAACATCCTGACCTTTGCCAATGCCATTATCTCGGGCTGCACTAATCGCCTGACCAATAAGTTTTTGCTCAACCCGTATGCCTTTGAGCTGTGGCGCCAAGAAGATCTCTTGCTCTTAAACTTGTTCGCGCGCAGCCCCCAAGGCCATTATTTAGAGACCTTACTTGCAGGGCGTGAGCTTGAGGCCCTGAGCTCGTATGAGTGCACCCAGCTGATCAATACCTTAGTACGGGCCAAGCTCTTGGCCCCGGAGATTATGGGGTGGCGGCGGGAGCGGCGCTGGTTTATCTTGCCGGGCATGGAGCCGCTCTATCAGTGCGGCACGCCCTGCACCGTTACCTGTGGCTGCTTAGCTGCGCAAGAAGAGGTGATTCCGCCGCTTAAATTCCCGCTGCCACAGCAGAGCGATCCCCATGAAGTAGGCCGCCGCTATCGGGCGTGGATGGAAGAGCTGCTGGCAGAAGGCCCTGAGTTTTATCGCTTGGTGCGCGAGGGCTTGATCTTGAGCCCTAAGGAGCCGGTGGATCTTAACGCAGCCGCCCGTCCGGGCACGACGGTGACCATCTCGCGCCACAAGCTCAATGAGCTCATGGGTAAGATGGAAAGTCTGCACACTTCCTGTCAAGCTAAGGCCAGCTACGCTAATTGGCTCCCGGTGCCCCACCTCAAGGTTTATTTGATGCCGGTTCAAGAGGACGATGATTTTGGCTGGGGCAGCATCAGTGGGGGCGATGATGGCGCCATGGTCTTGACGCTGGTCAAGCGCCTGATGCACAGCGGCTATCGTCATGAGGATATCGCGGTGCTCTATCGCAATAACTCCTTATCACTGCAAGTGGAGCGCGCTCTTGCGAGCAACAATATCCCATATCAGGTCTATGGCGGCATCAAGTTCTATGAGCGGGCCGAGATTTTAAGTGCCATGGCCTACTGTCGCGTCCTGCTCAATCCTAAGGACGACATCTCCTTTACCCGTGCCATCAATGAGCCTAAGCGCGGCATGGGCAAGGTTGCTTTAAACAAGCTTGCAGATTTTGCCCGCCAGTGCGGATTATCGCTGTATGAGGCGATCGGCCACATTGTCACCACCCAAGACCGCCAAGGCCTCAAGCTCATCAAGAAGTGCCAAGCCTTCTATGAGCAAATGGAGGAGTTCAAGCGCTTGCTCCCAGTGCTGCCGCTGGGCGACTTCCTCAATACCATGCTCGAGCGCAGCGGTCTGTATGACTACTACGAGGACATTGACCGCAAGGATAAGGCCGCGCGCAAGGGTACCTCGCGCGTGGACAACTTAAAGCAGCTTGTGGTCAACGCCCGCGAGTACGACTTATTGCAAGCGGCGGTGCAACAGGGCGACAGCGATACGGTCGCGCAAGTGATTGCGCGCCAAAGCGCCCGCCGTCATACTGAGGGCAATGACACGGAACAAGAGCAGCGCCGCAGCAGCAATTTAGCCCAGCTGCGCCTTGCGCCGTCGCAGTCAGACGAAGCGCTGGAGGACGCGCCATCGCGCGAGACCATCTTCGTCAACTTTGTGGCCTCATCGACCTTGGCTGCGTCCACCGAGCGTACCGCCGATGGCAGGGTGCAAGATCGCGGCGTGCAGCTGATGACGATCCACGCCTCCAAGGGCCTAGAGTTCCCGGCGGTGATCTTGGTGGGGGTCGAAGCGGGCCTCTTGCCGTCGGCGCGCTCGGATGATGAAAACGAAGAGCGCCGTCTGCTCTATGTGGCGCTGACGCGCGCCCAGCGCTGCCTCTTTGTGACCTACAAGCTGATGCGCATGACCTATCAAGGTCCCGAGCATACCGCGCCGAGCCCATTTTTGGTCGAGGCTACGGAGCACTTTGAGCAGGTCTTAGATACCATCGTTGATGAGCCGCCTTATGAGGAAGTGCCGCTCTATGAGCTGCGGGAATGCTCTGGACGCACCCGGGTGGATATCGATCAAATCCTCTAATCTTTCAGCGGCGCGCCGCAGTAACGCACTGCCCCGCTGAGGCAAGCTCAGCGGGGCAGTGCGTGGGCGGCGGCCTTAGCCGCGCGACAGCGGGCGCAGGCTGAGCGCGGTGCGCAGCCGCGCGACAGCGCGTACGCGGCGTGCGTTAGATATCTTGCTTGGGGATGACGTCGGCTTCATCTACCTCAAAGATGCTGCCGAACTCGCAGACATCCATGCAGGCGCCACAGTCAACGCACAGATCTGGATCAATGGTGTGGACACCGTCCACCACCGAAATGGCATCGCATGGACAGGCGTCCATGCAGCTATCGCAAGCGGTGCAAGTATCGGGATCGATTACGAACATGAGAGCCTCTTTATTCAGAGCATTGTTACAATGGTTGGCAGGCCGCTTGGTGTGCAGCGCAGCTTGCGGCGCGGCGGCTTTTGGCCGTGGGCACGTGGCCGTAATCTTAACACAATGCAGCTGAGCTCTTGGCGCGTGCGCCTGGGGCAACGCTAGAGCCCATCGGGCTTGGCGCTGTTGTTGATCAAAAATTTCAGGGTGAAATTTCAGGGTGGATTTTAGGCTTTATGGACGCTCCAACTTGCGCCTCGGTTGAGGCTAATGTGCACAAGGTACATGCCCAGATTGCTCAGGCCTGTGCCGCCTGCGGCCGCACGGCAGATTCAGTGCAGCTCTTGTGCGTCTCCAAGACCAAGGGTGAGGACTTAATCAAGGCCGCCTATGATGCAGGCGAGCGCCACTTTGGTGAATCCTATATCTCCGAGGCCGTGGATAAGATTCAAGCGCTCAAGGCTCAAGGTTTTAATGACATCGTGTGGCACTTTATCGGCCCCATTCAGTCTAATAAGACCAAACACATCGCGGCCCACTTTGATGTGGTTGAATCAGTCGAGCGCCGCAAGATTTTAGAGCGCTTGTCCGCGCAGCGCCCGGATGATTTGCCGCCCTTGAAGGTCATGCTGCAGGTCAACATCTCAGATGAGGAGCAAAAGCAAGGCTGTGAGATCGAGGAGCTGCCCGAGCTCCTTACGCTTGCCTCATCCTTGCCTAAGCTTGAGCTGATAGGCTTGATGGGCGTGGCGCGCATTGATGCTACTGCTGAGGAGCTCCTGGCGCAATTTGGCACCCTCAAGGCGCTGCAAGAGCGCTATCGCGGTGAGTTCCCGGGCCTTGCGGTCTTGTCGATGGGCATGACCCACGACTTGCCGCAAGCCATTGCCGCAGGCTCAACTGAGGTGCGCATCGGTACCGCGATTTTTGGTGAGCGCGATTACTCCAAGATGCATGCGCAATAGGTGCGCGCGCCGCACCGTAAGGCTTGCACCGCACCGTAAGGTTTGCGCCGCACCGTAAGGTTTGCGCCGCACTGTAAGGTTAGCGCGGCGCGCGGCACGGTGTTTTTAGGTTTTTTGGTGGTTTAGGGTTAGGACATGGCTCAGCTTAAGATCGGCTTTATCGGCGGAGGCAATATGGCCTCCTGCATTTTCAACGGCATCGTCAAGACGCGCCCGCAGCAGGACTTGCTGATGGTCAGCGGCCCGCATGTTTATAAGCTCGAGGCTTTTAAGGCCGCGGGGGCCGAGGTCACCTCCGATAATATCGCGGTCGCCCAATGGGCGGATGTGCTGTTCTTAGGCGTTAAGCCTCAGATTCTGCCTGATGTCTTAGCCGAGCTTAAGGACGTCGATTTCTCGGGCAAATTAGTGGTCTCAATGGCTGCCGGGTGGCGTTTATCCGCCTTTTATGCGCGCTTAGGTGAGATCGCTCTGGTGCGCATCATGCCTAATACCCCCGCTAAGCTCGGTTTAGGCGTCACCGCGATGTGCGCCGGGGATAAGGTTAGTGCGGAGCAAACGCAGCTGTGCTTAGATTTGCTCTCGGGCCTGGGTAAGACCGTGGTCACCGACGAAGAGGGCATCAATAGCTTGGGGGCGCTGGCAGGCTCGGCTCCTGCTTTCATGTATCGCTTCTTAGAGGCGTTAGTGGCTGAGACCGTAGCGCGTGGCTTTAGTGAGGCTCAGGCGCGTGCCATCATCGAGCAAATGGCGCTGGGTACGGCCTCGATGGTCATTGCTAACCAAGATCAGTCCTTAGCCCAATTGCGCGAGGCCGTCACCTCCAAGGGCGGTACCACCTTCCAAGGCCTTGCTCAGATGACCAATTATCATTTTGAGGCTATGATGCATGATGTCATCGAGGCATGTCTGCGTCGTACTCGCGAGTTTGAGGACATGTTTAAGTAGGATCGGTGCGCAAGCTTGGTATCGGTCTGGCTTTGGCTCGGTCTGGGGCCTGTCTCGTAGTGCACCTATCTTTGTTGGGAATCAAGTATGGCGTCAATTCTTCCGTGGCTGCTTTTGTTGGGTTCGGCTTTGGTCATGCTCTTTGAGCTGCGCTCGCTCATGCAAAGCTCTGATGCTGAGTACTACCACCCGTTTACCCAAGCGGTGATTAAGCTCACCAACCCGCTGGTTAATCTTCCGCTGTGGCGCAATGTGCGCGTGGGCTCATTCTTCCTGCACGGCTTTATCGTTGCAGCGCTCATCGCAGTTGTGATTTGGGTGCTCTTGGGCGTCTTAGCCTTCAATCTGCCGCTGCTTTACATTCCGCTGGCGGCCTTTTTGATGCTGCTTAAGACCTTTGGCTACCTCTTGATTGCGCTCTTGCTGGCGCAGGCCTTAACCTCATGGCTGCCTGCCACCCGCGGCTGGAGTTATTTATTTGCGCAAATCACGGCTCCGATCACCGCCCCAGTGCAACGCATCATCCCGCCAATTGGTATGATCGATATCTCGCTGATGGTGGTCTTGATTGCCTTGTATGCCTTAAATTCACTCATGTACGGCCTGCTCAAGGCGATCGACTTTGGCTTGATGATCATCTGGCAAATCATTTAGCGCGCGGCCTTGCTGCTGCCGCGGGCCGCACCGCGGCCCCCGCGCCGCACGGCGTGGCGCCTTGCGGTGCGGCGGCTGTGTCGCGCCGCACAGATGCGGCGTTGGACGCCCGTGGGTTCCCCCAAGTTTTGGTAAAATGTTGAGCTTGGATCCTGAGCTTCAACCCTGAGCTTGCGGGAGCCTTGAGCTTGCTTGAGTAAGCGGCGCCATGGGGCGCCTCGGTCTTAGTAACACGTGTTAATTTCTGATGGAGCTTTTCCATGTATAAGTTTCTGGCCGGCGCAGTGCTGTGCTTATCCTTGGCGGTAGCCACCGGCTGCGGCTCGAACTATAACAGCGACGAAGTCCCGGACGTTTCTCCAGAAAACCTCTACAACATCGCCAAGGCCGGTATGGCCACCGGCGACTTTGGTGCCGCACGTCGTTACCTCGAGGCCTTAGATAGCCGCTATCCATTCGGCGACTTGACCCAACAGGCCCAGCTTGATCTCATCTACGTCTACTACAAGAGCCGCGAGACGGAGCTGGCGTCGGCCATGATTGAGCGCTTCATTCGTTTGAGCCCAACTCATCCTAATATCGACTACGTGTATTACATGAAGGGCTTAACCCAGATGCAGCGCCGCGCCGATATGATCCAAGATTTCTTGGGGCTGGAGCGCTACGAGAAGGATCCAACCGACTACGTTAACGCCTTCAACACCTTCAAGCAGCTCATCACTACTTACCCTAACAGCATCTACGCCGCCGACGCCCGTCAGCGCATGATCTTCATCAAAGACGAGCTGGCGCGCCGCGAAATGGCCATTGCCCAGTACTACTACGAGCGTGGCGCTTACCTCTCCTCGATTCGTCACAGCCAAAACATTCTGTCGACCTATCGCACCACCGCCCAATTAGAGCCTGCCCTTGAGCTCATGGCCCGCAGCTATGAGCGGCTGCACTTGCCTGAGCCTGCTAATAACGTGCGTCAAGTTATGGCCGCCTCCTTTGGCACGGACTACCAGCCGGTAGCCGCTGAGAGCAACTCGCTGCCGCTTAATCCTGATGGCACGGTGCCGAGCACCTCACAAGAGGGCGTAAGCCGCACCACTGCTGAGGGTGATACCTGGATCGATAGCATCGCAGGCTTCGTCTTTGGCTTATGGGGCGCCGATGAGGAAACGCAAAGTGCCGCCGAGGCGCAGCACAATCAGGCTATCACCCAGCAGCCGCTGCAGGTCAATGATCCTGCCCAGAGCGAGCCTACCGCTGACGCCGCTGCCTCTGAGCCAACCGCGGACACGTCCGCTGAGTAGCCGCGCTCCCTGCTTCTGAATCTAACAAAGGCCTGCCTTGGCGCCTGATTTCAGGCGTTTGTAAGGTGGGCTTTTTGCTTTTTTGATCGTCACTTGTTCTTGTGTCTTGTCCATGACCCTCAATCGCCGCCCTTTTAATTACGACCCGCCGCTCATCCCCTTCCTCGATATCTTGTACGAAGATGCCGACATCATGGTGGTCAACAAGCCTGCCACCATCCTATCGGTGCCCGGTAAGCTCAAAATCCACCACGACAGCATCCTCGCGCGGGTCAAGAGCATCCATCCTGATGCCTTTGCGGTGCACCGCTTAGACTATGGCACCTCGGGCGTGCTGGTCGTCGGTCTCAATAAGCCTGCCATCTCCAACTTAGGCAAGCAATTTATCTCGCGCGGCGTCTCCAAGGTCTATGTCGCGTGGGTCGACGGCAAGCTGGAGGGCACGGGCGCGGTCGATTTGCCGCTGATCCTCGATCTTGATAACCGGCCGTTCCAAAAAGTCGATTTTGAGGTGGGCAAACCCGCCTTGACCTATTATCAGGCCCTGACCTACGATGCAGCGCGTGATTGCACCCTAGTACGGCTCTATCCGCAAACGGGCCGCTCGCATCAGCTGCGCGTGCACATGCAGCAGCTGGGGCACTCGATCTTAGGCGACCACCTCTATGCCGATGACCGGGTGTATGGCTGTGTGCCCCACCTCAATCTGCATGCGGCCTTGCTGCGCTTTAAGCATCCCACGAGCGATGAGTGGCTGCAATTTTGCGCCCCAGCCCCGTTTGCTATCCCTGAGGAATTTGCCCCTCGGCTTGAGTGGCTGGATGAGGACTTAGCACCTCAGATCGAGCGCACCTGCACTACCCCGCTCAAGCCGACCTTTGCTGATGTCGCCTCTGAGGACGCCCCTGAGGCGGCCCAGTAAGGCAAGGGGGCGTGATGGGTACTGGGCTAAACTTGGAGGCGCGCGCGCTGGTGCTCTTTTGGCAGCTGACAGGGCTCTTAGTGCGCGCTGAGAGTGGGGCCGCGCGCTCGGCGCAGCTAGCCTTAGTCCAAGACCTCATCGCCACAATGGGCTTAAGCCCCATGACCAAGGCCCAGAGCATTGCCCTGCTCAAGCAGGTCTTGGGAGAGCGCGGCGCTCAGTTGAGCATCCCGGCCGTTGCCACCCAATTCAAGCAAGTGGTGAGCTCCGCCCCGGTGACCTTGGATTTTGTCTTTGAGCTCTTGGTCGCTGTTGCCTTGGCCGCGGGGCCTTTGAGCCCAGCGCGCCTTAAGCTTTTGCTCTCCTTTGCGGCGGAATTGGCGGTCGATAAGGTGCGCTTGCAGCATATCGTGCACTTGCGCCAGCACGAGCTCAATTTAGCTCGCAGCTTTAAAGGCAAGCCCTTAGCCTATCAGGCCTTTACTCTGCCCCAGCCTCAGCAGGGGCACCATGAGCCGCCTCTTGCGCATGAAGCCACGCCACTTTTGACCGCGGCTGAGCGGCACGCCCAGCGCCGGGTGCACCCGGCTGTAATCGCCTATGCCTGCGACCTCTTAGCCTTAGAGCGCAACTTCAGCTTAGAGCAAGCGGCCGCCGCAACCCAGCTGTTAGTGCTGCACTACGCGCCGGTGCAATTGGAGCGCGCCCATATGCCGCGGCCCTTAATTCGCCTCGCGCAAAAGAAGGTCGCTGACGCCATCAGCGCCTTTAATTTGCTGCGCCGCCTGTAGCCGTCAAAACCGACCACGTGACTTTGACTGTCATGACTCGTCTTGGTCAAGCTCAAAAAATCGCGATATTGGCTATAATAAATAAACTTTCCTTGTCATGGGCTCCGTAAATTTGCATTTTGCGCCTAATGTCATATATGCAGGTCAAGCGCAAGAACAGCTTAAATAACGCAATCATTGAGTTTTGTTCTTACCGAAGGTGCGTGTAAAACCAATCCGCGTCTTGC
>DXIF01000237.1 GCA_019113025.1 Candidatus Anaerobiospirillum stercoravium | reverse complement strand
GCCTAGTCTCATCAGGCGCGCAGCCCTAGGTCGGCGCCACCACGCTGTAAGCGCCACCGCCACCTGAGTGTGCGGCCCGCCGCAGCGGGGCGCCGCCACTCAGCATGTTAAAACGCCCGTTACCACGCCCGGCTCTAGGCCCGGCACCAGGCTCGTTACCACACCACCTCGGAGCGCTAACCTGCGCCGGGCGCATTCATCTGGTGCCTCACTTAGTGGGTGCCCAACCGGAATGGGCGGCCCATGCGCCCGGCCCAGGTTAGAGATCTGAGGTCGTGTTGTAACGAGCTTTGTGGCGCCGGTAGGCTTCCGGGGTCACCCCGACGTATTCTTTGAAGACGCGGATAAAGTGCGAAGAATGGCTAAATAAGAGCAGCGCTGCGATCTCGTAGACCGGGGTGTCGCTTTGCACTAATAAGCGCTTGGCCTCCTCTAAGCGCTCGTTGCGCAGGCACTCGGTCACCGTGACGTTGAAATCTTCCTTGAGCACCCGATCCAGATAATCCTCGTTGACCTTGAGCTCGGCGGCTATTTGGGCCCGGTCGACCTTGATAAAGAGATAGCGCCGGATGACCTCGAGCGCTTGCTGACTTAAGTAGCGCGGCGGCTGCTTTTGCTCGAGCTTGAGTTTGAGCTGCTGCACCATCTGCGCAAAGATGGTGGCGCTTTTCAGCCCCAAATCGTAGGCCACCGCGGCGCTGGTGCAGCGCTCAACCGCCAAAATCAAATAATCGGCCATGGTGTAGGCTTGCTCAACACTCAAGCCCCCGGCAATGGCCGCACGCGAGTTTAAGACAATGCCGCAAATGGCGAGGTTTTGGTTCGAGCGCAGCTTGCTGTAGCCGAGAATGCCATCTTGCCCATTACGCTTGAGGCGCTGGCTTTGCTCCGCTTGCTGGGGATCGCCTTGGCAAATCGCATCTAAAATGCGCAGCTCAAAGAGGTAACTGCTGTGCGAGTGCTCCTCCATCACGACCTCATGCCATTGCGGTAAAAAAGGCCGAATCTCGGGATCTTCCTTTAAGGCCGCGAGGACATCTCCGGCCTGGGGCACACTTTGCGGCGGAGTTTGCGGCACAAGGCGGCGCACCGTCCACGCCAGCGACTTTAGCTGCGCGTTGATCGCGTTCTTGCGCAACACAAAGGTCTCCAGCGCCTCCCCCGCCTTACGCTCAATGGGGCCCACCAAGAGCGTGGCGCCATCGGGAAAATACCAGCCTGCGACCTCTTGCTCGGTGGCAGCACAGCTCAGTTCCACCGGGCAGCTCACCTGCTGCATGCGCTTGAGCTCTTGGGCAAAGCGCTGGGGGTCGGACAAGTACAGGTCAATGCTGCCGCGGGGAATCTGCTTATAGAGCACTTGGCCCAGGGCATCAAGCAGCACCATGGGCCCCGCGGCCACTTGCAGCAAGTTATCAAGCAGCGGCTCAAATAACGACTTCATGGCAGCACCCCCCTTAGGCTCACAACAGCATTGCTGAGCCTCATCCTAGCACTGCCTCAGGCCCCAGGCGCCAAGCTCGGGAGCAAAACTGGAGCTATATCGCGCCCGCGCCTTAAGACCAAGCACGTGCACCGCACGCCCCAAAGTCGCTTGAGCCCCACCGCGCGCCCGCACGCCCGGCGCCTGATTAGACTACACCGAGCGCCCCGGCGCCCGCGCGCCTGCTTTGGCTCGTACGCGCCACTTAGCGTCCGGAGCCCGAGCCCAGCTTAAAGCCTGAGCCCAAGGCCCCGCCTAAAATCGCGGCACCCGTGCTTGGCCCCAAGCTTAAGCCCAAACCGGTCATACTCCCCCAAGTGCTGCCTTGGGCGCCCGTATTGAGTGGATTGAGTGCCGGCGCCACCTGGCTGTAGGCACTGGCGGGAGTAATCAGCAAGCCCTCCTCATCCTCGTCCTCCGGCGCGAGCACCGGCGCGCCGGTAGACGCAGCCCCAAGCTCACTGGTCGAGCTGACTGCTCGCGCCGCTTGCGCCTCCGGCAGCGGCGCAACAAGCTCTGCGCTCGGCTCTGGGGCCTGTTCGTCCGGCAGCGTGGGCACCTCAAGCCAGGCCGTAACAGGCGGATAGTACGGCGGCAGCTGCGGTAGCGTCGGTACCGTGAGCCACTTATTAACCGGAGCGTAGTACGGTGGTAACGGCGGCACTACCGGTACGGTGAGCCATTGCGTAACCGGCGGATAATACGCGGGGAGCTCAGGCAGCGTCGGCACCGTCAGCCACTTGGTGACCGGCGCGTAGTACGCAGGCAACTGTGGCAGCTGTGGCACCTGCAGCCACTGATTAACTGGAGCCCAATACTGCGGCAGCTCCGGCACCGTGGGCACTTCCAGCCCAGCGCTGACCGGCGGCACGAGCGGCGCGGCACGAGCTGCTAAGTTGGACGCCAACGTCTCGCTCAACGCTGAGTCGGACGCCATCGTCTCGCTCAACGCCGTGTCAGGGGTCCGTACCTCGGCTGACGCCAAGTCAGGCGCCCGCGCCTCGGTTTGCGCGGCGGGGGCGACTGGAGTGGCTACGGTCTCTGCGCTGGCAGCCGCGGGGGCGGTAGCAGCAGGATTGAGCGCGCTCTCGGCGTCATCGGCCTCCAGCAAGGTAAAGCTGGTATTAAGGGGCTTGCCTGCAGGGGCGCCGTCTGAATCTTGCGCGCCAATTTGGAGCACAAAGCTGGTCTTAGGATCGGACTCAGGCTTAGGCTCAGGAGGCAGCTCCCGTCCCTCAAACTGAGCCAAGGCCTCTTCAAAGGCGCGCCCGCGCATTTCATCTAAGCTCGCTTGCAGCACCTTGCTTAAGATATCTTGGTTCTTGCTGCGCTGATTACCCTTTTGTTGCAGATATTCCTTGGTCTGAGCACAGCGCTCGGCCACCTTCTTGGGGTTAATGCGCTTGGTGAGCGCCCGTACCCCAGGCTCAGGGGCGGGGGTACTTGCCCCCTCTCCTTGGCTCTCATCGAGCATGGTAAAGGTATTGCCCCCATGCAGCAGATGGGCCTTAAAGTCCTCGGCGCTTGGCTCCTCTAACTCGCTTGGCTCGAGCATCACCAGCTGCGGAGCTCCTACTGCCGCCCCGGAAGCTGTCGCCTGCGCTTGTACCTGCGCTAACGCCGTCTTGAGCGATGCGTGCACCGCCTCCTCACTTACCGGTGCTAACGCCTGCAAACGGCGCTCGCCTTGGTGGGTTGGGTCGTTTAAATCTTGCTCCATCCGCGCCTGTAAGGCCTGCCGCAGCACAGGGCTGAGCGCATAGCGCGCCCCTAAGTCCTCCAGGCAACTTTGGTAGAAGTGAGTCAAGGACTTAAGAGCTACCTGCGCGCTGCCATCAGGTCTTGGGCCTAACACCTGATCTAAGGTCTTCATGCGCTGCTTGAGCTTGAGGTCAACCAGCGTACTAAGCTCCTTCAAGCAGGCGCGCTCACGCTCACTTAAGCCCGCGCCCGCCCCGCGTGCCGCGACGTTCGCGCTGGCACCGGCACTTACGGCGCTGGCCTCGGCGCTTACGACCGGGGCCGCGGGCGCCTGCGGCGCGGGGCTGAGCGCTGGCATCGGGGTACGCACAATGGTGGTGTGCTCCGTGCTGTGTAGCGTTGGCTCAACCAGCTGATGCGACGGCGGCACCGCCCAATCAGCCGAAGTCGAGCTCGGACGAGCATTGCCTAGCGCGGGGGCCGTTGCCGGGTGCGCGGGGGCTGCGTGCGCTAGCACGGCCTGCGGCGCCTGCGAGCGCACTAAGGCGGTATTGTCCGAAATGGGCTTGAGCTCAATCTTGCCGGATTCAGAGGCGCGCTGCTGAGTCGGCTGCGCGCCCGGCGTGACGATGATCGCGGTGTTTTGCGATAGCTCTTGCTTAAAGGTGCTTGGGCCTACTGGGGCGGCTGACAGGGTTCGGGGATGCTCCTTAGCCGCAGACATTGCAGCTGGATTATGAGGCTGCGCCGGGGCGGGCGCTGCCCCGCTTTGGTCCTTAACCTGACTTGATTCTGGTGCCTGACTTGGGGCGACATCAACTGCATTGCCGGTGATGAAATCATCCTCGTCGTCGCGCTCGTTGACCGGCTCATTGACCCCAGTAAAGAACGAGTTCGCAAAGAGCGACTGCTTCTTTTCTTGTTTGAGCTTTTCGCTATTAACTCGCTTGAGCTCGTCGGCAACCTTAAGCACGTCCTTGGCTACCGAGGCAATTTCGCTGGTGGCATTGCCCTCGCTGCCTGCGGCCATCGCCCCGCCGGCCGCACTCGTCTGCGCTGCCGCAAAGGCCGGGCGCTGCGCGCCCACATTGGCCCCGCCCTCAGTGCCGACCCAAATATCATTGACGCTTTGCTCCCACAAGCTGCCCGCCGGGGCCTTGGTGCTATTAGCGCTTACTGGGGTAAGGCTATTTTGCGTCGGCGTTCCCTGGGTGTCTGCCGCAGTGACCGCTAAGGTCGCGTCCATCACCTCCTTTGCTTGGCTTAACTCCATGCTCGCGTCATGGAGCTTGGAGGCTAAGGACTCAATCTTGGCTGAGGACACGGCAAAGGCGGCAATGTTATCGTCGCCCCCGCTATGGTGCGCGATGTCCTGCAAAATGGTGCCTTCCTCGCGCGGCAGCGCCTGCGGAGTCACGCTATTGATGAGTTCGGCCGGTTCACTAAATATCGGAGCCTTGCCCTCGGCCCCTAAAGCGAGGTTTGGACCTGCGTTTAAGGCTTTGATTTTGGCTTGCTGCGCTTGCTCCTTGGCCTTAAGCTGCGCCTCTTGGCGCGCCTTGAGCTGCTCAATGGCCTCAGCTGGGGCGAGCGCCTCCGAGAGCAAATCGCTCTTAGTCATGTCAATTAAGGGGGCACCGCTCATGGTTTCGCCAGTAGGCGTCGCCCGCGGCGCGCTGCGCACAATGGCGGTAGCTTCACTGACCGGACGCTCTAAGAGCACGGCGGTGCACTGGGCACTGTGCGCTTCAGCGGCACTTGCCGCCACTGGGGCATTGACCGCAATGGCGGTGGCAGGCGAGAGCCCGCTTTGGGGCTTAGTCCCTTCAGGCTGAGCACCGGCGGGCTTAGCCCCTGCTTGCTGGGCCACTGCTTGCTGGGTGCTGGCGGGGGCATCTGGGGCGCACTCGTCCTTTAAGCGCGCAAAGGACAGCATGGCACGGGCAAAAAACTTGTCTTGCTCGGAGCTCAGCGCCGCTACAATGTCCTCATCACTGGCACTCAAATCTTGTGCGCTCAGAGCATTAGTGCCTAAGAACATGCTCTTGATGATGAGGCGCTTTAATTGCGCCGCCGTCAGCTGCGCCTTAACTACCGCCTGATGCGTCATCAGCTCCGCGCCGACCTGTTCCACATCAAGCGAGGTGAGGTCGGCATCTTCCTTACTGACTAAGTACTCAGCC
>DXIF01000236.1 GCA_019113025.1 Candidatus Anaerobiospirillum stercoravium | reverse complement strand
CAGATAGCGTCAAATATAAGAATTTACGTCTGTTACAAAAGCGTACCACTTACTTAAGCGAAATAAGAAAGGAGTAGGCGCTTCCTCCCCAGAGTTACCTCTGGGGTATCCGCGCCTAATTTTAGATGAACAGGAGATAGGGCGACGAGCGGCGGCCGCAGTAGGGCGCCGTGGTCGGCTCAGTCTGGTCTTGAGGCGATAGTGGAACCTGTTACCTACCAAGTGCTTGATCGTATTGATAGTGCGGCCGATGTGCGGGCCTTGCCGCGCGCACAGCTTCCAGAGCTGTGCGCGGAGGTGCGCTCGTGCCTGATCGAAACTGTGAGCAAGACGGCGGGCCATTTGGCCTCGGGTTTGGGCGTAGTCGAGCTGACTGTGGCTTTGCACTATGTCTATAACACTCCGCATGACGTCTTGGTGTGGGACGTGGGCCACCAAGCTTACCCCCATAAGATTCTCACCGGGCACCGTAAGGAATTTGCCACCATTCGCCAGCATGGTGGTCTGCACGCCTTTATCTGGCGGGGTGAGACCCCCTACGATTTATTGTGCACAGGGCACGCTTCGACCTCGATTGGCTCGGCCTTGGGTATTGCGGTAGCCGAGCGCAATAAGCCCGATGACAAGCGGCGCAAGGTAGTGGCCATCATCGGTGATGGCGCGCTCTCGGGCGGCTGTGCCTTTGAGGCCTTAAACCACGCCGGATCCTTTCAAGACCGCGATGTCGATCTCACCGTCATCTTAAATGACAATGAGATGAGCATCTCCGAGAACGTGGGGGGACTCGCGCAAGGCTTATCTCATATTCTGGCGAGCCCGCACTATGTCAAATTAGTCGAGGGCGGTAAGCGCATCTTAAAGTCGCTGCCGACGGTGCGTAATCTGGCGCTGCGCGCTCAAGAGCATGCCAAGGGCATGATCATGCCGGGCACCTTGTTCGAGGAATTTGGCTTCAACTACATTGGACCTATCGACGGCCACGATGTCGACCGCTTAGTCACGATTTTGCAGAACGTGCGCAAGATGAAGGGCCTGACCTTCTTGCATGTGGTCACGACCAAGGGTAAGGGCTATGCCCCAGCCGAGCGCGACCCGATCTGCTATCACGGCGTCCCGACCTTTAACCCGATTGAGGGGATCGCCCCAAACGAGCAAAAGGAAGATTGCTCCTATTCGGCGGCCTTTGGGCGCTGGATGTGCGATAAGGCTGAGACTGACCGCAAGCTGATGGCGGTGACTCCGGCCATGCGCATTGGCTCAGGCTTAAGTGAGTTTGCGGCCAGGTTCCCGCACCAATTTTTTGATGTGGCGATCGCAGAGCAGCACGCTATGGTCTTCGCCTCCGGCTTAGCCGCAGGCGGCATGCGCCCGGTGGTCAATATCTACAGCTCCTTTATGCAGCGCGCCTACGATGGTCTCATCCACGATATGGCGGTGCAGAATCTGCCCATGGTGCTGTGCTTAGATCGCGGCGGCGTGGTTGGTCCTGACGGCCCGACCCACAACGGCAGCTTTGATATTGCCTACACCCGCGCTGTGCCCAATTTGGTGATTATGGCCCCGGCCTCGCGCCATGAGCTCTACACCATGCTCAGCACCGGCTACGCCTTAGAGCGCCCCGTGGTAATCCGCTATCCGCGCACCAGTGGCGAGAGCTTTAAGGTGGCAGATCCCTGCCTGCTTAAGACGCTCAAAGGCCGGGCCGCGCTCTTTGCCG
The DNA here is from genome assembly GCA_019113025.1 of Candidatus Anaerobiospirillum stercoravium. Taxonomy (GTDB): domain Bacteria; phylum Pseudomonadota; class Gammaproteobacteria; order Enterobacterales; family Succinivibrionaceae; genus Anaerobiospirillum; species Anaerobiospirillum stercoravium. The sequence continues at coordinate 1,452 of DXIF01000236.1, read as the reverse complement.
CGCAATATCCGGACTATGTTCCGCGTTGGCCTGAGCTGCTAGCAGCCTTAGCAAGTATTCCAGACCCGACCAAGGCCGAGCTCAAGCTCCAAGCTGAGCCTAGTGAGCCTAAGGCCGAGCTCAAGCTCCAAGCTGAGCCTAATGAGCCTAAGGCCGAGCTCCCGGCTCAGTCGCGCGCTGCTTTGCTGCAACAGCCTCAGCTGAGCGCTCCCGCCGCGGCGCGGCTTAATCTTGATGCGCGCATCGAGCTGGGGCAAGTCGAGGTGCTACACCTAAATTGGGGGCACTTAGTAGAGCTGTTACAAGCAGGTGACACTCAGCTGTTGCCGCTGATGGGACTGACGGCGGATCCAAGTTTAATTGAGCCGTATCTCATGCACGCCGAGGTACGCGCGTTGGCAGCAGCCTTACAGGAGCAACCGGCGCAGGGGGCACCACGCGTGGCGGTGCTAGCCTTTGGTCCTGTGGCCTATGAGCTCTATGAGGAGTGCGCGGCAGCGGACTATACCTTGCTTAATATGCGCTTTATCAAGCCGCTCAATGAGGAGCTTATTGCGCAGCTGGCGCGCGCCTACGACCTCTTGGTCACGGTCGAGGAAGGCGCGCGCTTAGGCGGCATTGGTGAGCATATCAGCGCGCTGGTGGCCCAAGAGCTATCAAGTCGGGCCCACGTGTTCAATCTAGGCCTGCACGATGCCTTTATCATGGAAGGCACGCGCGCTGAGATTTTGGCTGAGCAAGGCTTAAGTGTCCCGGACATTATGGCCGAGATTGCCGCGGTGACTGCAAAGATTTCTGGTTAGAAAGGGGAGGCATCATGCCATCTTTTGACATCGTTTCGGAACTGAAAAAAGACGAGTTACAAAACGCGGTGGACAATGCCAACCGCGAGCTGCAAAGCCGCTACGATTTTCGCGGTGTTGAGGCCAGCTACACCTTGGTCAAGGCCGAGAACTTAGTCAAGCTCGAGGCAGACGAGGAGTTCCAAATCCAGCAGATGGATGACATCCTGATGCAAAAGCTGATCAAGCGTGGCATCGAGGTTACCTGCGCTGAGTTCAAGGAAATCACGCGCTCGGGCAAGAAGTCGCTGCAACAGGTCGTGTTCAAGGAAGGCATCGACAAGGACTTGGGCAAGAAAATCGTCAAGCTGATCAAGGACGAAAAGCTCAAGGTCGACGCCAAGATGAACGATGACACGGTGCGTGTTACCGGCAAGAAGCGCGACGATCTGCAAGCGGCGATTGCCGCGGTGCGCGCTAAGCAAGGCGACTTAGGCCAGCCGCTGCAATTCACCAACTTCCGCGACTAAAGCAGTACCTCATTTGAGGCGCCAGGCCCTAAAACCTCTGGTTTTAGGGCCTGGTTCCCTTTGGGCCCCACGCAAGCTGCGGGCATACGCCCCTAGGCGGCCCCATATTTTTTTCTTATTCCAAGGATGACCCATGGCTT
>DXIF01000235.1 GCA_019113025.1 Candidatus Anaerobiospirillum stercoravium | reverse complement strand
CTTAATACAGTTGTCAATTAAGAAGCGCCGCGGACGTAAGTCAACGCTGCGCCGCCGCACCCCACCAACTTACCGCGGGCCCTAATGGGCCGAGCATCCAGCGCCCCCGTAGGGCGCGCTGTAACTAGCACAAACGGCTTAGCTCTGCGCTTTTACGCTCACGGTCTAAATTTTATGAGTTTGCCTTTTTGTGATATCATACACAGTTTACAGCGGCAGCGCCCTGGATTAACTCAGAGGCGCAAGGCTGGTGTGTGGGCTTGAGCTCAGGATGAGCTCAGCTAGGCTCACCGACATGGTGCTATCGTGGCATCAGCAGTGAGCTAATGGCGCATTTTGATCGGGGGGAGACCCGTGTCCTTTCTCAATAATCTTTGGTACGGCAAGACTTTATCAGCTTACTTGCTGCAATTGCCACTGTTGCCTTTCTCGGGCATGTTTGCGGTGATCGCGGCCGCACGCCGCTCGTTTTACGCCAATGGCTTGTGCCATAAAAGCGGCCCAGTCGTGCCGGTCGTGGTCGTCGGCGGGTTGACGGTGGGTGGCACCGGCAAGACCCCCATTTGCATTGCCTTAGCCCTTGAGCTTAGCGCCCGTGGCTTTAAGCCGGGGATCTTAACCCGCGGCTATAAGTCTAATTGCCCCAGCTTCCCCTGCCAAGTGCCGCTCACTGGAGCCCCCGAGGTCTATGGCGATGAGCCGTGCCTGATGCGTCAAGCCACCCATGTACCAGTGGTCATCGATCCTAAGCGCAGCCGCGGCGCAGACTACCTCGCAGGTTTAGGGGTAGACGTCATCATCACCGATGATGGTCTCCAGCACTACGCGCTCGACCGCGATGTTGAGATCTGCGTGCTCGATGGCGCGCGCATGCTGGGCAATGGCCACCTGTTACCAGCAGGCCCGCTGCGCGAGGCCAAGTGGCGCTTAAAGACGGTCGATTGCATTGTCGTCTCCGGCGCGGTGGCGCACCTGGGGCACTACCCAATGCGCTACAAGCAGACCTCCTTAACCCCGCTCAACCCTAATAGCCATGAGGTCTTAGAGCCGCAAAGTAAGGTCTGTGCTTTAGCGGGCATTGGTAACCCTGATCGCTTCTTTAAGACCTTAGAGGACTGCGGCTATGTCGTCGCCCAAAAGGTCGAGTTAGGCGACCACGGCCGCATCAGCCTAGACAAGCTCAAGAAGCTGGCGCAAACCAAGCCGGTGGTCATGACCGCCAAGGACGCGATCAAGTACCAAGCTGAGGCGCAAAACGACAACCTCAACAATATCTTTGTCCTGAACATCACCGCCCAGCTGAGCAAGCAGTTCTACGATGATGTGGTCAACAAGATCAAGCAGGCTTCCTATAAGGTGGCCCAACGCCGTAAGCAACGCGAGGCCAAGGGCTACACCTTAGCTCCGATCGAGCCCATTGAGCCTGAGGTGCTGCCGCCGCAGGCCGATCCGGCCAAGTTAAGCCGCGCCATGCTCAGCGCCCAAGCAAACCAAACCAGCCATGGGGCTAGCAGTAGCAGCACGAGCGAAAGCGAGGCCGCATGCCCCCCCGTAGTGTCCGCCGCACCCGCCGGGGCGGCCGTCGACGTCCCCGCCTTGGAGACGACTTCGACCTCAGTTATCCCTGAGACCGCTTCAGAGCAAGCTGCAACGCTAGCGCCGGAACCCACCACCGGTTTAGACTCAGCGGCCCGCGAACCCGGCAGCACTGAACCCGAGCTTCAGGCCCCAGCAAGCGCCGACGCCAGCCGCGCCGCAACCGCCGCCCCGACGACGGAGGCAGCTGATGCTGCGGAAGCTGCAGCTGAAGTCGAAGCCGAAGCTGAGCCTAAGGCGCCGCGCGTCAAGCGCAGCCGCTCGCTCAAGAAGCCGCGCAAGGATAGCAGCAGCGAGAACGCAGCCGGTGCTGCGGCGCCCGCCCCTGAGACCACCGCCCCAGAGACCGCACCGAACAGCGACGACGGTCATGACATTTTTGCGCTCAAAAAGCAGCGCAGCTATGACCCAGCCAAGCTGCCGCGTGAGCTCAAGCGCAAGCGCGTCAACAAGGACGCAGCGACCGCGGAGTCCAAGGACGAGGCTTAAGACTAAGGTCGACTAAGCTAGATGAGCGCACCGCGCGCTCTTGCCACCCAAGTTGCGGCCGCGCCGGAACTTGGGTGGTTTGCTTTTAGGGGTGACGCACCTTGCCTTAGAGGCACTTAACGCTACTTAATGGCACTTAGTGGTAGTGCTCTGGAGCGATGATGGTTTCGTGCGGCAAGAGCTCCTTTAATTTGGCTAGCACCTGACTGTAGGGGATGTACTCTTGCTCTAAGCGCAGCTGCTGCCCGTACTTATTGGAGATCAAGTCCTCGTAGCAATCAAGCTCAGGACGCAAAAGCGCTGACATCGGCTCGACCACGGTTTTGGTTTCCTTGACCCAAAAGCGCTTTAAGCTCAAGAGGGTTGGCGTGTCCATAAACATGGAGCGCACGTTTAAGTTACGGCAGGTGAAGTCCGGATCGTAGCCCCCAAAGCGCTGATAGGTCACCTCAAGGCGCACCTGAAACAGCGCGCGCCGCAGCCGATTTAAGATGTCAAAACCGTGGGTGTCGATATCGCCCCAGTAGATGATGTTGCGGGTGTGCATAAAGGGCACTAAGGACAGCATCAGCACCGCGTAACCTGAGCCAAATAAGGCAATGGTGTTGGAGATGCGCGGCAGCGCCAAACATGACACCTCGTTTTCACAGATGATGACGTTGGCAAAAGGGCCCTCAAGCTGCTTTAAGGCATCAAGCTCCAAGCTCAGCTCGACCGGGCGCGCAAAGCTTGAGCTCAACAAGTTGGAGCACAAGCTGGGATCTAACACTCTAAGGCGCACTAAATCTGGCTTATCTTTAAAGGTCCAGCGCTGCAAGAAGCCGCGAAAACCGCGCTTAGCCGGCTTAGCCCCAGCTTGCGGCAAGTCAAGCTTGATGGCACCCCCAATCTTGCGCGCTGTACTTTGCGCACTACCGCGTCCGCCCAGCATCAGCGCATTACTGCGCCCACCGAGGGTCCGGCGATCGGGCTCATAGATCGCGGCGGCCACGCGCGCCTTGGGATCTGACAAGAGCTCCGCGTGCGGCGCCACCTGCTGCGCCGTACGCGGCGGGGCCGCAGCAAGCTGTTCCATCTCGGCGCGCAGCGACGCCATCGGTGCGATCACGGTCGATTCCAAGACGCTTAAGAACTCAAGTTGCTGCCCCGCCTGAGCCCGGGCGAGCGCAGCGCTTCCCTCATATGGGCTGCTAACAGCACCTGCGGGCGCCGCACGCGTCGCGGGCTCTGGCACCGGGGCCGCAGGCGCTGCCAGCGCGGCGGCAACGAGCGCGGGCTCATAAAGTTGCACTAAAGGCTCAGGGCGCTCTGGCTCCGGTGGGGCAGGCAATACCGCATCGGGTAATTGCGGCAGCTCATAGCTGTCCTCTGGGAGAGGATAGAGCTCTTCTAAATGACACAGGGTAAAGAGCTCTTGGAGTAAGGCGTAATTGCGCTCAATGAACTTGGTGTCCATATGCGGCAAGGCTAGCTGACGGCAATAGAGCTGAAGCGGAGCTTTGAGTGCCGCCATGTAGTCAACCAGCTGTACTGCCAACAAGAAGTCCTTACCCATCTGTGCCACTTGCAGCGGATGCTGCTGCACATACGCAAGCACGCCGCCAAGGCGCGCCGCAAACTCAGGACTCTCGGGCTTAAGCCCCGGATAGAGCGGAATGGCGACCTTGGCTTTGATTTCATCAAACGCGGCAAAGGAGCCGGGAATCGCCAGCAACTCATAGTGGCTCGAGTGCTTGAAGTAGCGCGACCATTCCTCGTCGGACATAAAGAAGTCCGGCTCGGGGGCTTGCGAGTAGAAAGGCTCATCTAACAGTGAGACCTCGGGCGGAACTGTTTCCACCCAAGGCCGCAACGCCTGCAAGGATAACTGCGTCAGCGAAACCTTGCCGTCGGCGAGATCGTAATCGCGCGGCAATTCTTGCCCATTGAGCGCAGCGCTGCATTTAACTCTCGGCGCGCGCGCATCATAGTCCGAGCAAGCATTTGAGCTCCCGGCACCCCAGATAAAGCGTCCTTGGTGATAGTTGGTCCAAAGCGCATCTGAGCCCGGCTGGGAGGGCCCAACTAAAGGTAATAAATCATCCTGTGCCACTGCCACCTGATTGACCACATAGTGCACCTTGGTGGTGGCCAGGCCAAACATGGCAAACTCAGGCGGCGCCTCACAAGTCATGCCCTTAGCCCGAGCTTGGACTGCCGCCGCGCGTAAGCGCTCCTGCGAAATCTGGTAGCTATGATGTGCGGCAAAGCCCAAGCGCTCTGAGACGCCCTCATCGTTCACTAAACACGTAGTAGCCTCAGCCTTACGGGGCAGCGGTTGCGCACGGGCCCCCACAATCACGGGGCCATCGTGCTTAAACACCAAGTCCCAGCCAAAGTTCTCCCCCGCATCAATCGCCTCGTTGACCGCATGGTGATAAGCGGCGGCCTGAGCGCTGCGGCTCTCCCTAAAGCGCTGATTGACGATATCAGCGGTCAGGTACTCTTCATCGGTGCGATTGAACAAGCGATCGACGCCCGCGAGGAGCACCGTGCCGCGGACTGAGGACTGCGCCCCCTCGACCGGCACCGTGTACATATCGATAAAGAGGGGCTCGGTGCGCACCGCGTACATTTCAGACTCCGACATCGCGGCGCGATTGGTGCGCAGCTTCTCAGCCAAAGTCTGCACCTGGGGCTTATGGCGCACGTATTCAGCCGCTGCGTGCGCCTTTTGGGTCAACAGATAATCGTGCGTTACCGGGCGCGGGCACTTATCGGGGGCAATCCAATGCTCAAAGTCAAACCGCGACTTAAAGCAGAGCTTAGCCAGCATCTTATGGCGGCCGTAGTTATATTCAGCGCGGGGTTTGCGCAGCTCGTAGACTAAGAACCGTGCCAAGTCGCTGCGCTCATACTCCGTTTGCCACGCCCGCACCTCGGCTAAGTGCTCAATCATATAGTCGAACTTAGGTGGCCGCACCGATACAACGTAAGGATAAGACTCTGGGTTAGAGAGCATGAGAAAGCCACTGTCCCGGCTGTAAATACGCTTAAGCTGCGCGACCATCTCTTGGTAGGGAATCACACCAGACCTCACACTTAACGTCACGTCTCCATCACCGCCATCACCCCCACTGAAACGCACCCCATTGCCCCTACAGGCAACTTGGAGGGATCAAGCGCAGCGCAAGCCAAGCTTGATCTCATTTGCTTCAGTGGTGACAACCAAGCGTCGAGCGATACGCACGATGTGCGCGACACGTGTGACGTGCGCGACGCACGCGACTTACCGCCGGCCTTGCCCTGACGTGACCTCAATAACACAACCCCAAGGCAGCTTAAGTGTCCCGCACTCAAGCACGCCCCGACCTCAGCCTCAAGCCAAAGTCCAAGCTTAAGGCATAAAGGCCATCACCATAACAAAAGCGCACTCCAGATACCAGACTTGCCCCGCCTCCCCAGCACGTCCCCTACCAGCCACTTACCGCCATGGCAAGCAGCGCACAATTCAGACCACCATCCGGGAAAACGGCAGAGAAAGGGCAATGAAAGGGCAAATAAAAGGCAAATAAAGGGATCTGGCCAATTTTTGCCACCACTTGCCGCCCAGCGCTGCGGGATAACTTGAGCAAAAGTTACACAGGGGCGGTCCACCTTGCGTTGCATCTTTTTGCATCATTAACGCTAGCTACAGCCTAAACTTCGACTAACCCCGTGACCACAAGGCGCCACACACTGCCAAAAATCCAAGAGCAAGTTGGGCTAAAGGCGCGTGCCGCCCAACTTCGTGCCAAGTTGGCCCGTTTCGTGCTCTGTACGGTACAACAAGTTTGCAACTAGCCTGATTTTCTGGTTAGGTAAAATCGAACACAGCAGCAATCACCCCCTACAACGATTGCACTGTGAAACGCACTCATCACCCCCTAAGATGAGCGCGGCGGCGCTGCATCCCCTATACGCAGCTGCCTTAAGTGAGACTCAGACATTGCCTGAGTAATAGACATGCGAGCTGGGCCCCGGCTTTCCCTAAAGCTGTGGCCAGACGCGGTAACAGGATTAGTGTACCCCTATCACGCACTAAGGCCTGCGCGGACGCATACCATGCCTCACCTCGGTTTCCTCTCCAGCACTAAAAGTCAGGCATCGCGAGAGAGAAAACTACGATGGCCTTATACGTCAATACCAACGTATCGTCGCTCAATGCCCAGCGCAAGCTGACCAATTCGACCAACTCGTTGAATGTGAGCTACCAGCGTTTAGCCTCGGGCTTACGCATCAACTCGGCAAAAGACGATGCCGCCGGTCTGATGATCTCCAATCGTCTGACCTCGCAGATCAATGGCTTAGACCAAGGTAACCGCAATGCCAACGATGGTATCGCTCTTGCCCAGACCATTGAAGGTGCGCTCGACGAAACCACAAACATGCTTCAGCGCATCCGTACCTTAGCGGTTCAATCGGCCAACGGTACCAATAGCACCGAAGATCGTGCTGCGATTCAGCGTGAAGTTACTCAACTTTGCTACGAGATCAGCCGTATCGCGAAGGATACCACCTTTGCAGGTAAAACCATTCTTGATGGCGCATTTAGTGCCACTAATAATTTCAACAGCTTAATCCCATCGAGCGGTATACTGACCTTCCACGTGGGCTCAAACCAAGATAACGTCATACAGCTTGATTGGCAAAATTCATTCAACCTGTCTGGCATCATCTCCTTGGCAAACAACCTAGGCGGTACTTTAACAGCTGCCATGGCTGCTAACGCATCATCGGGTATCTTCCAAACCGGTGCAGACGGTCAAGCACTGTTTGATGTACAAACACGTGATGCAGCCGAAAAAGTCATTGGCTTAATTGATGACTACATCCAAGCCGTTGACGGCAAGCGCGCGGACTTAGGTGCGATCCAAAACCGCATGGAGGCCACCATCCGCAATCAGGCCAACATCTCCGAGAACGAGTCCGACGCCCGCTCGCGTATCCGCGATACCGACTTCGCCTCCGAGACGGCTGCGCTGACCCAAAACAACATCATTCAGCAAGCCTCGCAGACGGTTCTGGCTCAGGCCAACCAGCGTCCAACCATCGCCTTAAGCCTGCTCGGTTCGTAATAGGTTCATCTCTCTAAATTACAGGTCATCCGGCCTGAGTCAACAGGCCTTCTCAGCGCAAGTCCGCACTTGCGCTGCGCTCCAAGGCAAGCTCCAGGGCTTGCCTTTTTCGTGACCAAAGAGGATCGTCCCTACCTTCCCCAACCAGCGCTACTGCTGCAACCTAACGGCTTTAGCCCAGTGGGCGCAAATCAGCGCTTTGGACCCATAGCCTGGCACAACAGTGATAGCGGGTAAGCAAAGCTGAGCATTGGTGAGCGGCAAGGTGCTGGCGCAAGGAAACGCGCTGCAAACGCGGCTATTTTTAGGCGGCGCAGGCATGCCCCGAGGGCTCGACGTAGGGCGATTGCGTGCGGACACATGCGGGAGCGCGCGTGATAAGGACGGCGCACCAATGGGAAGAGCCCAATATGGGAAGAGCAAGCGGTTTGACGCGAGCGTGCACGTGCACGGCGCTCCAAACAAAAAAAGCACCATCTGGTGCTCTCTTGTTCTTGGTCGGTGATGAGGGATTCGAACCCCCGACCCACTAGTCCCTAACCAGTTGCGCTACCTGACTGCGCTAATCACCGACACATGTATTTTAACAGGCTTGGTGCGAACTTTTCTAGGCCTAGCTATACAAAAAGCACCATCAGGTGCTCTCTTGCTTGGTCGGTGATGAGGGATTCGAACCCCCGACCCACTGGTCCCAAACCAGTTGCGCTACCGGACTGCGCTAATCACCGACTTATGCGTAAGTTATAGCAGGCTTTGCTCTAATCTGAGTTTCAGATCCGACCAACAAACAGCATCAAGATGCCGTTGCCTGGTCGGTGATGAGGGATTCGAACCCCCGACCCACTGGTCCCAAACCAGTTGCGCTACCGGACTGC
>DXIF01000234.1 GCA_019113025.1 Candidatus Anaerobiospirillum stercoravium | reverse complement strand
AGGTGCTGACAGTGCGATAGAGCTGGCCATAGCCTAGGGTGAAGCCGGTGAGGGTAAATAAGGGGCAGCTCAGCAAGAGATAGGAATGCACTAAGGCCCCTAAGAGGGCGCTGACCAAGCCGCTTGCGAGGAAGATCCGGCGCAGCCAGCGCGAGCTCAGCACTTGGTCTAATAGATTCATAGTGGTGTGATGCCATAATGCGCGCAGCGCCCGGCGATAGCCCAGCACCGCGCCACTAAGCCAGCCTGCAAGTAAGAATAGGCCCATCTGACTTAAGGCCGTGGCGGTGGTGAGACTTTCCTTGAGCTCGTCCTTGCTTGGCGCACCTTCCCAGCCTAGCTCATAGTGCAACAGGCTCAGCACCGGACTGATGGGGCAAGCGTTGCCCGCACCCAAGAGGGCGGCGCGCTCGCTCATGATGAGGGGCAATAAGGCCAAGGCGAGGGCTAGGCCCAGCGTGATGGAGGTGGTGAGGCGCGCGCTGATGGCGCTGAGTAAGGTTGGGGCGTGCGGGGCACCCAAGCCCAGCGCGGCATTGCTGCGGCTGAGGGCTTGGTTGCATGAGTGCAGCGTGAGGTGAGGTTTATTCATGGGAGCAGGCTCCTGAGATGGTGGCTTGTTGGTGGCATGCTAGGTCATAGCGCTGACTGGACGCGATGATGCGTTCAAAGCTGCTGGGGATGAGGCGGGGAATCAGCCCCTTGTAGAGCTGGCCATTGGGTAGCAGAGCCATAAACTCAAAGTTAGGCAGCAAGCCCAAATACTGGGCATCAAAGAGCGGTACTTGCTGGGTGCTCAGGCTCCGGCTTGAGGTGATTTGGGCTCCGCCGCGCGCGCTATCAAAGCCGCCTAAGTTGGAGCTGCGCTGGGGCGCGTCGATGGTGCCAAATTGGCGTGACATCAGCTCCGAGGTTGCGAGGTCATTGCTGCGTAGCGCAATACGCACATTGCAGTTGGCAATGAGGTGCTCACAGCTGGCTTTGGAGTCACTGCGGTAGAAGTCTTCAACGCTTTGAGCTAAGAGCGTTAAGTGGTACTTGGCAGCACGGGTCTTGTTGAGCAGATCCAGTAAGGTGCTCGAGGCTAAGGTACTGGCCTCGTCGATGTAGATATCCACTGGGGTAACTGTCTGCTCTGAGCGCGCGCTTGCGACTTGTTCAATGCGTCCGGCGGCTAGCTGCGCTAAAGAGCGCAGCACCATGGTGCCAACTAAGCGTGCGGCGGTGGCATTTTTAAGCGAGGTCAGGTTGAGGTAGAGCACTTGGTTTTGAGTGATTACCGACTCCAAGCTGACGTTTTGCCCATTGCCATTACACAGTAAAGCTTGCATGCGCGAGCTGGCAAAGCTGTTGAAGATGGTGCGCCCAGAGCCTGCGACCTTGGTAAAGTAGCCCTTGTCCTCGCTTAATACTTCCCACAGCGCAGTGAGCGGGGCGTCGAGGGCGCGCGTGTCGTATTGGCTCTGCTGGAGCCAGTGGTAAAAGGTGCGCAGCTGTTCCAAGCTCGCGCTCTTAGGTTCAGGCTCCTTGGGCAGGGATTCATCGGGAGCACTTGAATTGGCATTTTGCTTGGCGCTGGATTTAGCACTTTGCTTAGTGCGGCGGCGCTTGCTTGGGGCGGGCGCCGGGGGCTCGAGCGCTTTGAGCTGCTCTAAGTCGGCCGCGCTCAATAGGGTGCGCACCGCGCAGATTTCCTCATGCAGCGCTGCGACGCAGCCCGGGCAGGCGGAAGTTGAGTGTTTGGTGCTTTCAGGTAAGAGTTCGTCGGTCACCAGCTGGCGCACTGCCTGTTTGAACTTGGTGGCGCTGCCCTCGCCCTGTAAGCTCGTACCAAAGACGGCCCGCACTAAGTAGGCATTGCTCATGCCCTTGGCTGGGCTTACGCCTAAGCCCGCAAAGTCGCTGAGCTTGATGCCATGACAGCGATTGTAAAAGATGCTGATCTTAGGCAGGTTGATAGTTTCCACGAAGTGGTTAAGCGCAAGGCGCACGCCTTGCTCCAAGGAGTCCCAATTGCAGTAATGGGTGCGAATGGTGTCGATGGTGACTTCGTGGTCGATGAGCTGAGCGCAATAAATGGCACACTCCATGGCGCGGATGGTATGGGCGGTAAAGGAAGCCGCTTGGCCGGTATTGGGTAGATTGGAGCATAAGACCTCAGCCATTTCGGCCACGCTGCCGCCGTTACCTCCGCTCAACGCCCCTAAGGGATCGAGCCCAACGTTGGTGAGAACCAAGAGCTCATGATCCAGTTGCTGTTGCTGCTGGTGGCACAGTTGCGTGATTTGCTCCGCGCTTTTGGCGTAGGCCGGGCTGCGCACCGTTTGCTCTTGGCCATAGATGGCGGCATGGCGGGGGCTGATCTCTGGGAGCACCTCTTGAACGGCGCGCTCTTGGCGCAAGCGAGTGCGTAAGGGTGCGGTGATCGGCGGGGCCGGTTCGGTAAGCAAGTCGCAGCACTTAAGCTCCGTGAGCGGGTCGCGCCCGGCTTGCTCAAGACAGGTTACCAGCATCAGCTTGAGGCTAGGATCGCCCTTAGGGTCAATCACAATGGTGGGACGGCCCTTAAGAATAGATTGGGCGACCAGCAAATTGAGCATGGTGGTCTTGCCCGAGCCCGTGGTCCCAGTAATGAGGCAATGTAAGTCCGCTACTTGCTCGGGTAAGGTAATGGGGTTAAAGCCAGCCGCTCCTAAGTTGTGGTGGAATAGGCCTATGCCCTGAATCTCAGGATTCTTAGCTACGGTTCGCCCGTCACTTAATAGCATCTTGGTTTGGCGCTGCAGCTCACTGGTCCAAGGCGCGCCAAAGCCCAGCAAGAGTGAGCCCAATGGCGCTCCGCCTAACGCGCCCGCGCTGGGCGTAGTGGGGTTGCACCACGCCAAGAGCTCAGGTAGCAGGGAACACGGATAGGGCATGCCCGGATACATCTGGTTGCCGCCGCATTGGGACGGAAGCTGACCAAAGGTCAGGCCGCGCCGCTCAAGCTCAGCGCTTCGGGCCCGCTGCAGCGCTCTCAGCGCAGGCGCTAAGCTTGCTGGGGGCTGGGCTTGAGGCTCAAGCAAGCAATAGGCAGCACAGAGCTCGCGCAGACGCTCGGGATTGCTCTCATTCAGGGCTTGATTGAGCTCATGGCGCAAGAGCGGGGGCCAGTTAAGTGGGGGTAAAATCAGGTCAGCTGGGAGCTTGGGCTTAGGGCGTGCGCTGAGCGCAGTGCTGATAGGACGCTGCGTGGCGGCGCGCACTAAGGCGTCGAGCTTAGGCAAGAAGGGCGCAAAGCGCAGCACGTCGCGCGCGCTGCTCCCCAGAAGCCAAGTGAGGCCCCCAATAAGCAGGATCGGGCGCCACGGTGCTGGAATGAGGCAGCCCAGCCCTAAGAGCAGCGCCAGAGCGGCGCCATCACCCCACGCGCTGCGGCGCAAGGTGCGATGGGCGAGATCGACCTCGTTTTCTAAGGCGCCACTGAGGTTATGGCCGGCCCCGCCCCCGTCGCCGGGTAAGGTGGGGTTGGCAAGATAGCGCCATTTAGCGAGCACTAAGCGCAAGGCAGTAAGCGGTGACATCGGGCCTCCTTGGCAACGCCGGTGGGGCATGAACCAAGCTCGGGCTGAGCTTGGGCTGAGCTTAGGGGAGCTCATAACCCCATGGTAGTCTTTTCATTGCGCCCGAGCGGAAAAAAGGCCTCTAAAGCCCCTCAAGGTCAAAGTGCGCTGATGTGGGCGTGCGCAGTTGCAAATTGGGGATTGGCTTTTTCAGGTAGCGCCATGCGCCAGCGGGATTCTGTTAGGATAGACTAAGTACTTTGGGCCGCTTGCGGCTTGGTTGTGTTTGAGATCGGGGAGACTCAAGGAGGATGACTTTGAAAATCTTACATCGCCCCACGGTGTCTGATCGCCATTTAGCTCAGGTCATACCGGATCCGGTGCTGCGTCAGCTCATGGCACAGCGTGGGATCAAGGACGCCCAAGATCTCGACGTTTCCATCAAGGGACTGCTGCCCCCAACCACGATGCAAGATTGCGCTCTGGCCGCCACGATTATTGCGCAGGCGATTATGCGCCGCGACCATATCATGATCGCAGGTGACTATGACATCGACGGCATGTCGGGTACCGCGCTGGGCGTGCGCTGTCTGTCGGCCTTTGGGCTCCCTGAGGACAAGATCAGCTACTACGTGCCCTCCCGCTATGCCGACGGCTATGGTCTCAACAATCAAGTGGTCGATCATGCCTTAATGACCGGCGTGCAGCTCATTATCACGGTCGATAATGGCATTGGTGCCAATGAGACAGTGGCTTACGCCAAAGAAAAGGGCCTTGCTGTGGTGGTAACCGACCACCATGAGCCCGGGGATGAATTGCCGCCAGCTGACGCCGTAGTCGACCCCAAGCGCAAGGATGACCACTTCCCCTCCAAGTGCTTAAGTGGCGTGGGCGTGCTGTTCTATGTCATGGCCGCTACGCGCGCTCAGCTGGTGGAACTGGGCTACTATGCCGATAAGAGCAAGTCGCCTAATATGACTCAATTCACCGACTTGGTGGCCTTAGGCACGATTGGCGACGTCATGGCCTTAGATAGTAACAATCGCCGCTTGGTCAAGGAAGGCTTGCGCCACATCCATCGGGGTAAGGCCTGCCGCGGTTTAATGGCGCTGTTGGCCTACCTCAAGATTGACCCAGCCAAGGTGAAGATTCGCAATATCGCCTTTGATCTGTGCCCGCGCTTTAACGCCGCCACTCGCATCAAGATTGCCCAAAACCCGGCGATCCTCAATTTGCTCAGCGACGATGACAGCTTAGCTCAGCTCTACGCCAAGCAGCTTGATATGTGCAACAAGCGCCGCATGGATCATGAGAAGGTGATGCTGGCCAAGGCCTTATCGCTCTATGCCGAAGAGCGCTCCTTAATCGACTTGGTCAATGGCAAGGAGGCCGCTCCAGTTCCCGACGAGAACCAGGTGCTGGCCCAGCACAGCATGGACGCCGCGACCCAAGAAAACGTATCCGCCGCTGCGCCGCAAGCCCAGGACACGGCTCTGGGCGAGAGCTTGCGCCAGATCAAGTTCCACGCCAATGCTTTAGCTCCGCAAGGCCCAGTCCAAAACGACTTTTTCCACAATCTGCTCAGCGGCGCCGACGGCGAGATCGAACTGGACGCGATTGAGGCGGCCTACAACGAGTTTGATGGCGCCGATGATGGCACCAACGGCTTAAATGCTGGCATTGTGCTCTATGATCCAACCTTCTTGACCGGCTTGGTGGGCCTCGTCGCCAACCGCATGCGCGAGCGCTATCACCGTCCGTGCATGATCTTTGGGGCGGACTTAGGCGCAGGGCTTGATGGCGGGGTCAACCTCATGAGCGTGGTCGACAATAAGGAGCACACTGGAGCCGACCAGCTGCCGGAGGTGGCCGGAGTCCCAATTTCGCCAACCGGCCGGGTTATGTCCGCCGCCTCAGGCATCATGCCTAATGTCGAGCGTGCCCTGAACCAAACTAAGAGCGACCCAACTAAGGTCGAGCAAACCAAGGACCAGGCCGCCGCGCCTGAGTCCAGCGCGCCTCCGGCCGAACCTCAGGGGGGCGCGAAGGAGGAGCAAGATTTGATTGTGGGCTCGGCGCGCTCAGTGCCGGGGGTCGACCTGATGGAGGTATTTGCTCACATCAAGCAGCGCGAGCCGAACATCTTTATTGCGTGCGGCGGTCACGCCATGGCCGCCGGTGCTACGATTCGCGCCCGCGATATTGCGCGCTTTAAGAACCTATTTAACGACGCCTGTGCCCAGTGTCAGCAAGAGCTGAGCGCTACTGACGCTTACACCTGCGATCTGACCTTACCGCACCAGTATCTGTGCCTGCCGTTTGCCCAAGACCTCGAGCTGTTTGGACCATGGGGTAAGGACTTTGAGGAGCCGCTCTTTGATGGGGAGTTTACGGTAGTTGCCGCCATCATCCTCAAGAACCGCCACCTTAAGGTCAAATTACGTACCGACACCAACGAGCTGGTCGAGGCGATTAAATTCCGTGCCAATCAGCAAGAAAAGGCTATTGAGGTCAATTCAAGGGTGCAAATGGTGTACACCCTAGGGGTCAACCGCTACTACAACACCCCGCGGGTGCAGCTGCAAATCGAGGCCATTGAGGCCATCGGTCCGGCCGCTCCTGCCGCTGCCCCAATAGCCCCCGCCGTCGGCTTTTAGCCTTGTGCGTCACCGTTTGCCGATGTCCTGATAACAGCAAGGCTCAACCTCCCAAAGGAGGTTGAGCCTTGGTGCGGCGCATCAGCGCAGTGATGCGGCGAAGCCGCTTAGCCCAGCATCGAGAGGGCTAACTGAGGGCGAGTGTTGGCCTGCATCAGCATCGAGGTAGCAGCCTGTTGGATGATGGACTGCTGCGAGAGGTTGGCGGACTCCTCGGCGAAGTCGGCATCGCGGATGCGCGAACGGGCGTCAGCGGAGTTAGCCGAGACGTTCGATTGGTTGCGAATCGAAGACTCTAAGCGGTTTTGGATCGCGCCTAAGTCGGCTCGCTGCGCGTCGACAATAGCGATCATCTTGTCGATACCGCTGATGGCTTTGTTAGCGAGGCCTTGTGAGGCTAAGACTATACGTGCAGTGTCATCAGCAGCCTTGCTATAACCAGTATCCTCATCAAGGCCGGCGGCACTGGCTAGGCGTGAGAACTGGAAGCTATAGACGGACATTTCGATTTGATTGCCCGTGTTGGCGCCAACATGTAAGGTTAATTGGGCGTTGCAACCTGCTGTTAATTTGCCGCCTTGACCATCATCAACTTCTACCTTATCTCCCTTGGCGTAGATAGTGGTGCCATCGTTTTTGTAACCACTTAAGATGGTTTTGCCGCCAAAGGTGGTCTCAGTTGCGATACGCTGAATCTCGGCAGCGAGTTGATCGGCCTCTCCTTGGATGGCCTTACGGTCATCATCGCCTAAGGTACCGTTAGCCGACTGGACGGCAAGGGTACGCATGCGCTGCAGCATGTTCGAGATTTCATCGAGGCCGCCCTCGATGGTCTGCGCGAGAGCGATGCCGTCGTTGGCGTTGCGGTTACCCTGATTTAAGCCGTTGATCTGCGAGGTTAAGCGGTCGGCGATTTGTAAGCCTGCAGCGTCGTCCTTGGCCGAGTTGATGCGAAGGCCCGAGGAGAGGCGAGTGTAGGTGGTGTTGAGGCTGTTCTGAACGTTAGTCAGGTAGCGCTGGCCGTTAAGCGAGCTGAAGTTAGTATTGACGTAAACTGCCATAGTC
>DXIF01000028.1 GCA_019113025.1 Candidatus Anaerobiospirillum stercoravium | reverse complement strand
GCACAAGGTAGCGCTACCTTGTGCCGGAGGCGTTGGGGTTGCTCGCCCCATTGGGTTGCTTACCCCTTAGGGTTGCTCGCCCCATTGGAGTGGCTTACCCCTTGGGATTGCGCGCCTCGTGGGCGTGCCCTTAGGCGTTAGCAACCGCAGCTTCAATGATAGCGGTGAAGTCTGGAGCCTTTAAGGAAGCGCCACCAACTAAGCCACCATCGATGTCCTTTTGAGCAAAGAGCTCTGGAGCGGTCTTGGCATTGCACGAGCCACCGTACAGGATGCGAACACCGTCAGCAACCTCAGCCGAGAAGGTAGCTAAGTAAGCGCGGATGTCAGCGTGAACCTTCTGAGCAATCTCAGGGGTAGCGGTCTTGCCGGTGCCAATAGCCCAGATTGGCTCGTAGGCGATAACGGCGTTCTTGAAGGAGTCAATGCCGCACAGGTCGATGACCGCCTTTAACTCAGCCTTAACGACGTCCATGGTCTTGCCTGCGTCGAACTCAGCCTCGGACTCACCGACGCATAATACTGGGATTAAGCCATTTTGCTGAGCAGCCTGATACTTCTGAGCTACGTACTCGCTCGACTCCTTGTGGTAGTCACGACGCTCGGAGTGGCCGACGATAGCGTAGGTGCAGCCAAACTCCTTGAGCATGACTGGGGAGTTCTCACCGGTGTAAGCACCTTGGGTGTGGATATCGCAGTCCTCAGAGCCATAAGCCAGCTTCGAGCCTGCTGCTAACTGCTCAACCATGCCGATGAAAACGGCTGGAGCACAAACTGCAACATCAGCCTTAGCCGCAGCATTGTTGGCAGGCTCCTTTAAGGCGTTTACTAAAGCAGTAACCGACTCCTTGGTGCCGTTGAGCTTCCAGTTGCCCATTACAAGTGGCTTTCTCATGTCGTTATCTCCAAGTCAAAAACATGCTCCCAGCACTCTTAGTCTCAGCACAAGCTGGGGTGTTCCTAGCTTTAAGCTAGTGCACCGCTAGCTCATCCCAAGAGTGGCGCTTACCTCGGCGCGAACTAAGATGGCTCGGGCGAAACTGGGCTTATTTTACACCCATCACCGGCCCCTGTCTTGGCTGGGCGTGTACTGAGGCTACTTGCCATTGGCTCATTTTGACCGCTTAACGCCCGTAAGCCGAGGCTAACTATACCCTCAAGGCGGGGGCTTAGCGACCGCGGGCACGGGCCCACCCCCAGAGCCGAGCCCGCGCCAAGCGCCTATCTGTCTCATTTGTAACAGAGTCTGAGTCTTATCGTGATGTAAACGTTTTCATAAAATGTGACCGATCACAAATGCGCCCCCCAAGGGAGGCAGTAGGGCTGAGTGCGCGCGGCGTGCCCTGGTTTTGCCCTAAAACAGGGCAAAAAACGCGCTCTTCCTTGCAATTGTGTGAGCTCTGCTGGTCGGACAACCATAGCATGGCCCTAGAGCCTCATAGCACTGGTTCGACCCAGCACTGGTTCGACCCAGCACTGGTTCGACCCAGCACTGATTTGACCAATTATCGGTTTGATTTATCAGTGATTAGACGCGGCGGCGGGGAGCCTTAGGTTGCCCCTGCGTGCTCTCCCGCAATCAGGGGGAAGCAGCGCAATTCCAGCTCGAGGTGAGCGGAGGCACGGGCGTGCTTGTGCCTTTCTGGGGCTGAGACGACCAAGCTCAGAGCTTGGGGGCTCTGAGCTTGGTGGCGGCGCGGCGCAAGCGCACTTTGAGGTGGCGCGGGCCGCTTTTGGGGCGGGCTATTACCGGGGCCTGATACCAGGGCTAGATACCTAGAGCTGATACCAGGGCCTGATACCGGGGCTGGTCTGGGCTATTGCTGCTCCGGCTGGGGCTCGTCTTGCTGCATGGCTTTGGCCGCGGAGATCACTTGCTCCAGCTCTTCGAGCGTGAAATCAAAGTCGTACTTGCGGGCTAAAGCGACGACACGGCGCTTGTACTGTTCCTTATCTTGCAGGTCGATTTGCTCTAACTCTTGGGACAAATCTGGGTTCTGGTCTAACTTGCTGAAAAATTCGTTAATGGCTGCAATCGACACGACTTGCTCCTTATGCACCTGATACTCATGGCGGGTGAATCTGGGGGTGGCCTCGGCCTCTTAGGACATAGGCCTGAGGTCATTTGCAATTTAGCATAGCACGAATACTGGGGTGACGCTGCGTGCTTGCTACGTGCTCGCAGCGTGCTTGCAGCGCGCCGCGCGGCATGGGCCAAAGTGGGCTTCGTTTTGCTCCGTTTTGCTCCGTTTATAGTGGGGCCCGGCCGGGCGGGCTCACAGTTGGGGCGGGGCGCTATTTTTCGAAGACGTCAGCTACTTGGGCCTTGAGGATCGCAATGAGGTCGTGCGGCTTCATGCCCACTGACATGCCGCGCTGCCCGGCGGATACCAAGATTTCGTCTTGGCTGAGCACTGATTGGTCGATGATAACGGGCATCGGCCGCTTTTGGCCAAAGGGACTGATACCGCCGACGACATAGCCCGTGACCCGGGTGGCGGTAGCAGGGTCAGTGGTCTCTAAGTGCTTGAGCTTGGCGGCGCGGGCCGCAGCTTTAAGCGAGATGCGGCCGCTGACCGGCACAATGCAAGTGACGTAGGTCTTGTCGCAATGCAAGATGATGGTCTTGCAGACCTTGGCCTCAGGCAGGCCCAGAGCTTCAGCGGCGTGCTTACCAAAGTCGTGGGTGCCGGAGCACTGGTACTCATAAAGCTTAAAGTCTGCTTTGTTTTTAGCTAGGAAATCAAGCGCGGGAGTTTTCATGGAAGTGATCCTCAGGGACGGGGACCGTGACTGGGCAGATATTTTTCGTGAATTATCGTCCCCGCCAAAATCACTGTTTTGCGGGGATTTCGTTCGATTAGGCGCATTAAGTTAAAATCACACTAGTCCCTGATATTGGAGGGGTGACTTT
>DXIF01000233.1 GCA_019113025.1 Candidatus Anaerobiospirillum stercoravium | reverse complement strand
CTTTGCTCAAAGCTATGGGCAAATGGCGCCGGATATTTCCTTTATCGAGGCTGATTCTCCGGCGGCGGAGGCGGGCTTGCTGCCGGGCGATATCATCGTCGCGGTCAATGGGCGCAAGGTTACCAGCTTTGCCCAAGCGGTGGCGACCTTGCGCGATGAGTATCGCCGTCAGCAGCTTAAGCTACTCGGCCCCATTCCTGAGGACATTACTGAGGACTTCATTGACCAAGCAATTAACGCCGGTTACGCCCCGCTCAAACTTACCATCGTGCGCCGCCATTGGGCACCGGGGCAGCTGCCGCCTGATCCGGCCGCCGACATTGCCGCTAACACCTTAGAAGCCGACTCCGAGCGCGCGCGCAATCAGGAGGCGCGGGAGGTGTGGTATGCCGGTTTGAGCGCGGTGGCCCAGGCGCGCGCGACGGTTACACCGGAGAGCTCAGAGACGCTGACCGTGACCGTGCGGCCCTTTATCTCGGTGGGAACGCACAATGGCGTCGCCGTGCCGCGCCTTGGGATGGGCGCGATTATGCTCGATAGCTCCCAGGTGTGGACCGAGGTCAGCTACGGACCGATTGAGACCGTGGTCAAGGCCTTTAACGATACCGTCAACGGCTCCTTGCTTATTTTCCGCGCGCTGGAGGCGATGGTGGTGGGCGATGTGGGCTTAAAGGCGGTGTCAGGGCCGGTGGCCATTGCGACCATCGCCGGGGAAACGGCGTCCTTGGGCCTTGCTCACTTTTTGATGTTCCTTGCGATTTTGTCCATCAATTTGGGCTGGATGAACCTCATCCCCATTCCGGTCTTAGATGGCGGCCAGCTCTTGTACTTAGCCTATGAAAAGCTGGTGGGGCGTCCCCCGAGCGATCGCGCGCAAAACATTTTGTCGGTGCTTGGTCTAAGTTTAATCTTGGGCCTGACCTGCCTTGCGATCTTCAATGATCTATCTTATTGGCTATAATAAGGGGTTCTTAGGTCGCCTCGTTTGGCCTGCAAATTTTCTTTGTTTTAACTGGCTCTGACGGGCGTTCTAACTGGCTCTGACGGGCTTGGGCCTTGAGGCAAGAGCTCCTATTGAGTTTTGGATTAACCATGTTGAGTGATTACAAGCACAACCAAGGCCCGGTGCGTGGCCATGCAATTGGTGGCCATACCTTAAGTGGCTTGGCAGCGGCCGTGATGACGCTGGGCGCGGCGGTGATTGCCCCCCAATCGGCTCAGGCAGCTCCAGCTGCGGCGCAAGCTGCACTTATTTCTAGCCCGTTACAACATGAGGCGGTGGCTCCTAATGCCGCTGCGCTTTCGGGCAACGTGGTAATCCAAGACATCAAGGTGCGCGGTTTAAATCGCGTGAGCTTAGGTGCGGTCTTATTAGCGCTGCCGATTCGCCAAGGCGATACCCTGACCCAGGAAAATGTCGCCCTCTCCATGAAGCGCCTGTATGAAACCGGCAACTTCAGCGATGTGTCCTTGGGCTTAGAGGGCAATGTGCTCATGGTCAATGTGGTTGAGAGCCCGACCATTGGTGCCATCACCTTTGCCGGTAATGAGCAGATTCAAGAGGAAGCGCTGCGCGATGTGATTGAGCAGCAGGGCTTGCGCGCCGGTGAGCCGATCAATGTCCGCCTGTTGACTCAAATTGAGCAGTCGTTAGAGGACTTCTATCACTCCGCCGGTATGTACCAAGCCGACGTCAAGCCGGTCTTGACCTATCTGCCGCGCAATCGTGTCGACATCAAGCTCGAGTTCTACGAGGGCGAGGCCGCCGCGATTGACCAAATCAATATCGTGGGCAACACCGCCTTTAGCGAAGATGAGTTAAAGGCTCAGCTTGAACTGCGCGATGATGTGCCATGGTGGAACGTGGTCGCCAATTCGCGCTATGACGCTCAGAAGTTCACCGGTGACCTCGAAAAGCTGCGTTCTTACTATATGGATCGCGGCTATGTTCGTTTTAAGGTCGATTCCACTCAGGTATCGATGACCCCTGATCGCAAGGGCCTGTATCTGACGATTGCGATCAACGAAGGCGAGCTCTACACCATCGGCAACTGCACCTTGCAAGGCGATACCTTAAAGTACCGCGAGCAAATGGAGCAGCTGTTGACCTTAGAGCCGGGCTCGGTGTACTCGGCCCGTGCTATCACCAATATGGAGCAGACCTTAGCCAACTTCTTAGGTAAGTATGGCTATGCCTACTCCAAGGTGACCGCGGTCCCTGATATCGACGAGCAAAACAAGGTGGTCAATCTCAACTTCATGGTTGAGCCCGGCCAGCGCATCTACGTTACTAACGTCAATATCACTGGTAATACCACCACCAACGATACGGTCATCCGCCGTGAATTGCGCCAGATGGACGGCACGTGGCTCTCCAATGAAGCGGTCGATGCCTCCAAGGCCCGTTTAAATCGTACCGGCTTCTTTGAGACGGTCGATGTCAAGGTGCAGCGCAATGGTATTGCCGCTGATACCGTCAACTTGGAGACCACAGTTAAAGAGCAGCCTACTGGTGCGATCCAAGGTGGTATCGGTTATGGTACCAGCTCCGGCTTTATGCTGTCGGCGGGTATCTCGCAAAACAACGTCTTTGGTTGGGGTACGCGCGCCAGCTTAAGCGCCTACCAAAACGACTATCGTGAGCACGTCGATCTGTCGTACACCCAGCCGTACTACACGGTCGATAATGTCTCGCTCGGTGGCCGTGCTTACTACGATAACTTCCACGGTGACGACGCCGACGTGGTCTCTTATGACAATGAGACCATCGGTATTGAGTTAACCACCGGTTACCCGCTGGCAGAAAATCTTTATATCAGCTACACGCTCGGTGCCACCCGCCAAGACCTCAAGTCCAACAAGCTCTTCTTGCAGGCCTTGGACTTCTGGGGGACCTATGGTGAGGGCAGCCTCGACAATACCTTCTACGACTTCTCGTTCTCGGTCGGCCTGTCGCGTAATAACTTAGACCGCTCGGTGTTCCCAACTTCAGGTTCGCGCCAGAGCCTCTCGGCCTTTGCCACCTTGCCGCAAGTATCTGACTTGCAATACTACAAGTTAGAGGCTCAGACCTTCCACTACTTCCCACTCAACAGTGGCCATGACTTTGTGTTTGCCATTCGCGGTCGTGCCGCCTACGGTGATGGCTATGGCGACGTCGATGGCTTAGACCAGAAGCTGCCATTCTTTGATAACTTCTACTTAGGTGGTGACCAGTGGTTGCGCGGCTTCAAGCGCAATAGCGTTGGCCCACGCGCTGTGTATCTAGGCGCAAACGGTTCCGCCAGCATTGATAAGGATGATAATTTGGGTGGTAACGCGCTCTGGGCCTTGTCTGGTGAAATTATTATACCTACCCCGTTCGTTTCGGAAGCTTATAAGAACCAAGTTCGTACTTCGCTCTTCATCGACGCCGGTGCGGTCTGGGATACCAACTACAACGAATACACTTCAGGCTTATCAGGGCTGCCTGATTACGGCGATCCATCTAAGTTCAGCGCTGCGGCCGGCATCTCGCTTACTTGGATGTCGCCGGTCGGCCCGCTGTCCTTTAGCTTTGCTCGTCCGATCAAGGAGCAAGATGGCGACGATGCGGAATTCTTCTCCTTTGATATCGGTGGCCGCTTCTAAGTTAGCAGAAGCGTCAGCCGCGGCGGCGTAGCTTGCATCGCTTGCAACGCCTGCGCAGCACAAGTAGCTTGCGGCTCGTAAGTTACGCTAAGCCCCGGCTCTAAGTTTCACTCAAGCTTGGTGGCGCATCATAGCCTTAAGACCAGGGCGCGGCCTTAGCCTCACCGCCGATTTAGGGAGGCAGCCGGGCCGCCATGCGATTTGGAGTTTGTTTTACCATGTTCAAGAAAGTCTTATTAGCTTCTGCTTTAAGCGTAGCCTTACTGGGTTCGGCCCAGGCTGCAGATACTGCGGCCGCGACCAAGGCAGCGCAGAGCCCAACCATTGCGGTAATCAATCTGCCTTTCATCATGAACGAGATTCCGCAGAGCAAGGCCTTAGAGCAGTCCTTAGCTAAGGAGTTTGGGGCCCGCGAGCAGGAGCTGCAAAAGATGCAGCAGCAAGGCTCGCAGTTAGGCGCAGACTTACAATCCGGTAAGTTCAAGGGCGACCAGCTCACCGCGAAGCAGCGCGAGATGGCCCAGCTGCAATCGGACTTCCAATTAAAGGCTCGTGCTTTGCAAGAAGACCAGCAAAAGCGCGTCAATGAAGAGCAGCGCAAGATTGCCATTGAGGTACAAAAGGCCATCGATACTATCGCTAAGGAGCGGGGCATCGATTTAGTGCTGCGCGGCGAGGGCATTGCTTACACCATCGACGATCTTGATATCTCCTCCGAGGTCATCAAGCGCGTCAGCGACGCCAGCAAGAGTGGCAAGTCCGGCAAGTAAGCTCGGCGTAAGCTCAAGCTTACCGGCGTAAGTGTTGGCCAGCAACCAAGAATAAAGCCCCTGCTGCCGTGGCGGTAGGTGGGTTCCCACGCCTAGGCTGAGCCTAGGCGTGGTCGTAACTGGCGCCCAAAGCGGCGGGCCGCTCAAAGCCCGATGGCGCAGGCCGGGGGCCTTGTCACAAGCAAGCTTCGCAAAGCTAGCTTCGGCAAGCCATCTTTAGCAAGCCAGCATCAGGAAGCAAGCTTTAGCAAGCCCGCTTCAGCAGGCCCGCTTTAGCAGCCAGCTTATGATGGCTATTGTGTGGGGGAGGATTAGTCGTGTTAATCAAAGAGATTGCAGCTGCGCTCAATGCGCCCTTTGTGGGTGATGGCGAGTTGAATATTGAGCGGGTCGCCAACCTCAAAACCGCTCAAGCAGGCGAGATTAGCTTCTTATCGGACGTTAAATACCGTGCGGTCTTAGATGACAGTCAAGCTAGCTGCGTCATGATCAAGCCCGAGTACCAAGAGCACGTCAAAGGAGCGGCGATCTTGGTGCCTGATCCGTATCTGGCCTTTGCCCGGGTGGCGCAAATGCTCGATACCACCCCTAAAATCGCCGAGGGCATTGATCCCAGCGCCGTGGTTCATCCGAGCGCCAAGCTTGGCGCCAATGTCGCCCTAGGTCCTAACGTCGTAATTGGGCCTGAGGTTGAGTTAGGGGATGACGTCCAAATTGGCGCTAACTGCGTGCTGGGCCCTAAGGCCAAGCTGGGCGCAGGCACCAAGCTCTATCCATTGGTCAGCATCTACCATGATTGCGTGATTGGCGCGCACTGCCTCATTCAATCGGGCACCGTGATTGGTGGCGATGGCTTTGGCTATGCCAATGACAAGGGCACTTGGGTCAAGATTCCGCAGACGGGGCGCGTGGTGATCGGCGATTACGTCGAAATCGGGGCTAACACCTGTATTGACCGCGGCGCGCTCGATGACACCATCATCGAGAGCAATGTCATCATCGACAATCTGTGCCAGGTGGCCCACAACGTCAAGATTGGCTTTGGTACGGCGGTCGCAGGCGGCACCACCTTCGCAGGCTCAGTCACGGTCGGCAAGTACTGCATCATCGGGGGCACGAGCGTCTTAAACGGCCACATCACCATTGCCGATCAGGTCACGATTTCGGGCATGTGCATGGTGATGCGCTCGATTACCGAGCCTAAGAGCACCTATTCGTCGGGCATTCCAGCGCAGACCAATGCCGAGTGGCGCAAGACTGCATCCCGCGTGCTCCATATCAACGATATGTACCACCGCCTGCAAACCTTAGAAAAGCAGGTCAAGCAATTACAAGACGCCAAGTAGGCGCTAGGCGGCGCAGCAGCGCTGGCGCGCCCGCGCGCCCACGCCCACCAAGTGGGCGCCACCGCGCACGCCCGCGCCTCCTGCGGCGCCCCCCGCGCCGCGGCCCCCTAGGGGTGCCCGGCGCGTGGATCCAAATAATGCATGGCCCTTTTTTTGCCGGGCTTTTTGCCTTATTCTATGCGCTTGAGCCGGAGATTTGGCTTTCTGCCAATGCGCCTTGCGCCAGTGCCTGAGGCTAAGGGCTTGCCCCTTGGTAGCCGGTAAGGTTCATTTGCAGTGAGCTAAGCTCCATAATGTTTCTGGGAAAATGACTCAGGGTGATAAAGTGACTCCAAGTAACGAGACTAACGACAAGAAGACCTTAGATGTGGAAGAGATCATGGCGCTCTTGCCACATCGCTATCCGTTTTTGATGATCGATCGGGTCGTTGATTACAGCATCACCGAAGAGCACAAGACCTTACGTGCTATCAAGAACGTCTCGTTCAACGAGCCTTACTTTCAAGGCCACTTCCCGGGCAAGCCCGTCTTACCAGGCGTGCTCATTTTAGAGGCCATGGCTCAGGCCACCGGCGTGTTAGCCTTCACCATGGTCGGCAAGCCGGAGCCAGGCGAGTTGTACTACTTTGCCTCGATCGATCACGCTCGCTTCCGCCGTCCAGTCAAGCCGGGCGACCAGCTGGTGATTGATGTCGAGTACTTAAAGGAGCGCCGTGGCATTGCCTCCTTTAAGGGCGTTGCGACCGTCGACGGGGTCGAGGTCTGCTCGGCCGATTTAATGTGCGCTAAGGTCCGTACCTAATAGGGAGAGCCGGTTAGCTCCGACTAGGGGTGCGCTACTGGTGTTAAGAGCACGGGTGGCGTGCCAAGGTTTGTGCTTAGCACCAACATGGGCCGAGGGGCGAGCCGTGCCCCAATTGCAGGACCTATTGCAGGAAGGTGATCACGATGGCAGACAATCACAGCAGCACCCAAGTAACTAACAGTGACGCCGCACCGCAGGCGGGGGCGTCCGCAGCACAGCCTAATTCGGCCGCACAGCCTAATCCGGCTGCCGCCGGCGAGGGCGTGACTGGTTCTTTAGTCTTCGACTGCAATCCTAGCTTTGAGGGCACGGCTCAGATCGATCCCAGCGCGCAGATTGCGCCCAGCGCTATCCTGCGTGGCAAGGTCGTGATTGGCCCTAAGGTCGTGATTAAGGATCACGCCCTGATCGAAGGTGAGGTCACCTTAGGTGAGGGCACGGTGGTTGAGCCTTTTGTGGTGATCCGCGGCCCCAGCGTCATTGGTAAGTACAACCACTTCTACCAATTTGCCTCAATTGGCGAGGCCTGCCAAGACTTAAAGTATCGCGGCGAGGCCACCAAGCTCTATATCGGCGATCACAATACCTTCCGCGAGCATTGCTCGGTGCACCGGGGCACCACCCAAGGCTTGGGTGAGACTCGCGTGGGCAGCCACAACCTCTTTATGGTCAACACCCACGTAGCACATGACTGCGTTGTGGGCGATCACTGCATCTTCTCCAATAATGCAACGCTGGCAGGGCACGTCACCATCGGTGATTTCGTGATCTTTGGCGGCTTAGCGGCCATCCACCAATTTGGGCGCGTCGGCGCTCACGCCTTTGTGGCGGGCATGGCTGCGCTCAATATGGACGTTCCGCCTTATGTCATGGCCGCCGGGCACTATGCCAAGGCCTATGGCATCAACAAGGTGGGCTTAGCCCGCCGCGGCTTTAGCGAAGAGCAAATCAGCGCCATCAGGAAGGCCTATGGCATCTTCTACCTCAAGCACAAGACCTTAGAAGAGGCCTTGCCGCTGTTAGAGGAATTGGCGGCTCAAGAGGCGGTAGTCCAGCCATTTGTCGACTTCATCAAGGCCAACGGCCGCGGCATTATCCGCTAAGCGCGTCGGCCAAGCGCGCCCGCGCCCCAAGCGCAAGGGCTCGCGCTAACGCTGAGCGCAAACGCCACGCCGATCACGACCCAAGCGCGCCCCAAGCATTGCGCGCTGGGGGCCTAAGCTTCCTCGTTTTTGCAGCCTAAGCCTCGGGTCTTAGGCTGTGTTATTTGCATCGCACCCCAATCTCACTGCACCTACAAAAAAGTTGGTACGCCATGGCTGAACAAAGCACCAATCCGCATTTATACGGCATCATCGCAGGCGAAGTGTCCGGCGATACCCTCGGGGCGGGCTTGATGAAAGCCATTGTGCGCCACGATCCTCAGGCCCAATTTATTGGCATTGGCGGCCCCAAGATGATCGAGCAAGGCTTAGACTCGCTCTTTGCCATGGACGAGCTCTCGGTCATGGGTTTTTTTGAGGTGCTGTCGCATTTAGTACCGATTTTGCGCATTCGCGCTCAGATCACCAAGCGCTTGGTGCAGGCGCGCCCAGTAGTCTTCATTGGCATTGATTCGCCTGATTTCAATCTCACGGTTGAGCGCCGATTAAAAGCGGCGGGTATCACCACCGTGCACTATGTCTCGCCTTCAGTCTGGGCGTGGCGTGAGGGGCGCATGGAGAAGATCAAGCGCTCGTGCGATGAAGTCTTAGCGCTGCTGCCGTTTGAAAAGGACTACTACGATCGCCATCAGATGCCGTGCACCTATGTCGGTCACACCCTCGCGGCGCAAATTGCCCAAGACATCGACCAAAACCTCGCGCGCGAACGTTGCGGCCTGTACAAGAATTGCGTTGAGGTGATCGAGGGCAAGGTGCTTGCGGTGCTGCCGGGCTCGCGCAGCGGCATTATTGCGCGCATGCTGCCGCTTTATGCCAAGACCGCGCGCCTCTTGCGCGAGAAGATCAAGGATTTAACCTTTATCACAGTTGCGCCTAATCACGACATCGCGGTCTTGATCAAAGACATTTGGCTGGAGCATGCGCCCGAGATTTCGCTCACAGTATTTGTGGGCAAGAGCCAAGACGTGATCGCCTCGGCCGATGTGTGTCTGCTTACCTGCGGTACTGTGGCCTTTGAGGCCATGCTGTTAAAGCGCCCGATGGTGGTCGCCTACAAGGTGTCTAAGCTCTCGGCGACGATTGCGCGGCGCTTGCTCAAGGTCGACATGTACTCGCTGCCTAATCTTTTAGCGCAGCGCCCGATCGTCAAGGAGCTAATCCAAGACGATTGCACCCCGATCAATATGTGCGCTGAGTGCATCCGCCTGCTCACCTCAGACAACCTTCTAATGAAAAAGGAGTTTGCCACCATCCACGAGCGCATCCGCACCAACACTGACGAGCTGGCCGCGCGCGCGGTGTTGCGCCTGGCCGGGCACCTTGAGCCCGAGTCTGAGCCCGAGGCCAAGTCGACTGCGGGCAAGGCCGCTGCAGGCAAGGCCACTGCGGGCAAGTCCCGCTCAGCTCAGTCGAGCTCCCGCAAGGAGCCGACCGCCGCGGCGGCGCCCGCTGACGCTGCTGAAGCGGCTGCTGACGCCAGCAGCTACCACGACTTCTTGCACCGCACTAAAGGTGCGGCGGTGGCGCACAAGGAGCCCCACTTAGGCGAGATCTCGACCGCGGTCTTGGACACGGCTAAGGGCGATGAGGTGCCGCTTGAGCACGGCTTAGACGACGCCACGGTGACGGAGCTGATGCGCGAGGCTAAGGCCGAGGAGCCTAAGATCTCCTTAGAGGATCTCTTGCACAGCCCAGATACCGCAATCACTGCAAGTAAATCCAAGCGCAGCCGCGCGCGCAAGGCTGAGCGCGTTTAACCTCATGCCGCGAAATTCCCTATGCGTAAGCGTAGGGATGTAAGCGGCCGAGCGATGTCAAATCGGTCGTTGTTGATTTCTAATGTATCTCTCTATGATTTCACTGTTGGCTCCATCTCCTACTGA
>DXIF01000232.1 GCA_019113025.1 Candidatus Anaerobiospirillum stercoravium | reverse complement strand
CTTCTCGATTACTTGTTTATATGCTGAACAGTAGCATTCAGTGTAATTAATGTTATTAAAAGCATTGAATACAAGTACGCTGAACATTACGAGTTCTGGGGTAATACACATGGGTACAGCGCCGACGATATGTTCTCTTGTTGTACTTTCATCGGCTACGTATTTGTTAATGGTCTTGGTCATAATATTAACTAATACTGATAATATGTTTTGCATTACAAATACAGGGACTATTTGAGTAAAAGCACTAAGCTCGGAATCAGACAAAGCTGCTTTTTTGCTGAAGAAAAAAGTATCGAAAGCAGTGGTGTCAAAATTGAAATTATCATCATTGGATTTATTTGTGGCGCGGTTATCGAGTCGTTGCATAAATTCACTAACGCTCAATGTTTTCTGTAATAAATTTAGGGAAGTCAGTTCCATTGATGTATGATTTTAATTGTTTTTCACGTAATTTAAGACTGGCTGCAATTTCATTCATTTCACTAATAGTTGGAGCTATAGAGTGACCGTTGAATACTTTTTCAAACTCTTGTAAATTTTTTTGAAATGTATCTGTGTATAAGCATCGAGCTGATAATAACATTGCTCTATACGTTTTGAATACATAAAACGATTGATTGCTGGGAACATTTGCTTTAGTGATAAGTTTAGAATCAGCAAGACTGCGTTGAGTTCTATTTGCAAATAACCATATAGATTTATTGTTAGGTTTAAGCAGGTATTTTGCTGCTGTGATTATTCTATCAAAATTGATATCGGAACTAAATGCTTTGCCTTGTAATTTGCTAATTGTGTCAAGGCTTGATTGAAGAAGATTGGTTTGTGTAAAACATCTGACGTAGGCGATAACGAAAATCGCCCTTAATTCTGGTAGGTAATATGGGGAGTTTGTTAGATATTTTCTTATTTGGCGCTGCTCCGATTCAGTAAATGAATCATTGTAAGCAACGAAAGTCATTACTACTTCAGTGGCTTCTAATTCGTTTATTATAGATAAAATTTGACTTATGTCGTTTTGGTTAAAGTGGAATATTCTGTTGTTAACTTTTGTCACAAGCTCAACATCACTAGCCTTAAAGCCACTGGCATATAAGTAGTCAGCGAACTTCTCTGGGGAGGCATCTTTAGGAAATTGAAAATTAGCGGCTCTTTGTATTGCATCGCTGCGCTTTGTAACTATCTCCCTAATACTTCTGATTTTATTATCAAATTTGCTCTGGTTACTAGTGCCAGTGCTTGATGAGTGTTCAGAACTGTCATTGCTAATAAGATCATTATCTAAATCTGAACTATTTGCTTTTTTGATAATAAATAAGAAGATCATAATAATGCCTAGCATTACGATCCAAAACAGAATTAGAGCGTCCATGCGGTTTTCTCGTGTGAAGATGCCAGCCATTCAATAGGCCGGTCATAGTTGCGGGTTACACTAAAAGTGATTTAAATGTTTTTAAGTAACTCAAATCCTTATTGATTAGAGCAGGTGCCGGGAATGGCTTGACGGCTGATTGTGACCATGGCCTTGCCCTTGATTTCGTCCGCTTGCTCGAGGCGAGCGCCGCCGACGAATACACCCCACTTGATGATTTGCTCGAAGAAGTAGTTTTGGCCTGATTTGGTGAAGACCTTAAGGTCGTTAGGCGAAAACTCGGACTCAGTAGAAATGACATGATCTTGGTCGCCTTCAACCTCCTTATAGAAGAAGACACCTGGGGCGGTTTCGCCAAGGCAAACGCCGTCAACGTAGATGTCTTTGTACAGAGCTCGGCCCATGTACTCATCTTTGCGGTAGATGTAGAGACCGGCCTTGCCCTCACTTGGAGCTTTGAACTCTTTTACTTGGGCCTCTTCAACCATGGTGTGTAAAGGCACCTGTGCGGTACAGCCCGTCATAATGGCTAAGCCCAACACCGCGCCTGCTAAGATTGAGCCGCGAACCAAAGGAGAACTAAAGTGAGACATGGGGAATGAAGTCCTGTGTAAATACGGGATAAAGGAGAAAGTGGGGCGTAACTGAGCCGCAGATTTGGACGGCTTGCCTCGTGCTGCTAATGGGGCAAACTGAGGTTACGTGAGCGGCGGATGCGTCATAGGCTTGCGCTGCATGGTGGTAGGTAGCTTCTTCTCTCGAGCATCTGATTTAGGAGACGACCTGCGCGCAGGTCAGCTCTTGTTAGGACTTTGAGGGCTGCGCTGTCAGCTCCTCGTTGGGCGGCTCTTATTGGGAGCAGCGTTGGCGCCACTTGTGGTTTAGAACCAAAGCTCCCAAAGCTCAAAGCCCATATGATTTAGGGGCTTAGCGGCGGCTCAGATTGAATTGCGCTGCTGCGCTGCTGCAATGCTGCGCTGTTGTAAAAGCTTTGATCTTGGTGCCATGCTTGGTTGCGCTGACGCGGCCTCGAGCTACCGTTGGTTAGGCTTAACCATTGGTTGGCCTTAGTTGGAGCGATAGCCCCCATTGCCATCAGGCATGATGTGGCCATAGTCGGTGTAGTAACCGCCACCACCATCGCTCATCATGCGGTCGCCATCGGGATCGTAGTAACCACCCATGCCATCGGATGAGTAGTGTTCACCGTCGTCGTTATAAAAGCCGCCCATGCCATCAGACATAGCAGCCGCTGCGCTTGCACTCAGGCTGAGTGCGCCTGCGGCAATGGATGCAGCGATAAGGCTGGATAAAGGAGCGAAACGCATACGGACTCCCGTAGTTGATCAATGCGCTTACCAAAAAACTATCGGGTCAGCCGTCACGGGGCGGCCTTAGCACTGCGGGGTGTGAGAGCGCAGTGCGAGCGATAGTTGCTGTTGCTCATGGCGTGGGTGATGCGGTTGGTGCAGTTTCCTCAGTGGAAGCTGTTCCGTTGGCGTGATGACAGCAGTTTGAGCACACTAGATGCCTCTTGCTGAGCTCAAATCCGCTTAAAACCGCGGATTTGCCAGCGACACAATGAGTCAGCATGGAAGATTATGGAAAGATGAGTATTTTGAATATAGTCTTTTTTTTTTTTGCATCATTTTGGATCGCGCAAATTTCTATGCTTTGTTTGAGGCGGTAAGGTGTAGGGGGCTACCCTGCCTTTTCCCGATATTTCTGCCCTGGGTGGTGGGGGGCGATAGCTTGGTGGCTGACGCCTGCTAAACCGGGTGCACAGCCTTGTGTTCTGTCGTGGCACACCTTGTCGTGTGGGTATGCCTCACATCGCACAGGTGTTGAGGGGAACTGAGGGGCGTGTCGTTGCGATGGCATGAGCTGCTAACCTTGGTTGGGTCGCAGTTTGTCAGTGGTGAGATCAGATGAGCGCAGTGCCGGTAGTGGGTCGCTCTTGGCCGCGCTGGAGCTCTTCTTTTATAGATGGCTACCGGTGCGGTTTGCTTGCCGCTATAGCTGAGGAGCAGTGGCTAAGTGGTGGGCGGTGGGGCGTCTTATAAAGGCAGGGCTGGTGCTGCGGTTGCGGGGGCTGCCTTGTCTTTGGCTCTGGGTCTTGTTGGTCTGATCTGCTGCCGCGTGCTGCTGCTGCGGGCTTTGTGGCAAGGTGCGTGGTCTTGTCTGGCTGGGCTTTGGTTGGTAGGAAAGCCAAATTTTGAACTTAGTCCCAGATAGTCGGATTAAGGGCGCGTAAGATCGTGGTATGTGTCTGTGCTGCGCTTGGGCTAAGTTGCCGTCAAGGCAGTGCCGCTATAATGAAGGGCAAGAATTAATGGCAAGGGCATGAAGGCTATGGGTATGACATAGGAGTCTCAGATTCAGGTGTCGCCTTGGCTGCTGTTAGCTGCCTTACGCTGCTTTTTTGCTGTTGTTGCATTTTGCCGTCTCATGTTGCCTCATACGGTCTGAGCTTACGTAAGGAGTACGTGGTGGATCTTCATTTCAAAGACTCTTACCTTGATCTGTCCCATACTGAGATTATGGGCACTTTGGATTTGGATCCGACCGTGCACTTGAGCACAGCCGAGATCGTGGCGGCTGCCAGCGACTTTGCGGAGAGTGGGGCAACCTTTATTGAGTTCAGCGTAGGTAAGTTCTTACCTAAACCGGTGGCCGACGAAATCGCGATCAATATCCTGTGTGATGCCATTAGCGCGCTCAAGTCCGAGCCCGAGCTGCCCATTCCGGCGGTTTATACTTCCTCGCCTGCGGTCATGAAGGCCGCGGTGGATGCGGGGGCACGGATCATCGTCGATCCTTTGGCCTTGCGTGCCCCAGGTGCCTTGGAGATGGCGGCGCGCTTGGATTGCGCGCTGTGCTTGCTCTATGACCAAACGGTGCTGTTTGCCGAAAATGATGGCACCGATCCGTGCGGTACGGTCTCGGAGTTCTTTTATGAGCGCATTGACGCCTGCCTTAATGCCAAGATCGAGCGGCGGCGCCTGATCCTCGATCCGATGATCAGCATTAACACCTCCATGGAATACCGCCTCAAGATGATGGGCCGCTTTAAGTCGCTCACTAGCTTCGGTCTGCCGCTCAGCTGCGAGCTGCCGCGCGCCGTAGCGGACAATAACGACGCCAATACGGTCGAGGGTCTTAACCGTAATCTGACGCAAGAACCGTCGATTGTGACGGCGGTGTCCTTGTTCTTAGAGCAGCAGGGGGTACGCCTGATTCGTACCAAGTCAGTTTATGACTTAGCCCTAGGCCTTGATACGTGGCATGCCTTAAATCGCAGTGCCCGTCCTTTTAAACTGACGCGCGCCATCGGCAAGACCATTCGCCGCCTCGCTAAGAAAAAGGCTAAGTCCACCGCGCAATAGAGCGAAGGGGACAGTCGCCTGGCAGGCCATACTGAGTGCTTTGGCTCTGACGTGCCTGGAAGGGCGCGGCGCCGCTAAGTGCTAAGTTCTTGGAACCCGCGGTTCCCGGTACCGCTGGGGGACGCTATTATCTGCGCGCGCCGAGCGCAGCAGCTGGGGCGAGATAGCCGGGCTGCGGGTTGAGGTCGGCGCAGAGTGATCGGTTCTGCTGTTTGAGCGCGCCTGTTTGCAGGTGATTGCGGTTGCGCTGCCTGCGCTGCGCTGCTCTGCTCTGCTCTGCTCTGATTTGAGCTGAGCTGAGCTGGGCGTGGTCGGCCGCGGTGGGCGCGGGCACGGGCGTCGGGGCGGGCTGTTTTGGGGCGCGGGACTGAGGTAGCTTGGCGGGCTGGTGTACAATCAGGGCACGTTTTTGAGGCGTGGCCGCGGTGGCTTTTAGGCTTTTGGGCTTTTTTGCTGATTGCCTAGTTTGGTTGTTGGTGGCGGCTGCGTGTGTAAAGGTGTGGTATGACAGCTTCGATTAAGCGCAAGTATTTTGGTACGGACGGCGTGCGTGGCCGCGTCGGTCAGTTTCCAATCTCCCCTGATTTTGTAATGCGCCTTGGTATGGCCGCAGGTAAGGTTCTGCTCAAACATGACCAAGGCCGCGTCATCATCGGCAAAGATACCCGCTTGTCGGGCTATATGCTCGAGGCTGCCTTAGAGGCCGGCTTTAGCGCCGCGGGCGTCTCGACGGTGCTGCTCGGCCCGATGCCGACCCCGGCGGTGTCTTACCTGACTAAGGCCTTCCGCGCCGACTTAGGTGTGGTCATCTCGGCCTCGCACAATCCGTATTACGACAACGGCATCAAGTTCTTTTCGCGCGAGGGTACTAAGCTGCCCGACGAGGTAGAGCTTGCGATCGAGGAAGCGCTCGATCATGAGATCTCTTGCGCCGAGCCGTCGCTCTTTGGCCGTGCCTTCCGCCAAAACGATGCGCCGGGCCGCTATGTTGAGTTCTGCAAGTCGACTTTTGACACTCAGCTCAGTCTTGAGGGCTTGTCGCTTGTCGTCGACTGCGCTCATGGCGCTACCTATCATGTCGCGCCGCTGGTGTTCCGTGAGCTCGGCGCTCAGGTCACCTGCATTGGCTCCGCACCTAATGGCATCAATATTAATGATGGCGTGGGCTCGACTCATCCTGAGGCCTTAGTTGAGCGCGTGCTCGCCTCCAAGGCTGATTTAGGTATCGCCTTTGATGGCGATGGCGATCGCGTCATGATGGTGGATCGCCATGGCCATATCTTAGATGGCGATGCCGTGCTCTATATCATCGCCTGTGACCGCCAAGAGCGCGGGCGCCTGGGCGGGGGCGTGGTCGGCACCTTGATGTCGAATTTAGGCTTTGAGCTGGCCTTAAAGCGTAAGGGCATCGAGTTCTGCCGCTCGGCGGTGGGCGATCGCTACGTCATGGAAGAGCTGTTAAAGCGCAAGTGGCGCTTAGGCGGCGAGAATAGCGGCCACGTTATTTGCCTTGATTACACCTCAACTGGTGACGGCATCATCTCGGCCTTGCAGGTGTTAAAGGCTTCCTTGCGTCAGGGCAAGAACTTAACTGAGCTGGTTGCAGACTTAGAGATGTTCCCACAAGAGCTGGTTAACGTCCGTGTTAACGCCGGTTTTGATGTTTCCAGCGACGAAAAGGTGCAGCAAGAGATCCGCGCGGTCGAGGCTGAGCTGGGCGAGACTGGGCGCGTCTTGATCCGTAAGAGCGGCACCGAACCATTGATTCGCGTCATGGTCGAAGGCCAAGAGCGCGAAGTAGTCCATCAGTATGCCGCGCGCTTAGCTGATTGCATCCGCCATCAAGCAGAAGAGGCTTAACCTTAGCCGCTTTGCCTTAGGCTTAGCCGCACGGTTTGTGCTCCAATGTGCCCCAGAGCGGGCGCCGCGCTCTTACTTTTGATCAAGTTATGACTGAGCCCTGAGGGTGGCAGCGCGCTATCCTCGGGGCTTTGTCGTGATGGAGGCGCACAACGTGACCTAGCGCACAGGGCTTGCTTATTAGAACGTTGCTAGGTATCATTGCACAGCTAAAATTGTCCGTCTTGGGTTTTGGTTTTCGCTATGTACGAGATTGTCATTGTTTTACTGCTGTTAGTCTCCATTGCCATTGTGGCTTTGATCCTAGTGCAACAAGGTAAGGGTGCCGGTATGGGCGCCTCCTTTGGTGCGGGCGCTTCGGCTACCGTGTTCGGTGCCGTAGGTTCGGGCAACTTCTTAACGCGCTCCACTTGGACTTTAGCCTTAGTCTTCTTTGGTCTGTGCCTCTTTATCGGTTACTTACAAAAGCAGACCCCACATGAGAGCAGTGGCTTTACTAATATCGGTGAGGCCGAGGAGCAAGTCGTAACGGCCCCGGCTCCCGAGGATGTTCCAAGCTTAGACAGTGACGTTCCAGTATTATCGACCGGCTCTGAGGTCCCAACCTTAGAGACCACCCCAGCTGAGTCGACCTCTGATGTTCCGGCTTTAGAGAGCACTGACGCAGCTGAAGTTAGCACCGATGAAGCCGATGGCGTCGCGGGCGATGAGGCGAGCAGCGATGAGAGTGTAACCGAGCAAGCCACCACCGCTGATGAGTCGACCTCCGCTGATGAGGCGGCAGTAGCTGACGAGACCGCCGCTGAGCCAGCCGCGGAGGACAATGCCGAGCCTGCTGCTGATGCGGCTTCTGAGGATGCAGCCGCTGAGACTGACGCTGCTGAAGACGGCGCCGCTGACGAGAACAGCGCCAGCGCTGAATAGTAGTTTAGGGGCTTTAAGCCCCACTCGGCATAGCAGCAAACAGGCACCCTTGGGGTGCCTCTTTCTATCCTAAGTATGCCCATTAACGAAAGGAGCCCATGGCTCCTTTTGCGCTTTCTGGGGGCTCAGGCTTGCCGTATTTGGGCTTGCCGGGCTGGGGCTGGACTTGGTGGTTAGTACTTGTGATGGAAGCGGTAGTGCTGGGTTGGGGTGATGATCTCATCTAAGGGCATGTCCCACGCCTTGCACTCAATGCTGTCATCGCGCTGAAAGTCGTAGGCAAGGCCCAGCGTTAAGCAGTTGGCGCTGATCTTCTTGAGCATGCGATCGTAGTAGCCCCCGCCCATGCCCAGGCGATCACCATATTGGTTAAAGCCCACTAGGGGCACCACAATCACCTCAAGCTCATGGGGCTTGATGAGCGCCTCGGGGCTGGGCACCGGTTCGCGAATCTTATATTGGTTGAGCACCAGCTCCTCTAAGCTGCCATAGCGGTAAAAGTCCATGCGGCCGCGCTCTTGGGGCACGATGACGGGCAGCCCTACTTGATGGTGCTGGGCTTTGAGCGCCTGATTGAGCTCAATCGTGTCGATTTCACCAGAGAAGCTGAGGTACGAGGCAATGGTGCGCGCTTCGCGTAAAAAGGGGTGCGCGAGCACCTGAGCGCGTACTTGCGCTGAGAGCGTTTGTACTTGCTCTAAAGTGAGTGCGCGCCGCTTAGTGATAATGGCTTGGCGTTGCGCGGCCCGGCGTACCTTGTATTCTTTGTCCATGACGGCCCCCGAACTGGTTAGAGGCGTCATTATAGCGTGCACGTTGGGCGTGGTGGGGGACGGTTGCAGGGACGATTGGAGAGATAGTTGGGCGCCGCTGCGGGCGGGCTCAGCTGGGCGGGCTTGGGGAAGTGGTTAGTAGTCGAGGCTGTTGAGGTTGCGCTTGATTTGGTGGATGAGCTGCATCGCTTGCTCTTGGAACGGCGTTGAGGTGTCAAGATAGCGCTGCAGCTGGCTTTGGCTCTCGATCGCAGCAATGATGGCGGCCTGCTGTGGGGTCAGGCTCGGGTTATCACGTAAGATCTTGGAGGTGATCTCTTGGATCTTGCCGACGGCACGCTGCAGCGAGTCCGCCTGACTCTTGTGACAGCGCAGTGTAAAACTTTCGCCGAGCAGCGAAACAGTTACTGTCTTGATCTCGTCGTTGTCCATGAGAAAACCCTTGTGTCAGCCGTTATGGCCTGCGCTGAGCAAAAGTTGCGGAGCACCGTGGGCGCACTTGGTCCCTAAGCGTCACGTGGCTCGTGGCGCTTTATGGTGCAGGGGGCGCCGCTTGAGTTATTTTTTGCGTTTGAGTCATCAGTGCTAGCTCGTATTGTACCTGATATTTTTTGGTTGCAGCGCATTTTGGTGGGGGTGCTATGGCATAATGAGATATTGCGATTATATTCCCGTATCTATGCGGAATTTCACCACCTTAGGCGCGCCAAAGTGAGCTTGCTCGTGCTGGCACTTGCTGCACTTGCTTGCCGCAGGCTAAATAGCCCGGGCCGCGCAGGTCTTATCTTCACCCCTCTCCTTTCTTGATGCGCGTGCGGCGCTCTTAAACTAGGAGCTGCTGGTTTGCTTTTTGGCTGGTTAAGTTTGGTTCCAGCCTCGTGCGGGAGGAGGGTGATAGGGTGGTTTGGCCTTAAGCTGTGCGCTTGGGGCTGGTTGTTTTCGCTGTTTTCTTTGTTGTCTGTGGGAATTACGCTGAGCTTGCGTGCCTGGCCATGACTGGAGGTGTCAGTTGTGACCAGAGACAACCGTGAGGTTGCCGCAGCGCAAGTTGGAATTCATTGGCCGAAAAGGATTTCTTGTTAATGCAGAACAAGGCAAGTAAGGGACGTTGGGGCAAGGCTGAGAAGCCTAGCAAGACGTTTAAGGCACGCGCAGAGGGCGCCGTCGGCGGCCGCCCAGGGCGCGATGAGGGTAAGGGCCACGCGCGCTCCTTTAATAAGGGTGGGGCGCGCGCTGACGCCAAGGCATGGCGTGACGCTTCCTCCTCCTCTGCGGTGCGCGGCGCGCGCCGCGCGGGGGCTCCTGCTCGTAAGGGGGCCCCTGGTGCTCCAAAGGGCCCTAAAGGCGCTGCGCCTAAGGGGGCGCGCGCGCGTACTATGATTGGCGGGGCACTGCCACCGGGTTATACCGTTGAGCGCGCCCTCGCCGAGCAAAAGACCAAGGCGCGCCTTGAGGCCGCTAAGCGCCATGAGCGCGCTAAGGTCGAAGCGGCGGTTTCTGGGGCTACTGATCCCCATGTCAGTGGCGTTAAGCTGCACAAATTACTTGCCAACGCCGGTGTCGGCTCGCGACGCTCCTTAGAGGCCTTGATTGAGGCCGGGCGCGTCGAGGTTAATGGCCGCATCGTCAACTTGGGCTTTCGCACCGACGATGATCAGATTACGGTCAAGATCGACGGCCGTACTGTCTACTCGCCGCAAAGCCGCCGCCTCGAGAACCGCTGCTTGATGTATTACAAGCCCGAAGGCGAGATCTCGTCGCTATCCGATCCATGCAATCGTCCCACCGTCTTTGATCACTTGCCACGGCTTGAGATTGGCAAGTGGATCAACGTGGGCCGTCTGGACCTTAACACCTCGGGCCTGCTCTTGTTTACCACTGATGGTGACTTGGCTCATGCCCTGATGCATCCACGCTTTGGTATTGAGCGTGTCTATGCGGTGCGCGTCTACGGTGAAGTCACCGAAGAGCAGTTAGAGCGATTGCGCACAGGCGTCATGCTCGATGATGGCATCGGTAAGTTTGACTCAATCGAATACCGGGGCGGTGATAATCGCAACCACTGGTTCCACGTCTCGCTGCGCGAGGGCCGCAACCGTGAGGTGCGCCGTTTGTGGGAGGCGGTGGGCTTGCAGGTGAGCCGCCTGATTCGTATCTCCTACGCCGGCTTTGATCTTGACCCTAAGATGAGTTCCGGCCAGTACCGCGAGCTGACCTTAACCGAGGTCAATAAGCTGCGCTCCAAGGCCCAGCTGCCACCGTTAAAGCCCGAGGAGTACGCCACCACGCCGCTTAAGGTTAGCCACCACTTAAATAAGAAGCGCCGCGTTAAGGGCGCGCGTCCAGAGCGCACCGAGCGCGCTGAGCGTTTAGAGCGCCCAGAGCGGGGCTTCAAGCGTCCGGGGTCCGCTCGTCCGGGCCGCGGCGAGGATAAGACGCAGCCGGTTGGCAAGAGCTATGGCCGCGCTAAGCCAAATGGCTTTAAACTGTCATACTCAGGCAAGGGCAAGGCTGAGGGCGCGGGGCGCTCGGGCTTTAAGGGCCACGGCCGTCGCCCTAAGAAGTAAGGGCACGTTAACGCAAGCGTTGAGGGCTTT
The DNA here is from genome assembly GCA_019113025.1 of Candidatus Anaerobiospirillum stercoravium. Lineage (GTDB taxonomy): Bacteria > Pseudomonadota > Gammaproteobacteria > Enterobacterales > Succinivibrionaceae > Anaerobiospirillum > Anaerobiospirillum stercoravium. Next base: position 25,863 of record DXIF01000232.1, on the reverse strand, counting down.
TGATTGGCGCTTTGCTTGTGCTCTTAGCGCAGCCCCGCTTGCCGGGGCAGGCGCCGCCGGGCTTAGGATCATTGGTTTTGGGCCATTGCTCCGCCCGGCGGCATTAGTATTAACTTGGATTGGATTGTTTTTGTTTCTTGCGCCGGGCGTGTCAGCCTAAGATTCTTACCGCTTTGTTGGTAGGACTGGTTCAAGCGGCTGTGCCCAGCACAAATGTAAGGTAAGCGTATGGATCCCACAGCGATGCATCAGGTAATGTTCGATATGGCGTGGGTGTCAGACCCCACGGCGTGGCTCGGCCTTTTGACCTTGGTGCTCATTGAGATTGTCTTAGGCATCGATAACTTGGTCTTTATCGCGATTCTGACGGCCAAGTTACCCGAAAAGCAGCGCGATAAGGCCCGCTATATTGGTCTTGCGGGCGCGCTGGGCATTCGCTTGCTCTTACTGGCGGGCATCTCGCTCATTGTGAATATGATCGAGCCGCTCTTTTATATCGGCTCTAAGGGCGTCACCGGGCGCGATATCATCCTCATGATCGGTGGTATCTTCCTCTTGTACAAGGCCACCCATGAGCTGCACTCCAAGCTCGAGGGCTTTGATGAGGAACTCTCGGTCTCCAAGGCCGCCGGTTCTGCCATGTATCTGGTTATCTTGCAGATCATGGTGCTCGATGCCGTGTTCTCGCTTGATTCCATCATCACTGCGGTGGGCATGATCGACCACGTCTTCATCATGATGTTCGCGGTCATCATCGCCATGTCGGTCATGACCTTGGCCTCGCGCTTTATCACCGAGTTTGTCAGCCACCATCCGACGCTGGTCATCTTATGCTTGGGCTTCCTCCTGTTAATCGGCTTTAGCCTGATTATCGAGGCCATTGGCTTCCACGTCCCGAAGGGCTATCTCTATGCGGCGATCGGCTTCTCGATCTTGATGGAGATCTTCAACCAGATTGCCCGCAAGAACACCTTAAAGCTCGGTAGTCCGTCGGGCAAGGTCGCGCTCCAAAGCCGCGAGATTGCCGCAAACTTAGTGCTGCGCTTATTGGGCTCGAACCAAAACCAAGTCCAGACCTTAAAAGAGGCCATTGTCTCGCGCACTGGCTCACAGGTGTTTGATAACACCGAAAAGGAAATGGTCTCGCGCGTGCTCCAATTAAGCTCGCTCCCGGTTAAAGCGGTGATGACGGCGCGCACTGACTGCAATCAGGTCGACATCTCCGATGGTATCGACGTGATCTTAGAGGAGATCAGTCACAATCGCTCCTCGCGCTTGGTCGCTTACAACGAAGAGCGCGAAGTGCCGCTAGGCTACTTAAAGCGCGATGAGCTGATCGGCCTTAAGCTCCAGCTGACGGAGCATAAGGAGCTCCCGTGCGATGAGCAGGGCCAGCCGTTATCTACGACCGCGCTCCTCAAGGCCAAGGTGCGCACCCCGCTCTATCTGCCTGAGACTGTCTCGGTGATCAAGGCGCTCGAGGAATTTCGCAAGAGCAAGAAGAATTTCGCCTTCGTCTTCGATGAGTTCGGCAACTTCGAGGGTATCGTCACCTTGCACGATATCATGGAGGAAATCGCAGGCGAGCTGCCGGATCAAAGCGATGTCCCGGAGCTGGTGCGCTTAAGTCCGGGCGTGTTCCGGATTGAAGGCGGCGCCATCTTAAAGGACGTCACCCGCATCACGGGCTTTGTGGTGCCTTTAAGTGACACCTACCACACCATCGCCGGTTTCATCTTAGATTACCTGCAGCGCATCCCTGAGGTGGGCGAGGTGATCTCGACTAACAAGTGGAAGCTGGAGATCACCAAGGTCGAGGGTAATTCGATCGAAGAGGTGGTATTGACCAATCTGGTCAAGGCTAAGGCTAGCGAGAAGAGCGCCAAGGAACAGGCTGCCAGCGTCGCAGCTAGCGCTAAGGCGGGCTAGCCGCTGCAAGCTGCCCAGCAGCCGAAGCTCAGGGCGGCTGCCGAGGCGGCCGCCACAAAAAGGCCCCGCGCGAGCTTAAGCTTACGCGGGGCCTTTTTGTTAGCTAGGAAAGTGCAATGCTACTTGCAGCGTCTTGCTTAGACGTTGAAGTTGAAGTAGCGATTGGTGTTGTTAAAGGAGATGTCCTCGACGATTTGGCCTAAGAACTCCATATCGTTTGGATACATGCCGCGCTCGACCCAGCCACCGATCAAGTTGCACATGATGCGGCGGAAGTATTCGTGGCGGGTGTAGGACAGGAACGAGCGCGAGTCGGTCAGCATGCCCACAAAGTTGCCTAAGACCGAGAGGTTGGCCAGAGAGGTCATCTGGTCAATCATGCCTTGGTAGGTGTCGTTAAACCACCAAGCCGAGCCCTGCTGGATCTTGCCTTGAGCCTCCGGGCCTTGGAAGGCGCCGATGGCGGTGCCGATGGCGGCGTTGTCAGCTGGGTTTAAGGAGTACCAGATCATCTTAGGTAAGCAGTCACGCTCATTTAAGGCGTTCATAAACTGCGAGATGCCCTCGGCGCATGGACGATTGCCGATGACGTCATAGCCGGTGTCGGCCCCTAAGATCTTAAACATCTTGGAGTTAGGGTCGCGGATCGCGCCATAGTGCATCTGCATGACCCAGCCGTACTTGGCATAGCCCTTGGCCATGTGCAGCAGCACCATGGTCTTGTAGGCTTCGTTTTCTTCTTCGCTGATGGTCTCATTGTTGAGGCCCTTTTGGAAGATTTGCTCGAGCTTGCCTTGGTCGATGATGCGGCAGTAGGCGTAGTCGATACCGTGGTCGGAGGCCTTGCAGCCCATCTGATTAAAGAACTCCATGCGCTCATCTAAGGCAGCAAAGAACTCTTCGCAGGTGGTAATGGTCTTGCCGGTTAAGGTGGCGATGTGCTGGACATAGTCCTTGAAGTCAGGCTTCTCGATCTTCATGGCCTTGTCGGGGCGCCATGCTGGGACAACCTTGCAGCCTGAGTTATTGTCTTGGGCTAACTTCTGGTGCCACTCTAAGCTATCACCTGGATCATCGGTGGTGGCAACTAACTTGACGTTGGAGCGCTTGATGATGCTCTGAACGCGGAACTCATCGGTGGCAAGCTTGGCGTTGCACTCGTCCCAGATTTCCTTGCAGGTCTTCTCGGACAGAGGCTTAGTGATGCCAAAGTAGCGTTGCAGCTCAAGGTGGGTCCAGTGGTACAGTGGGTTGCCAATGGCACGTGGCAGCGACTTGGCAAATTGCTCAAACTTCTCATAGTCGGTGCTGTCGGTGCCGGTGATTAAGCGCTCTGGGACGCCGTTGGAGCGAATCATGCGCCACTTGTAGTGGTCACCGCCTAACCAGGCCTCAGTGATGTTCTTGAACTGATGGTTCAGCGCAATCTGAGCTGGATTGATATGGCAGTGGTAGTCGATGATCGGCATCTTGGCCGCATGCTCGTGGAATAATTCCTTAGCGGTATCACTCTCAAGCAAAAAGTCCTTGTCCATAAAGGCGCGCATGGATAATCCTCCTAAGATGGCACACGGTGCACCACCCCCCACACAGTAACGCCCAGTGCCCCCATAGGGTTGATCACTTGGTGCGCACTACTTCGTGCTCGGTTCGTGGTGACCGTAGGAATTAAGCCCAAGGCCTCAGCCTAAGGCTCAAGCCCAAAATCAGCAAACAGCTAACGTCAATTCCGCAACCCGCATCAATTCCGCGGCTCGCATCAGTGGCGCGGCTCGCATCAATTCCGCGGCCCGCATCAGTGCGCGGTTCGCATCAATTCCGCGGCTCGCAGTAGCTACGCTGCACGCATCAGCTTTGCGCAGCGCGCTCAGCTTGCTCAGGGGCGGGCATTAGCGTTAGGTGTTTGCTCACTTCAGTTGAGGTACTGGCTTAAAAGGCTCGCAGCGCGCGGCTGCGAACCTTAGCTCTGGTTTGATTGGGCGGCGGACTTACGTTGGGCGCGGTGAGCGCTCGCGTGCCGCCGTCCCTGCCGTTGGCCTTAGTTAGCGGTGACGCTGTAGGGCCACCTTATGAGGCTAAGGCCTAAGTGAAGCTATTTTAGGGTGGCTTCGTAACCTGCTAACTCTGGGATGAAGCTGGAGACGGCTGGGAAGTAGGTGCAAACCATCAGCACAGCAATGATGACCAGGTAGTATGGGAGTAATGGCTTGATGACGCGCTCAATCGAGGTCTTGGCGACCTTAACACCCACGAACAGAATGTTACCAACTGGCGGCGTAATGGTACCGATGCACAGGTTGTAGGTAATGACGATACCGAACTCAACCGGCGACAGGCCACATTGCATGGCAATTGGTAAGAAGATTGGGGTGAAGATTAAGATGGCTGGGGTGGTATCTAAGAAAGTACCAACGAAGAGCAGGAAGATGTTGATGATCAGTAAGATCACGATCTTATTGCTGGACAGACCATTTAACAGATCGCCCACAGCATCAGGGATATTCACGAAGGAGATAACCCACGACATGATCGAGGAAACGCCGATTAACAGCACGATAATGCCGGTCATCGCTGCGGACTCAGCGTAGATGCGCTTTAAATCCTTCCAAGTGATCGCACGATAGATGATCGATAAAAGCAAGGAGTAAACCACGGCAACGACGGCACCCTCGGTCGCGGTGAAGGCACCGGCGACGATACCGCCGATAACGATGAGGATGAGTAAGAGCGATGGTAAGGCGTCAACGGTGATCTTGGTGGCTAAAGCTAAGGTAATCTTCTGGGTATCACCCTTATAGCCTAAGCGTAAAGCGGTGAAATAGCCCACGACCATACAGGCTAAGCCCCAGAGAATGCCTGGGATGTAGCCGGCTAAGAACAGCGCGGCAACCGAGGTACCACCGGAGACTAAGGAGTAGGTAATTAAAACGTTGGATGGTGGAATTAACAAACCAGTTGGCGCAGTGGCGATGTTAATTACAGCCATATAGTTCTTGGAGTAGCCCTCTTTCTCGGCAATTGGGCCAATGATCGAGCCCATGGCCGAAGCGGCGGCTACACCTGAGCCCGAAATAGCACCGAACATCATGTTGGCCATGCAGTTGGTGTGGGCAAAGGAGCCAGGAACCTTACCTACTAACAGACGAGCAAAGTTCATGAGGCGTAGCGCGATACCGCCTTGGTTCATGATGTTGCCCGCCAAGATGAAGAATGGAATGGCGATTAAGGTGAAGACCGAGATACCCGAGAAGGTACGCTGCGCACCAGTCTGGAGCATCATATTAAAGTCCAGTGCTTGGGCACCGGCGATAACCGAGGAAATAGCAATCGAGATGCAGATAGGTACGCCTAATACAAGCAAGCCTATCAGCACCAAGGCCATGGTAATACCAACAGTTGCAGTCATTTAACTTGCCCTCCTACTTAGCTTCTTCGTCGGTCTCAACACCGTAGGAGGCCAGCTCAGGATCCTTAAACTTCTTGAACATGTCAGCTAAGTTTAAGAGGCCATAAACGGTGATGAGAATGCCCGACAGTGGCAGCACGGCGTACATAAAGCCCATGTTGACGCCCAAGGAGGCGGTCAGCTGCGACATGTTTTCCGAGGCCATGATGTAGCCACCGTAGACTAACAAGAACAAAGCGGTGCCAATCACTAAGACCTCGGAGAAAATATCGAGGCAAACGCGCTTGGCGCCGGTAAACTTGTTGTAAACGAAGGCCATGCACAGGTGCCCACGGCTACCGAACACGTAGGTTGCCGATAAAATCGACAGCCAGGTGAAGCTGTAAGTGATGATCTCCTCAGAGATGGTCGAAGGCGAGTTAAAGAAATAGCGGGTGACGATTTGATAGGTACCAACTACAGTCATCATCATAAAGAGGAAGACGCAGAAGACCATAATCACCTTGTCAAGAATCTTTCGTAATCCTTGCATACGGGTCTCCACAATATCCCATGGGATCGACGTCAAGCAACAACCAAGCGCCCCATAACCAAACCGCTTTGAACCGCCAAGCGGCGCGCTGCCGTCGGGGCATTGCTGCCACTAGGGCGCCGCCGTCGGGGCACTAGTGTCCACGAGCGCATATGCCTAAAAGTGTGGGGCAGTGACACCTTGGGCGCTGTAACGCCTAAAAGCGTCGCAGAGACCAAGATTAAACGGGGGTTAGTCGGGCTAGCTGTCCCTATGGGGACATGGTCGTAAATGGGGCAACGTGCAAAGTTAACCCTTGATCCCAGTAACACCTAGGTTTTGGGGCATAGACCGGGCAAACACAGTAACGCTACTAAGCACAACGTGTGAGTGCCGCGCCCAAGTGCAGCATCGCTGCGCTTGCCCGGGCCGCCCTCAGGCCACATTGCTTGGGCCTGCTAAGTTCAAGCACTTGAATTTAGGTCAATGGCACAAGCTGTGAGCTGTGGCCTGACCTAAGGTAAGTTTGAACTTGAGCCGCCTCCGTGAAGGGTAAGACTTATCATGGTGGCGGCGCTGCCACGAGCCTAAAAGCTCTGATGGCAGAATCTTTGAGCTTAAGCCTTTGAGCTTAAGTCTTTGCACTTAAGCCTTTGCACTTAAGCCTTTGCACTTAAGCTGCTCAAGCGGAGGTTAGACCGCACTGTTAGCAGCGGTAGCTGCGTCGTATAAAGGCTTGAGCTCTGGGGTGTCGTTTAAGATCTGCTCGTGCAATGGCAGAACCTTGTTACGGAACTCGTTGACGTCAACGTTGATGAACTGAACGCCCATCTCGGTGGCCTTCTTCTTAGCAGCGTCGATCGAGGCAGCCCAAGCATCGAACTCGACCTTTTGTGCCTCAGCCGCGGCCTCGTCGAAGACCTTGCGCTCCTCTGGGGTTAGCTTGCTTAAGAAAGCATTGGAGGCTACTAAGAGGTCAGGGCACATCTGGTGCATGTCGTAGGTAAAGTACTTGCAGATTTCGCCGTGCTTTTGGTCGGTTAAAGCCAGCTCATTGTTCTCAGCGCCGTCGATAACGGACTGTTGCAGAGCCGAGTAAACCTCACCAAAGGACATTGGGGTAGCAGCAGCACCAAAGGCTTGCATCATCGCAACGTTAACTGGGCCGGCCTGAACACGGAACTTCTTGCCTTGCAAATCAGCTACGCTGTTGATTGGCTCCTTGGCATAGAAGTTACGGGTACCAGCAGTGAAGGCTGCAACTGGCTCAAAGCCAGTCTTGGCACTGTTAACACCTAATTGCTTTAAGATGGCTGGATCGCTGATGAACTTCTCGTAAGCGGCCTCGGAGGTGAAGAGGTATGGAATCGAGAACAGGGAGTAGATCTTGTCAAAGGACTCGATGTTAGCAGTGGAGACCACTAAGTACTGAACCGAACCCTGCTTGATTAACTCGAGCACCTTCTCGTTAGCACCTAAGGTGGCGTTAGGGTAAATGGTGATCTCGAACTTATCGCCTAACTTGCTCTCAACGTAGTTCTTGAAAGCAACAGCACCTAAGTGATCTGGGTGGGTGTCAATCTGCGAGTGGGAGATACGAACGATCTGCTTTTCCTCACCACCGCAGCCGGTGAGAACTAAGGAAGCGACAGCAACAGCAAGAGCAGAGGCTAATAATTTCTTCATATGACGCAGCGTCTTAAACCTAACCTAGGCACAAACAGAGCTCTAGTGGACCGGTTAAGTTAAGACATCCTCCATTTGATCAAACACAACCTATGTGGCACGAAACCACTACAACTATCGTGGGCTTGAGGCACCGACCTCCTTACAACGTAAAACGTAAGTAGGTGGGGCCGTGCTTGGCGCGCAAATTAACGCAAGTTACTGCCCGCGTAAGGCGCGCTTAGACCCCAGCGGCACTCTGTCCTTGGCTGAGCGCAGGAACTTGACGGTCAAAGTCAGTCACAATTTGTCGTGGGCACACTAGGCGGCGTGCCCTGACCCAAATTACTAACTTTATCAACCTGACCAAACCTGCCAAAATTCTTGCCACACCTAAAATAAGCTGCCCCACGGCAAAGGGCGATGCGTCGTAACAAGAACCAAGGAGCTACAACAAGTAGCTAAGTGCTAAGGCTAAAGAATTGCCCTCTAAAGAAGTGCCTTCAATGGGCATTGGGCCCATCGTGAGCAGGTCTTTAGTGCGGGGAAGCCCCAGTTTGCTCCGGTCAGTTTAAGCTCACTCAAGCTGGCTTGGGACAAACTGATATACAAGTTTTGACGGTCAAGGCACAAGCTTACACTAAGCCTAGGGCGGCCAAAACTGATGTTATTGTAAGTGGAATAAAGTGCCCGTGGCGGGGGATGTTTTAAAATCGTAAGCAACATCACAAAACTTGATGCAGTGGCCTTTGACGGCCCACTTGCATACTAGAAGATTAGTTGCGCCCGCCTTTTTCGCTCAAAATTCTGGCATACGCCGCGTCAGGCCTGATTCTATCGGGCTTAGCGCCTCCTTACCCCTGCAAAATCGCGCCTGTGCTGTTTCGTCTAATTTTCTGTATCTATGAAAACATTTCCATACAGCTGCACATCACTTGTGTACTACCATACCAGAAATCAAATTGTGATTCCGAACGGGCCCACTTGTCTCTGAAACTATTGATTCATCGCCTCAAATTTAACCACCCCAAATTGGGCGCTCGCAGTAGGTGGTTGGAGGTTACTGGAAGGTTGCGGTGGAACGCTGGGCGGCGCTCCCCAGCGCGGTACTGCTCAGCGCGATACTTCATGGTGCGGTACTGCACGAAGCGGCGCTGCTTGGTAGGCGCGCTGCTGAGCACCGTGCCGCGCTGTGGACAGTGATAGAGCGCCGGGCTGGGCAGGGTGTAAGCGGCGGCAACTGTGGTCGCAACGAGCGCGGGCTCTTCTTGGGCCGCGGCCGTGTTGAGCGCAATGGTGATGGAGGTGACTTAAGGACATCGGGCAATAGGGAATGCTCGCCCCAGGCATGGCATGGCATGGCATGGCAGGCATGGGTTGGGTTGGGCTGGCGCTGCTACTTGGTTGGCGCTACTTGCTTGGTAAGGAGCCGCCACCCCGCAGCTGAGTCGGGCGTGCGCTGGGCGCGCCTGGGGTGCGCGCCGGTACGGCTTGGAGGCGGCGCATCAGGGTTAAGTGTTGGAGAGTCGTGCCTTATGTTAGGTTCTGCACGGTGCGGCGGCGAGCTGGAGGGTGTGGTTGGCGGTGTGGGCAGTGGAGGCGGATGAGGCTGCACATGGTGCGTGGCGGGCAGTAATGACGAGGGATGCCCCCAGTCTAAGAGCAGTGCTGGGAGCGCAGCGCATCTCCGCTTGCTTTTAGCGAGCAGCCCCAAGCGTCGAGTCACTGGCGGGGCGCCACGGGGCTGAGCTTGGGGCTGGTAATGTGGGGGCAGGCGCTGGTGCGCTACCTCGTTTGGTGGGCGCTTAGCGGGTGTTTAGCGGGTGTTTAGCGGGTTGGGGCGTCGCTGCTTGCCGCCGCCGAGCAGTCCATAGCGTTGACCGCGGCACGGCCGCTGATGAAGAGCGGAATGTTCGGGACAATGCGGTCGATGAAGGTTAACAAGTTGACCTTGCAGCCTTGGCGCAGCTTCTGATAATCGCTCTTATCGTAGTACACCGAGTCGTCGATGCGTACGTCTAAGATGATGCCATCGTTGATGGCGGTGACATAAAAGCCCTTAGTGGTAGGGTCATAGCCGCTTGCTTTGAGCGTGACATCCGTGATGACTAAAGGTAGGGTCTTGAGCTCGGCATATAGCTGCTGCAGCTGCTTTTGATTGACCAACTCCAGCATCTGGGCAAAGGATAGGTAGAGGCCGCCATCGGTTGAGAACTTGGCCTTGTTGTTAAACAGAATGCGATCTTTGCCAGTGTTGTAGTTGGCAATGGTGAGCACACCTTGAATCGGGGTGTTGATCTTGCCGTTGTAGCCTACCGAGCCATGCGGGAAGACCACAGTGGTGGATTGATAGAGGTGATCTAAGCGGTTGGCTGCTTGGATATCGCCGGTGATCGAGGCTTGCAGCGGGCCATCTAAGTGCTCGTTTTGCCCCAAGATTACTTGGTTAATGGCAAAGTGCTCGGTCTTGAAAATGGTGGTGGTCTCATAAGCGTTAGCCGTTGAGGTCGCGCTCAGCGTGAACAGCATGCTGCCAAGGGCGACGGCTGATGCTAAGGTTGGAACTAATTTACGTCTCATCTCACTCTCCGGCAGGGCAAGGCAGCGCGCAGCAGAGCGCAGGTTGGAGGCTGTGCTGCGCGTGCGGCAAAAATTTGATGACCCAGGGGCCCTTTTAGGGCCAGTGCGGCCTTGAGCTAAGCAAAGTTCGCTCCAGAGGTCTGAGCGGCTGAGGTTCAGTTGAGCTCGTTGAGCTTAGTTGAGCTTAGTTGAGCTCAGTTGGGCAGGCCTGGGCTTGGTGGGGCCTGGGTTCTGCTTGGTTCTGTTTAGTTGTGCTTGGTTCTGATTGTAACAAGCGCGGCGGCACTCTGCGCTAATTGCGCCCAGACATGCGATAATGACCCGATTTTTTGCGATTTTTCGCAGTTTTTGGCCTAGTTTGAGCGCGCCAGCGGGCAGAGTTTGCACGCCGCGGTGCTTAGTTGCTTAGATGCGGAGGACGCGTATGGATAATGCCAAGGTTTTGTTGCCCCGGGAAATCGAGCTTGATAAATGCATCAGCGCTAATGCCCGCTATGAGAGCGCGCGCCTCGATCCTGAGGCCATCGCACGCTTAACTGAATCGGTGGTGCGCGTTGAGGGTGAGGTGGTCGCCACCGTCACCTTTGAGCGTGACTTAAACTCGATGCGCTTGGTGAAAGGTCAGGCTGAGGCTGATGTGGTCTTGGTGTGTGAGCGCTGCGGCGCGGAATTTGTCCAACATCTGTGCCTTGAGTTTGTGCTCACGCCTGACTATGAGCGCGCCAAGGCCTGCAATCTGCTCGATAAGTACGAGTTTATCGAGTGCAATGACGCCGGCAAGATTGACCTTTATGATCTAATCGAAGACGGCCTGATCTTAGAGGTCCCATCCTTCCCGCGCCACGATGAGGATGACCCAGCCTGCTTACGTCATGGCACGCAATGGAGCTACGGTGATGTTGCGCCTGAGGCTAAGGAAAACCCATTTGCAGCCTTGGCCGCCTTAAAGGGCAACCTTAAGTAGGATAAAAGTAGGCTTAAGTTGGCTTAAGTTGGCGCAAGCAAGGAGCTTGGACTGAGCGATCAAGATAGGGCCGAGCCGGTCGTGTCTAGCCCCAGTGAGGTGGCAGAGTACTGGGGAAAGCCCGTATCAGTTAAGCTTGCTTTGACCGTAGCGGGCGCAACAGCTTGCAGTGCAGTTTGCGGCTCAGTTTGCGGCTTAGCTTGCAGCTTGCAGTGCAGCTTGCGGCGCTGCTTGTGGCGCAGTAGGGCTTGCGCTGGGGGAGTGCGGCGTGTGGGACGGTACTTGATCAATGGGAGCGCAGCGAAAACTGTGATCAAGCTTGCAACGGGGTGCCTTTCTCTCTATAATGACGCGTCCACGAGCATGGCTTGGGAAAGCCCAATGGTCGTGACTGTCTTTTTTTGATCAAAATAAGCATCAAAGCGCCTCCCTCCCCAGTAGGTTTTTATGCTGGGTTGCGTTTGGCTTGCTCAAAAGAGACAAGCAGCACCGCAGGGGCGGTGCTAAGTGCCTAAGCTGCGCCACAGCTTAGGGGCTTGAGGCGACTTTAGTACATAGTTTAGGAGACTATAATGGCCGTTCCACAGAACCATCAATCCCGTTCGCGTCGTGACAAGCGTCGTACCCATGATGCTTTAACTGCCTTACAGTTATCTAAGGACAGCGTATCGGGTGAGACCCACATCCGTCACCACGTAACTGCTTCGGGTTACTATCGTGGTAAGAAGGTTATCTTCAAGGGTGGCGAAGACTTCTAAGATACCTTCGGCTGACAAGCCACGCTGCGCTCACCTGCTTTAGCGCTAGAGCAGCCTGAGCTGCACTATTTCGCAGAGTATCTGCACGACGGGGCCTCATGAGCCCCGTTGGTATTTTTAGCGCACTGCTTTCCTTGCGGAGCTTCCTCTAGCTCCATCTAACTCCCTCTAGTTCTCTTTTTGTGCTCCCCTCTGGAACCGTGCTGGTTCCTAGCTCGCGGGCTTTTCCTCAACTCCCTTTCTGTAAGTAGGTTTGATTCTCTGGTGCTTTGTGCTCCTTGGGCCAAGACGCACGCAGCGCACGACTGTGCACGGCAGTATGCGGCAGCGCACGGCAGTGTGCGGACGCGGTTGGCCTGCGTTTTTTAGGTTGAGTTAGCAACTTAACCTAACAATGGGCGACAGCCTGAGCTGATTTTGCTAAGCTGATTTGCACTGGTTCTGCGCTCTGGTTCTAATCATGGTAGGGGCGGCAGAGTCGTGGTTTGGGTTTGGTTGTTGAGGAAACTTATGGCACTTTTGTCTGGTAGCGCCAATGAGCAATGTACCGTCGCCTTGGATGGTACCGGCGGCGATCATCAGTTAGATACCCGTCCGGTAGTCGATGCGGTGCGCTTTGCTTTGGCCCTGTATCCCAGCCTCTATCTCATTGTCTTCGGGAGCTCGCAGCTTGAGCTCGATCTCACCAAGGCCGGAGTCAACAAAAAGCGCTATGAGTTTCGCTTGGCGCAGCAAAGCATCCCCCAAGATGAAGCGCCGCGCTCGGTTTTGACCAATTACGCCCACAGCGCGATGGTGCAAGCCTTAGAGTGCGTCAAGTCAGGCCAAGCGCAGGCCATGCTCTCAAGTGGCGGCACTGGGCCGTTAGTGACGCTAGCGCGCCACATCCTCGGGGTGCAGCAGCTCTCCGCTGCTAAGGTTAAACTCAAGAGTAAGCTGGGGCTATGCCCGCGCTCGGGGCGGGTGCGCCCGTGCTTTGCCGCGCGCATTCCGGTGGGGCCGCAACGCTTTGCCCTGATGCTCGATTTAGGCGCTAATGCCACCTGCTCCGCGGCTGATTTATATGATTTTGCCTGCCTGGGCCATGCTTGTGCCCAGCTGTCGCTTGAGCGCGACCATCCGCGCTTGGCGCTGCTTAATGTCGGGGTCGAGCTGGGCAAGGGCAATGCCTTGGTTCAGCGCGCCAAGGACATCTTGGAGCAAGATCGTTCCTTGCAATTTACCGGTTTTATTGAGGCGAACCGCATCTTCAATGACGATGCCGACGTCATCGTCACCGACGGCTTTACCGGTAATGTTGCGCTCAAGGCCGCCGAAGGCGTCGCCAATATCTACGCGAGCAGCGCCGGTATGAAGAAGTTTTTTGCCAAGATGGCGCGCCCCGATTGGCTTTTGCCGTGGCAGTACAACGGCTCGGTGCTCTTAGGCGTCAATGGCATTGTGGTTAAGTCCCATGCCGCTGCCGGGAAGGAGGCGCTGGCTGTTGCTATGGTTGAGGCGGCGCGGGCGGCACAAGCCAATCTTGCCGCTAAGATGCAAGAGCGCCTTACGGCGCAATAGCTGCGTCATCCTGCCACCAACGGGCCGAGGGGGGCGCGGCGCGGCCCTTGGCAGGTAGTGTGATCGGAGGCGCCGCCGGGCGCGGCGTGGGCTGAGCTCTCAGCCGATAATTTTGTGCTGAGGCTATCAAAACGGCGCTATTAATGGCACAATGGCTCTTTTAGATTAGGTCTCAGGTCTTGGGCGCGCTGTGGTTTGTTTGGTTGCCTCGTGCCGTAGCTGCGACCATGTGTCTCATTCTCTTCTTCTCTTCTAAGTGGTGATAGTTTTGTTTACCAGAATTTTAGGTACTGGCGGGTATTTGCCAACGCAAGTTAGAACTAATGCCGATTTGGAGCAGATGGTTGAAACCTCTGACACGTGGATTGTTGAGCGTACTGGTATCCATGAGCGCCGGATTGCCTCACCCCAAGAGACCGCATCCTTTATGGGCACCAAGGCCGCCGCGCAGGCCTTAGAGGCCGCAGGCCTTGCCGCATCGGACATTGACGCGGTGATCTGCGCTACCACTTCAGGGCAAAATGCCTTCCCTTCGACCGCGTGCGAGATTGCCCTCGCCTTAGGCATGAGCGCGCCGATCGCCTTTGATGTCGCCGCCGCTTGTGCCGGTTTTAGCTACGCTTATAGCGTGGCGCACAATATGATTTTATGCGGCCAAGCTCAACACGTCTTGATTGTGGGCGTGGACTCGCTGTCCCATGCCTGCTCCAATCAAGACCGTACCACCGTGATCTTATTTGGTGACGGTGCGGGCGCCTGTGTCTTAGGCGCCTCAGATGAGCCTGGTACCTTGGCCATTAAGCTGTCGTCGGACCCATCGCGCGGTGATTTACTGCGCCTGCCGCTGCCGCGTCGCCCGCAGGATTTAGCCGCAGGTGAGAGCAACGATGATGCTTACCTCTATATGAAGGGCAATGACGTCTTTAAGCATGCCGTCACCATCTTAGCCTCCTTGGTTAAGGACACCTTACAAGCGGCGCACATGGATGAGTCGCAGCTTGATTTCTTGGTGCCGCACCAAGCCAATTTGCGCATCATTACCGCCACGGCGCGCAAGCTTAAGCTTGATATGTCGCAGGTGATTGTCACCTTGGATAAGCAGGGCAACACCTCGGCGGCGTCAGTGCCGCTGGCCTTAGATGAAGGCATTCGCCAAGGCCGCATTCAGCGCGGGCACAACCTCTTGTTGGAGTCCTTTGGCGGTGGCTTCGTGTGGGGTGCCGCCTTAGTGCGCTACTAAGCAAGCGCAGCTAAGTTCAGCGGGTGCTACTAAGCGGGCGCGCTGCGTTAAGTCGGCGCAGCTAAGTTTGCGCCGTCTGCGCCCGGGCGTGGTGCGACGTGCGCTAGAAGTTTTCGTGGTTTTAGACCTACCTTTGGCATAAGCGCAGGGGAACTGAGGGTGACAGCTGGCAGGGGGTGCTAGTGGCGCCTGTTTGCTGGGACAGCTTGGTTTCGCTGGGCGTGAAATAGGAGAGAGCCGTAGGTTTGCCCTGCGGCGATATTGGTTATGAAGTCATTTGCAGTCGTATTCCCAGGTCAAGGCTCCCAGTCGGTAGGTATGTTAGCTACCTTTATGAGCAACGAGATCGTGGCCCAGACCTTTGCTGAGGCTAACGAGGCTTTAGGCTATGACTTAAAGCAAATCGTGCTCGAGGGCCCTGAGATCGAGCTCAATAAGACTGAGATCACTCAGCCTGCCATTTTAACGGCGTCGATTGCCGCTTATCGCGCCTTTAAGGCGGCCTTAGGTGACGGAGCTCCCTCGGCTGTAGCCGGCCACTCCCTGGGCGAGTACTCGGCCTTAGTTGCGGCAGGTGCCTTAGACTTTGCCGATGCGGTGCGCTTAGTTCGCCTACGTGGTCAGGCCATGCAGGAAGCAGTACCGGCTGGCGTTGGGGCCATGATGGCGGTCTTGGGCTTGGACGATGACGTCGTGATTGCAGGCTGCGCTGAGGCCTCTCAGCCTGATGATGGCGTCTGGGCTGCTAACTTCAACACTCCAGGTCAGGTCGTAATTTCCGGTGCTAAGGATGCCGTAGCCCGGGCCGGTGAAATCTTTACTGCTAAGGGCGCCCGGCGCTGCGTACCATTAGCCGTGTCGGTACCATCACACTGCCCAATGATGCAAAGCGCCGCCGATAAGCTCGCCGCCGCTTTAGCTGAGCTTAAGCTCAACGATGCTGCGATTCCGGTTTATGCCAATGTCACGGCCGCTCCAGTTACTGCAAGCGCTGCGATCGTCGACTGCTTGGTTAAGCAGCTCATCGGCTCGGTGCGCTGGGTTGAGTCGGTGCAGAAGATGAAGGCCGACGGCATCGAGGCTTTAATCGAGGTTGGTCCCGGCCGCGTCTTAACGGGCTTAAATCGCAAGATTGACCGTAGCCTCGCGACCTTCAATCTGGCCTCGGCCGAGGAATTAGATAAGGTCATGGCCGCGCTGGCTGAGTAGCTGGTTGCTTTGCTCAGTAGTTTTGGTTCGTTTTAAGGAGCAGTGATGTTTAGTTTGGATTTCACCGGTAAGATCGTGTTAGTAACGGGCGCCAGCCGTGGTATCGGTAAGGTCATTGCCCAAAGCTTTGCTCAGGCTAACGCCACCGTCATCGGTACTGCCACCTCGCAAAGCGGCGCGGACAGCATCAGCGAGTACTTGGCCGGTAAGGGCTATGGCGTGGTCTTAAATGCGCTCGCGCCTGAGACCTTTGAGGACTTTGTCGCCACGGTCGAGGCCAAGGCCGGGGATAAGGTCGACATTCTGGTCAACAACGCTGGTATCACCCGCGATGGCCTCTTCATGAAGATGAAGGATGAGGACTGGAACGCGGTTATCGCCTGCAACTTAACGGCAGTGGCCAAGCTCTCGCAGCTCTTTATGCGCGGCATGATGCGCAAGCGCGCCGGGCGTATCATCAATATCACCTCGGTGGTGGGCGAGATGGGCAATTTCGGCCAGTGCAATTACGCCGCGGCTAAGGCCGGTCTCATCGGCTTTACCAAGAGCCTCGCTAAGGAATTAGGCTCGCGTAACGTCACCGTTAACTGCATCGCCCCGGGCTTTATCGAGTCGGATATGACCGCATCCTTGCACGAGGATATCAAGGAAGGCTACTTAAAGAACATTCCTTTAGGGGCCTTTGGTCAGGGCGAGGATATCGCCGCTGCCGCCTTGTTCTTAGCCTCCGATGGCGCTAAGTACATCACCGGCACCACCCTTGACGTCAATGGTGGTCTGTACATGTAGCTGCTGTGGTAGCTGTAGCTGTAGCTGTTGCTGTTGCTGTAGCTGTTGCGGTAGCTTTAGCGGCAGCGGTAGCTGTGCCTGTCTACAGAGGGCCACTGCCATACCAGTGACGGTGCTTGAGTCACCGGTTGGGCCCGCCGTGAGGCGGGCTTGTGGGCAGCTTAGGGGCGCCTTAAAGGCGTCCCGTGGGCTTTGTGTGAACTTGCCCAAAGTAATTAAAAAAGGGCGTCGTTTGGGGCCTAGCGGTCTACCAATAAGCGCCATTCTTGTATATAATTTGCCGCGAACAGTTCTTGGTGCTGACCGTTAAACATCACGATTGTGGGGCCTTGAGGTTCTAGCCGTGACCTGTTTGAGGGTGCCGATACTGTCGCCGCCTCCGGCGCTACCGATGCAGGGCATTACCGATGAGGGCGCAGCCTTGCGCTGTCTTGCAGTGATGGTGGCCTTGGGGCGTATGCTGTTCCAACTTTCTCTACGCTAAGAGCGGTAGTTGAGTCAGCCAAATCGGGTTAGATAAGAGCCTGAGCTTGTGGGAGCGCGCGTTGCGCTCGGCACGGGATGACCCTTATCGGGCCGCTTGATTTTTGGTGGTGAGAACAGTTTTTGCGGAATGAGGCGTGGGCGCGAGTATTTGCTGGTACTTGTGCGTGCTGCGCACTCAAGTCAAGATTTCTTTTCACCAACATTGCGTTGGGTGACTAACTATAGGACAGAGGTGCAGTAGCACTCTGACGGGAAAAAATGAGCGATAACAACATTGAAGAGCGCGTAAAGAAGATTATTATTGACATGTTAGGCGTTAAGCCTGAGGATGTCGTCCCAGAGGCATCTTTTGTCAATGACCTCGGCGCTGACTCGTTAGACACTGTAGAGCTGGTCATGGCTTTAGAGGAAGAGTTCGAGACTGAGATCCCTGATGAGGAAGCCGAGCAGATCAACACCGTGCAGGCTGCTATTGACTACATCAAGGCTCACCAGGAGTAATCCTCTTGAGATTTAGCCTCTGACCTGTAGCGTAGGCGGCAGGTTAAAGCTTTCACGACGCAGTGGGACACAAGGTGAACACTGTGTCGTGCTAATTAAGACGAAGACCCCGATGAGCAAGCATTAGCTTGCTTATTTTATTTCTGGGGTAGTGGTATCTCTTTTCTTCTATCTTTTCTTCATTGTTGTGGCGCTGCTTTTAGCCCCGAGGAGTGAGGGGATTCAAGCGGTGCGCCGGTCGCCCTCTGACTTAATGTGCCTTGAGCGCCTCTTTGGGTGCGTTCGTGGGAGATTTTGGCAACTGCTGGTAAGTTGTTAAGGTAAGTCAGGCCAATGCGCGTATCAGGGGCAGCTGGGCTACTTCAGAAGCGCAAGCGCTTGGTAGCACAACCAATATCAACCTTTTGGGAGGCATTAACGGTGCAAAAGCGCAGGGTAGTAGTGACCGGTCTTGGCATGTTAAGTCCAGTGGGTAATACCGCAGAAGATTCTTGGAAGGCCTTACTTGCAGGCAAGAGCGGCATTTCCACCATTGAGCACTTTGACACTAGCGCCTTTTCGGTCAAAATCGCAGGCTTAGTTAAGAACTTCAACCACGAAGACTTCGGCATCGCCAAGAAAGATACCCGCAAGATGGATCCGTTCATCCAGTACGGTATTGCCGCAGGCTTAATGGCCTGTGATGATGCTAAGCTCGAGGTGACCCCTGAGAACGCCGATCGCATGGGCGTGATGGTCGGCTCGGGTATCGGTGGTCTGGGTCTGATTGAGCAGAACATCAACGGCTTAGCCCAAAAGGGCACCCGTGGTATCAGCCCCTTCTTCGTGCCTTCGACCATCATCAATATGGTCTCGGGCCACTTATCGATTTTAAAGGGCTTAAAGGGCCCGAACTTAGCCACGGTTACTGCTTGCGCATCGGGCACCCACGCCATCGGCCTCTCGGCCCGCTTAATTGCCTACGGTGATGCTGATGTCATGCTGTGCGGTGGCGCCGAAAAGGCTTCGACCCCAATGGGTATTGGTGGCTTCAGTGCCTTAAAGGCTCTGTCCACCCGCAACGATGAGCCGGAAAAGGCCTCTCGTCCGTGGGACGTCGATCGTGACGGTTTCGTCTTAGGCGACGGTGCTGGTGTCTTAGTCTTAGAAGAGTACGAGCACGCTAAGGCCCGTGGCGCTAAGATTTACGCGGAGTTAGTCGGCTTTGGCATGAGCGGTGACGCTTTCCACATGACCGCAACCCCAGAGGATGGCGACGGTGCTCGGCGCTCGATGCTGCACGCCATTCGTGATGCCGGGATTGAGCCAAGTGCCATCAACTACATCAATGCGCATGGCACCTCGACCCACGTCGGTGACCTCTCCGAGCTGCGTGCGGCTAAGGCGATCTTTGGTGAGGCCCCAGAGCGCACCGTCATGAGCTCGACTAAGTCGATGACCGGCCACTTATTAGGTGCCGCAGGCGCCATTGAGGCCATCATCACGGTCTTGGCCGTACGTGACCAGATCTGCCCTCCAACCATCAATCTGGAGCACCCAGATCCTGAGGTGGGCGCCTTCAACTTAGTACCAAACGAGGCCCAAAAGCACGAGATCGAGTATGCCATCTCCAACAGCTTCGGCTTTGGTGGTACCAACGGCTCGCTCATCTTCAAGCGCATCGACTAAGCGCCAGGGCGGCTCTGCCGCGCTCGGTGCCCCACGCGCGCCGCGCGAGCGTGGGGCAGCGCCTAGCCACAACAAAGGCCAGCATGCAATGCTGGCCTTTGTTGTTGCGCCGTATCCTGCCTGCTCCGACAGAGCCGTCCGGGCGCGGTCTGGGGGGCGTGCCCGTGGGGCTGCGCGTTGGGCCTTAGGCCTTAGGCCTTAGTCGGCGATGCTGGCGCGGCGTAGTGACAGAGGCTCGTGCTTGGCCTCAAGGCCCACCGAGCTTAAGGATTCAGGGGTAAACCAATCGCTGTACTTGCGAATGATGTCCTTGTGGGTCTCCTTAATTTGGCTTAAGTGATCGGTCAAGGCCACGATGCACTCATTTAAATTGCCTTGGGTGAGGTGATTGAAGATCGCCTCGTGCTCGGTGGTAATAGTGTCGGTATTAGAGACGGTATCAAAGGATAGATAGCGGATGCGATCCATCTGACCCTTGATGGACTGAATGGTGTCCCAAGCCATGGGCGCACCGGAGATGGCGCACAGCTTCTCGTGGAAGAGGTCGTCTAAGCGCAGATAGTTCGACTTGAGCTCTTCATCGTGCTTGCAGCGATGCTGCTGCTCGAGCACCTTTTCAATCTGGTTTAAGCAATTGCGCTTTTGCTTGGCATCAAGGCGCGTGATGTTGAGCACGCACTCCTTTTCGATCGCGGTGCGAACGAAGACCGTTTGCACCAATTCACTGATGGAAATGAGTTCCACGATCGAGCCGCGCTGAGGCAGAATCGAGAGCAAGCCCTCATAGCTTAAGCGCATTAAGGCCTCGCGCACCGGCTGGCGTGAGACATGGAAGTGGTCAGACAGCGAGTTCTCCGAGAGCAGCGTGCCCGGCTTAATCTTGGCTTCGGTAATTTGCTTGCGCAAAAAATCATGAATCTGCGGGCTGATGACCTTTTTGGGAGACAGTCTCAGCTTAGGCAGCGAAATGGTGCATGCAATCGACATAATAGGCCTCGTTCGGCTAACGCACTAGGGCTTAAGGTGGGCAAGCTTGACCAACTAGTCGGCTAGTTGTCAGCTTTTTTGCGCAAACTTCCCATAAATATCGGCTTGGATGCGCCATATTTGGCTCCAAGCTCGCGCCCTGAATTTCTTGGCCTCAGTATAACAAAGTGCAAGATGTGACTGAGCTCAATTATTGCGACCAGTCTCCCAGATTGGAGCACAAGTAGCGCGCGCTGGCGCGTTCAGGTCGCGCTGAGAGCGCCGCATATCATCCTCAAGTGCTGGTAACGTCACAATAGCCTAGTATGGTAGTGATCAGGGCGCGCGCAGGCAGCAGCGCTCACGTGCCGCGGTCGGCGTGCGCAAACAACAAGGCCTAGGGCGTTAGCCCTAGGCCTTGTTGTTGCCCCGCGGGGCGGGGCGCTTGCGCCCCGTAACGCGGGGCAGCCTTGCCCTAGCGCGCCTGAGCGCGCGGCGCAGTTGCGCGCTGCATGGCAGCGCTGCGCGAAGCGCAGGCTGATTAGAACTCCGCGTTCTTAGGGGTGCGTGGGAATGGGATGACGTCGCGGACGTTGCCCACTCCGGTGATGTACACGATGAGGCGCTCAAAGCCTAAGCCAAAGCCCGAGTGTGGTACCGAGCCGTAGCGGCGTAAGTCGCGGTACCAGTAGTAGGCGTCCTTGTTTAAGCCTAACTCGTCCATGCGGCGGTCTAACAGCTCTAAGCGCTCCTCACGTTGTGAGCCACCGATGATCTCGCCGATGCCTGGGGCTAAGACGTCCATCGCGGCTACCGTCTTGCCATCGTCGTTTTGGCGCATGTAGAAGGCCTTGATGTCCTTAGGATAGTTCTTGACTACCACTGGGGACTTGAAGTGCTCTTCGGCGAGGTAACGCTCGTGCTCCGACTGTAAGTCGATACCCCACTCAACCGGGTACTCAAACTTCTTGCCGCAGTTTTGGAGGATCTCAATGGCGTCGGTGTAATCGACTTGCGCAAAGTCCGCCTTAATGAAGTTCTCTAAGCGGGTGATGGCGTCCTTATCAACGCGCTCGGCGATAAAGGCCATGTCGTCAGCGCGCTCGGTCAGAATACGCTTAAAGACATACTTGAGCATGTCTTCGGCGACCTGAGCGCAACCGTCTAAGTCCACAAAGGCCATCTCCGGCTCTAACATCCAGAACTCCGATAAGTGGCGGGTGGTATTGGAGTTCTCGGCCCGGAAGGTGGGGCCAAAGGTGTAAACCTTGGAGTAGGCGCAAGCGTAGGTCTCAACATTGAGCTGACCCGAGACCGTGAGGTAAGCATGCTTACCAAAGAAGTCTTGGCTGTAGTCGACTTTGCCTTGATCGTTCTTAGGCAAGTTGTCGAGGTCAAAGTTGGTGACGGTGAACATCTCACCTGCGCCCTCGCAGTCCGAGGCGGTGATGAGTGGGGTCGAAACCCACATAAAGCCGCGCTCTTGGAAGAAGGAGTGCAGGGCGTAAGCTAAGCTGTTGCGAATACGCATCACCGCGCCAATTAAGTTGGTGCGCGGACGTAAGTGGGCGTACTCACGTAAGTACTCAACGCTGTGGCGCTTAGCGGACATCGGGTAGGTGTCAGGGTCTTCAACTAAGCCTAAGACCTGAACCTTGGTTGCTTGCAGTTCGACATCTTGGCCTTTGCCTTGGGAGGCGACTAAAGTGCCTTCAACCATGACGGAGCACGAGGTGGTGAGCTTTAAGATCTCGCTTTCGTAGTTATCCAAGGTGGCTGGAGCTACCACCTGAAGATTATTGAAGCAGGAGCCATCATTGACCGCTAAAAACGAAAAGCCCGCCTTCGAGTCGCGGCGCGTACGGATCCAGCCACCGACGGTAATGGTATCCCCGATGGCACATTGATGGTTTAAAACATCTTTAATCGAGATAAGAGACATGATGTGCTCCTAAAAACAACGGAAAAGACAAGCTGCGTGCTCTTACCGCCTCCTGTCTTGGTGTAGTGGCAACTTAAGCTGTGCCCCAGTAGGCGCCAGCAGTTGCTAAACTTGCTATGCTAAGCTAGGCCTTTCTCAGATGCAAGCTTTGCCCCGGGATTTAGCCTAAATAAGCGCGCTATCAGCGCGGGCCGACACTTGCCAGCACTTGCCAGCACTTGCCCGTACTTGCAGGCGCTTCAGGTGCTAAGCCCGCTCCTACAAAGCACAAGTCGCAGCGACTTGAAGGGTCGGCTGCGACTTGTAAGCTAATGAGGGGATGGGGGGCTGAACCTTACTTCTTGGTCTCGGCCTGAGCTAAGGCATCCATGATGGCTGCGTCGCGCTGCTCATCGCGCGGGGCGATCGCGTCGGCAGGATTGTCCGCCGCGCTTGGCGCTGCGCTCTCTGATGAAGCGGTCTCAGTGGAAGAAGCAGGCTCAAAGGAGGCAGGCTCGGTGGCAGCGGACGCGGCTGCCTGGGACTCGGCTTCACGCTGCTTTTGCTCTTCGGCGGCGCGGGTGGCGGCCTTAGCCTGAGCGGTGGCGGCATCGTCGGCTGGGCTCTCTTGGCGTGGGGCGCTCTTTAAGCGAGCGCTGTCCTCAATTAAATGGCCATGTAAGCACTTGACTGTGAACATGCCGCGCGGACGCTTGCTGCCGACGCCCACAACCAAGGCGGGGAGCTTGGTCTGGCCTTGGGCCGCCAAAAAGCTTTGCAGCTCCTTGGCGACCGTTTCGCCGACGAGGCGCGATTCGATCGCAATGATTTCGCCTGAAGGCAAGGTGCATCTGCCCTTAATGGTGGTGATGCCGCGTACGGGCTCAATTGCGTCGACCTCGGCCTCGGTGTAGACGCCGTGGGCCATTAAGTTCTTGACGCGCTTACAGATAATAAAGGACTTTAAGGCCATAAGGGCAAAGAGCGCGGCCATAAAGAGGTGCAGATAGGGGGCGCGCCCATCGAGGCTGACGTAGTAGGCTAGGCACAGCGCAATCAAGGTGATGATGGTGTAGATAACGCCAAAGATGAGCTGCGCGGTGCCCACCCGGGGTTCAAAGGATTGGTTGGAGCCAAACATGGATGGTAACTCCTTGCTTTGGGGTAGCCGTTAACTGTTAACCGTTAGCCATTAGCTGTTAGCTGTTAGCGGGTGACGCGGATTAGGCCGTTATAGCTGGCGCTAGGGTTAAAGCTCTTTTGTTCTGGGTCATCGGTGAAGATGAGGGAGAGAGCACAGGAGCCTTGCAGCATTAGAAGCGAGCTGTTGGCCAAGGAGTCAAAGGTGGCAGCGCCGCCGACGTTGACCGGGACCTTCACTTGCAGCTGTTGTGGGCCTTGGTTGGAGATCATGGTGCCTTTAGTATCTGCGCGCGTGACTGCCACTAAGGTGTCGCGGATAAAGACACTAGCGCGCACTTGGTGCAGCGGCAGGTCGGTTAAGGAGCGGTGCTCAAGGTTATAGGTCACCACAAAGTAGGGCTCATCTTGCGCATTGACTAAGGTGAGACTCTCAATTTGGAGCTTAGGAGCTTGCGCGCCCTCAGGTAGCGCGATGGTGGTTGAGCAGGCCGTAAGCATGAGGGCACTAAGGCACAATACGATTAAGGCACCTAAGTGCTGAAATGGTTTTAGTAGCGTGGGCATACAAAGAGCAAGCGACAAAGGAAAATAAAACGATAGGACAGCTCGCCAGATGGGGAGCAAGTGGGGCTCATTGTAGCATCTTAGACTTGAGCTGGACTTAAGCGGCCGCAGGCTGGACTTGCGCAGGCGTAGCTGGACTTGCGTGGCTGTAAGCTGGGCTTGTGCGGGCGCCTGGGGCGGGCAGAGTGCATAAATAACGGCGCCTGCACTCCCGGGTGGGAGTGCAGGCGCCGTGGGTTAGTTTGTGTTTGTTAACTCTGTTAATTGGTGTTGTTAGTGCGATGGGGCTCAAGTGAGCGTTGAGCTCAACATTAGCCCAACTATTAGCTCAACAGGGGCGGCAGCGTGAGCGCTAACAGGTAGCCGCCGACCAAGAGCCAGACAAAGAGCAGGGTGGCCAATAAGAAGGGCTTGGCGCCTGCGGCTTTGAATTTGTCGATACTGGTGTCAGTACCCAAGGCGGTCATGGCCATGGTGAGCAAGAAGGTATCGAGGTATTCGATGGTGCCGTTGAGCGGAATCTCTTTGACCGATTCGACCCCAAACATCGCGCCTAAGACCGTGTTGAGGCAGATGACCAATAAGAATCCGAGAGCAAACCACGGGATGGTGATCTTGGTCTTAGTAACTGGTGGGGCTTGGAGCGCCGCTGGGTCGGCTGGAGTTGGGGCGATATCGGCGGTGGTGCTGGCGTAAGCATAGGCGGCCTCAGCTTCACTGCGACTCTTCTTGGCGGCAATGCGGCTGCGCGCCCGGGACAGCAGGATCGCCATGACAACTAAGACCGGGGCGAGCAGCATGACGCGAATCATCTTAGTGATGGTGGCGGTGGCGGCAATGCCTAAGCTGTCGGTTGGGTCCATCGCGTTACCGGCGGCAGCGACGTGGGCTACTTCGTGCAAGGTGGCACCAGTGTAAATGGCTACGCCCATATCGCCGAGGGCATCGAGTAATCCGGCGCGATACATAATCGGATAGAGGAACATCGCGATGGTGCCGAAGATAACCACGGTTGAGACCGCAACCGCGGTCTTGTGGCTGGGGCACTTAACCACCGATTCGGCGCCTAAGACGGCTGCCGCGCCGCAAATGGCGCTACCAGTTGAGGTCATGAGGGCGGTTTGTTGATCCATCTTGAGCAGCTTGCCCAAGAAGATGCCAAGACCCAAGGTGCCGCAGACGATGATCAGGTCGATCACAATGGCGGGGAGGCCGACCGCGTAAACGTCAGATAAGGTCAGGCGAAAACCGTAGAGCACGATACCGGTGCGCAGAATCTGCTTAGTGCAAAACTTAATGCCGGGCACCCAAGCCTCGGGGAGCTTGGAGCGCAGGGTATTGGCGTAAATCGTACCTAAGATGATGCCCACAATCAGGGGGCTTAACGACAAGCTCTTAACCCAAGGCAATTCGGCCAAGTAGAAGGCGGCCAAGGAAAACAATGCGATTAAGAGTAAACCGTGCAGGGTGTGAGCACGCTGGCCTTGTTCGAACATAACCTATTTTCCAATTAGGGGTCATCCCCAACTTGAGGATGAAGGCAAACAGGGGCGCAGCACTTTTGGTTCTTGGCACTTGAGTGCTGGAGCCTTAAGGTACGAAAGTACTCGTGGTACTAAGCACCGGCTCGTGCCCGCTGTCACTGAGGTCAAGATACGCTGAGGTGGTCGCCCCGTCTAATGGTATTTAGCTATAAGCTATAACTAAAAGTTATGCTCGGATAACTCTTTTGGCATTAAGGCCGCAGGGGCGACCAGGTGCGCAGGGTTAGGCCGTTGGCTCTATTCGGGCGGATGAAGCAAAATTTTTCTGTGCCGCCCAGCAGTTAGACATATGGGAATGCATCTGGGGGCGCGCTTGGCAGGTCATGCTGCAGGGGAAATCACGAACACCCCGCTGGCAAGCCGCGGGCATGCAGCAAAGAGCGCTGGGGTGGTGGGCTATTGGAAGGTCAGCTCTTGGTAGTGGTCGGTGATTTTGGGGATCGCGGCGCGCTGCTGAGC
>DXIF01000231.1 GCA_019113025.1 Candidatus Anaerobiospirillum stercoravium | reverse complement strand
GCATTTTGCGCCTAATGTCATATATGCAGGTCAAGCGCAAGAACAGCTTAAATAACGCAATCATTGAGTTTTGTTCTTACCGAAGGTGCGTGTAAAACCAATCCGCGTCTTGCAGTTTTACGGAGCCAATGTTTCCTTGTTCCAATTGTGAGTGGTCCGCGATGAGTGATTTTGCTAATGCCTTCTATCACCTGCACCATGGCGATGTGTGTGAGGTGTATGACGCGTGGCCAGAGCCTGATCTCATCATCTCCGATGGTGCTTACGGCATCAGTGGATTTCGCGGGGACGCTAAAAATTACGCTGAGCTGCCGCAATGGTATGAGCCTCATCTCAAGGAATGGCAGGCTAAGGCCAAGCGTTCGACCAGCCTGTGGTTTTGGAATACCGAGGTAGGGTGGGCCACCATCCATCCTTTGTTGATCGCATCCGGCTGGGAGTACGTGCAACTGGTCGTTTGGGACAAGGGTTTGGCCCATGTGGCTGGTAACTCCAATGGGGAAACGCTGCGTCAATTGCCGGTAGTGACCGAGGTTGCGGCCTTGTATCGGCGCAAACCTGTATTTTGTGATGTAACTGGCAAGCTCTGCGCGGCTCAAGAGTGGCTGCGCTCAGAGTGGTTGCGCAGTGGACTGCCTTTGAACAAAGCTAATGAAGCCTGCGGCGTCAAGAACGCTGCTACCCGCAAGTACCTTACCGCTGACTATATGTGGTATTGGCCCCCAGGTGAAGCGGTAGCCCGCATGGCGCGTTACTGTGAGCAATATGGTGCCCCCAGCAGCCAACCATATTTTTCGCTTGACGGCATTAACCCCATCACCGCGGAGCTTTGGGATGCCCAACGTGCGACTTGGCACCATAAAAATGGTATGACCAATGTTTGGGCGCGGCCGCCTTTGGCTAGCACTGAGCGCTTTAGAGACCGACTGTCGTCACGCAGTGCCGCGCATCTCAATCAAAAGCCGTTAGATCTCATGATCAACCAAATTGCTGCGACGACTGATCGAAAGCAAGTGGTCTGGGAGCCATTTGGCGGATTGGCTTCAGCCTCGGTGGCCTCAGTGATGCTGGGGCGCTATGCTTACGTGGCTGAGGTGGACGAAAATTTTGTTTCCGTGGCGAAATTAAGGTTAGATGAGGCCAGTGCTAGTTTGAGCGCTAGTGGTGCTTTGGATTTAGTCTAGTACAAGGAAAGGTTATGCCAACAGTAAGCCGCTACCCTCTGCCTCCAAATGATGAGAGGACTGCTTTGCGTGAGGGCATTGTTAAGGCACTACAGGCTGTGCCCACGCAGTTTTCTTCACCGATTAACCTTGAGGGATTACCCGTTCAGGATCTCTTTGCTCTTAACACGTTCTTAGGTGGCGCAATTGAGAACCAGACAGTAGCTACGCTTAATAGCTCGCGCTCGATTTGGGATCCTGACAACAGATGGGCCAGCTACCGCTTTAACCGCTATGCTGAGAGCTTCCCTGATGTTAGGCTCGAGCAAGAGGGCAGCGATCAGCCTATTATTGGGATTGAGCTCAAAGGATGGTACATGCTCGCTAAAGAGGAAGTGCCTTCTTTTAGGTTTAGAGCTTCAGCTGATGCTATGACCATATGGGATCTGCTGGTGGTTTTCCCTTGGTCATTATCAAATGTGATCTCTGGTACCCCTGTGCTTTCGCCCCCTTCATTGAGCAGGCTAAGTATGCAGCTGACTTAAGAACCTACTATTGGGAGCATAGAACGCCTAATGCTCAGCCCGTTGAGCATCCTAAAACCAATCCCTACCCCGCTTTAGGCAGTGCGTACTTAGATATTGTTCATGACGATAGGGGTGGCAATTTTGGGCGCATTGCTCGGGTTCAAGGGCTTATGGACGATTGGGTCAAGGAGGTAATGAGAAAGCAGTTGGCTGGAGTTGAGGCCAGGTGGTGGGTGCGCTTTTTGAGCATGTTTGACGAGAGAGGCACTGAGGAGACAATTAGAGCAAGATTAGAAGCCCTTATCGCTGATTTTGCTAAGACTCATGATAAGGTCTGGGAAGATGAGCTGCTTTACCACATAAAAGCCATTCTTCAAATGTAGTAATTGTCTTGGTGCCCCAAAACCACTGGCCTCAGGGCGCATGCGCCCTAAGGCCAGTGGTAGGAGGGGGCGGCCGCGGCGGCTACCGCGTGTGCGCAGGGCCAGCCGCGCCGCGGCTATTTGCCGTGGGCTTGCTTGATTAAAGCAAAGGCCGCTTGGATGTCTTGGGACTTTTGGGTGTAGAGGTCGATCATCTCCGGCGGCAGACCTTGGGCGGCTAAGCGGTCTGGGTGGTACTTGAGCATGAGCTTCTTGTGGGCCCGGCGAATCTCGTCCCATGGGGTGTCTGGAGTGACGCCCAAAATCTCATAGGCATGTTGCAGCTCGGTTTGACGCGGTGGGGGGCTCGCTTGCTCCTCGCGATCTTCGCTGCGGAAACGCTCAAAGCGTTCCTCTTCCTCGTCGTCGTTACTTTGCTTGTAGTTTTCGTAGCTGCGGTTGCCATAGTTGTTGTAGTTTTGCTGGCCCTGCGACTCGTAGTAGCGCTGACGCTGGCGCGCATAGCGCTGCGAGAAGGCGGCAAATTGCTGCTCGGCGATGCGCACGCGAATTAAGCGCTCCATGTCGCGCACGTTGACGCCCAGGGCCATGGCGATGTTGAGCAAACGCTCGTGCTCGCCTTGGTCGAGCACTTCATCGGCGATCGCAATACCCACTTGGATTTCCAAGAGGTAGGACAGCATTGAAATATTGCGGCCAATGATGCGATTTAAGCTCTGACACTCGCTTTGTAAGTCAAAATTATCGCTCTTGCCCACGTTAAAGGCATTGATCGCGATGTGACGCAGCTCGGTGCTTAAGTTCATCACATCCATCAGGCGCTCAGCTTGCTGAATCTGAGCTTCGTTGATGCGCCCGGCGCCGCGGCAGACATAGCCCATCAGGCAGAAGGTGCTGGCGATGATCTGCTTGTGCTCTTCGCTGCGGCCATTAGCGCCGGTAAAGGCGTCGCGGGCTTGGATATTTTGCCGCATCCGCTCGTTGGCGGGCTTATCCACCATGAAATAGCCGATGGCAAAGCCGATGATGGCGCCCACACCGCCAAATAAGAAACCAATCAGGGTGCCGATGATACGGCCTTTCCAAGACATAGGATGAAACCTCGCAAAAAGAGCAACTGCGCTGGGAAAAATCGGGGGTCGCTTTGAGTCCGGGACTATTAGGGCTTGCGGTGATACCGGCCTTATCGGTATTACCGGTCTGAGCTTTGCGCCTTGAGGTAGGCCTCAAGCTCGTGTAAGCGCTCAACCGTGCCCACATCAAACCATGGGGCCCTCAGCACTGAGGCGCTGATCTTACGCTCCTTGACCCAGGCATCAAAGTACGGCCGCAATGGCTCGCGCGCGATCTTGCGCCCGGCAAAGGCTTGAGGGTGATACCACGCAAAGCCGGAAAAAGTATAGTCTGAGCCATATTGTAAGGCGCCATCCTGAGCTAAAGCATAGTCGCCTTTGAGATTGTGCGCTGGGTTGGTAATTAGATACAGATGCGCCAGCGTCAAGCCGCGTTGGATCTCATCAGGGCACGGGAGCAAGTCGTGATAATCGCCCGCGTAGAAGATGTCGCCGTTGACCACCAAAAAAGGCTCTGGGCCTAACAGCGGCAGCGCCTTGATGATGCCGCCCGCGGTCTCAAGCCCCTCGCCCTCTTCTGGTGAGGTTGCGATGTGAACCCCAAACTTACTGCCGTCGCCTAAGTAGTCAAAAAGCACATCCTTTAAGTAGGCGCCGTTGACGACCAGCTCGGTGATGCCTAGGGCCTTGAGCTTTTGCATATGCCACGCAATTAGGCTCTTGCCCCCCGCCTCAACCATGGGCTTGGGGATGGTGGCGGTAATGGGGCGCAGGCGCTTGCCTTGGCCCGCCGCTAAAATCATGGCGCGCATTTTTGTCTCACTCAACCAAAGAAAACCAATCTGAGCCGAGCCGCGCTCAGGATAGCACAGCATGCTGCCGCGCGATGGAAGCATCAGGGCCTGACCGGGCGCTGCCGGGCGCAGGCTAAACGGGCTAAATTTTGCCCACGACGTGGCGCTGCAAAAAGGCTTTAAACTCGGCCATCTCCGGGAAGTAGTCGCAGTTTGCCAGTACATACTCCAGGGTCAATGGCAGATCCTTTAAATAGCCCGGCTTGCCGTCGCGCAAGTTGAGGCGATTGAAGATGCCTAAGACCTTGATGTGGCGCTGTAGCGCGCAGATGCGCACCATGCGCTCAAGATCAGCGAACGTGTATTGTGCTGGGTCTAAGCGCCCGGCGGCACAATAGGTCTCATAGGCAAAGCGCAACAGGCCGTGGCGCTCATCCTCAGGCAGCTTGCTGTAGCAGTCATAGACTAAGGACGCAAGATCGTAGCCCAGCGGGCCCTTGACCAGATCTTGGTAGTCGATCACCGCAAGACGCATCTGAATTGGGTTGTCGACCTGCTCGGGGGTGACCATGAGGTTGCGGCAGTGAAAGTCGCGGTGCATCGCTCCTTGCGGCTGAGCTAGGCACTCTTGCGTCAAGAAGGCAAAGGTGCGCTCCAGCATGGCTTGCTCGGCCGCGCTGAGCTCAAGGTGCAGGGTTTTATTAAGGAGCCACTCGGTGAAAATCGAGAGCTCAAAGGCGATGAAGTCCGCATCAAACGGTGGAACTTCATGCTGGTAGTACGCAAAGTCCTGAGCATCGAGCGCATAGCGCGGCAGCAGGCTGCCCCCGTCTGGGGCGAGCTGTAGCTTGGCGGGGAGCTCATCTTGCTCGGCTTGACTGCGCGGCATGGCGCCAATCTTGGTTAATTCCACCAAGGCGCGATAGTAATAGGCCAAGCGGCGCGGGCCCGGGAAGGCGTCAGCAAAGAGGGTGTGGCCGAGGTCTTCTAGCACCATAAAGCCCTGCGCGACGTCGGCGCAGATGATGGTCGGCACCAAGATGCCGCAGTGACGCAGCATGCGATTGATTGCGACAAACTCACGATTTTTCTGGGTGGCAGGCGGGGCATCGACCACGATGATCGTGCCCAGATAACGCCATGGGCCCTCTGTTGCACCGAAGACTGGGGTGATGTTGTGCTGCGCACACAGCTTATCAAAGCACGGCTTAGTTACGCGCAGGCGGTAGTAGCGGCGCAAGCTCGCGTCGCCGCCCAGCGGCTGCAAGCTGTTGGCGCAGCTGTTGCCACAATTGCACGGATCGCACGCGGCACAAGGCACGCCGTGCTCCTGTAAAAAACCGAGCAGCGCGTGGTAGCGCTCTTGCTCATTGTCATTGGTTACCATGATGCTGTCCGTTGCCCTGAGTTTGTCCGTTACTCTAGGTCTGTCCGTTGCCCGGCTGTGGGGCGCGCGGCGCCGGTTGGGGGCGCCGCCTCAAGAATTACACGCGGGTGAAGACTAAATCCCACACGCCGTGGCCTAGGCGCTCGCCGCGCTGCTCAAATTTAGTGAGCGGGCGCCACTCAGGACGCGGCAGATAGCCGCCGTCGGGGGCGGTATTCTTAAGCTCGGGGGCGCGGTTTAAGCACTCGAGCATCTGCTCGGCGTAGTTTTCCCAGTCGGTGGCCATGCGAATCTCGCCGCCGTGCTTGAGCAGCGGGGTTACCAGCTGCAAGAAGCTATCGTTGACCAAACGGCGCTTGTGGTGGCGGGCCTTCGGCCAAGGGTCAGGGAAGAAAATCTGCAAGATGTCGATGCTCTCAGGTCCTAAGCACTTGGTTAAGACCTCAAAGGCGTCGTACTTGATGACCTTGACATTGGTTAAACCCAGCTCCTCGATTAAGAGCATGCAGGCGCCAACCCCCGGTGGGTGCACTTCAATGCCTAAGTAATTGCGCAGCGGATCCTTTTGGGCCATCTCAACAAAGGACTTGCCCATGCCAAAGCCGATTTCAACCACGAGCGGAGCCTCACGGCCAAAAATGGCAGTGCAGTCTAAGCGCTCTAAGGCCGAGACATCGACCAGGTACTTAGGGCTCAAGTCCTCTAAGGCCTTGGTTTGGGCGGTGGTCATGCGCCCGGCGCGAATCACAAAAGACTTGACCCGGTGTTCCGGGTGCTCCTTTAAGTGGGCCGCTTCGCGCTCGGCGGCGGCCTGTGCCTTAGCGGCCTTGATGGCAGCTTCGTCTAAATTAGGGGTGTCTAAAGTGGTGCCCTCAGGGCTGGCGAGTTCTGCGGAGGTTACGTGCGATAAATCGTCAGTCATGAATATTTTCAAATAATTAAGAGCCGCTGCGGGCAAGCCCGTAGCGGCTGGGAAAACTAAAAATGAGGGCGCCCGCCTCAAGTCCAACTTGAGGTCAGCCTCAGCGCAACGCACCGCGGCTGAGGCTGATGCTGTTGCCGCGGCTGATGCTGGACTCAGGGTCGCAGCGCTGAGGGGCGGGCGCCGGGGAGCGGGAAGTTAGATTAACTCCAGCTCTTGCATGGCGGCCTTGATTTGGGCCTTGGTGTCGTCGGTTAATGGAATGATCGGCAGACGGCACTCTTCGGTGCACAGCCCTAATAAGGAAGCAGCGTACTTAGCGCCGGCAGGGGATGGCTCCTTGAACATTAATCCATGGAGCTTCATCAGCTTGTCTTGCAGGGCCCGGGCCTCGAGCCACTTGTTTTGGGCGGTGAGCTCTTGGACTTGGTGCACCAGCTTTGGCGCAATGTTGGCGGTCACCGAGATGACACCCACGCCGCCTGCGACGTTGTAGCTGACCTGCGAGGCGTCCTCGCCACTGAGCCAGGTAAAGTCGTCACGCTTAATTAAGGTGCGCTCAACCCACGGCCGGGCTAAGTCACCGGTGGCGTCCTTGATACCAGCAATGCGCGGCAGCTCGGAGAGCTTGGCTAAGGTCGCAGGCAGCACGTTGACCACGGCGCGCCCTGGGATGTTGTAGACAAAGATCGGCAGGTTGGTTTGGTCGTGGACAAACTTAAAGTGCTGGTACAGGCCATCTTGGTTTGGACGGTTGTAGTAGCCGGCGACGTGTAACAGGCCGTCAGCGCCTGAGCGCTCGGCCTCTTGGGAGTAGTGCACGGCCTCAACTGGGTTGTTGGAACCAGCACCGGCCATGACCGGGACGCGCTTGTTGGCTACTTGGCACACGATGTCGATGACGCGCTCGTGCTCTTCGGCTGATAAGGTTGGGCTTTCGCCGGTGGTACCAGCTGGAACGATACCGTCGGTACCATTTGCAATGTGCCACTCAACCAGACGCTCCAGAGCCTTCTCATCAAGTTTGCCCTCCTTGAACGGAGTGATCAGAGCGACTAACGAACCGTGGAACGTATGCATGGAATTTCTCCTGAAATTAAGTGGCGCACAGCTTCCGCCTTGAGCTGACCTCATGCGTCATGGGACTTAAACTGCTTATTTTTGCCCTATTATAGAGCGTGCCCACTAATCCTGACAGCAAATGCACCAAAAACGGCGCATCGGCGCCGTTCGCACCATGCTGAGGCTCAGCGCCGTGGCATCGCCGCACGGCCGCGCCACGCGGCGGCGGCCGCAGCGGGGCCGCGTCGCCGCGGAGCAGGCCTCGGCTGGCCGCGGCCGGCCTCAGCCGGTTCGGCCTTGGTTCCTACTTGCCTTGCAGACGTAAGGTTGGGAACAAGATGACGTCGCGGATGGTGTGGGCGTTAGCAAAGAGCATGACCACGCGGTCAATACCGATGCCCTCACCGGCCGTTGGAGGCAGACCTTGCTCTAAGGCGACGATGTAGTCCTCGTCGTAGTACATGGCCTCATCGTCACCATGCTTCTTTTGCTCGGCTTGCTGACGGAAACGACCGGCCTGATCGTCTGGGTCGTTGAGCTCGGAGAAGCCGTTACCCATCTCGCGGCCGCCGATAAAGAACTCGAAGCGGTCGGTGAAGGCTGGGTCATCATCGCTGCGGCGCGCCAGTGGCGAAATCTCAGCTGGGTAGGAGGTGATGAAGGTTGGTTGCTGTAAGTGCTCCTCAACAATCTCCTCAAACAGAGCGGAGATGTAGTGACCCAAGGTCCAGCCTGGGTTTAACTCGATGTGCAGCTTCTTACACCACTCGCGCGCCTTGTCCTCATCCTCTAAGTCGGCCATGGTGATGCCATGGCCGTACTTGACGATCGACTCCTTCATGGTCAGGCGCTCAAAAGGCTGTTCAAAGTCGAGATCTAAGCCCGCCTCGCCTTCCTTGCCGTAGTGGATCTTGGTGGTGCCCAAGACGCTCAGGGCCATCTTACGGAAGAGATCTTCGGTAAAGTCGATCAGATCGTGGTAATCATGGTAGGCCATGTAGAACTCGATCATGGTGAACTCAGGGTTGTGACGAACGTCGATACCCTCGTTGCGGAAATTACGGTTGATCTCGTACACGCGCTCAAAGCCGCCCACGACTAAACGCTTTAAGTAGAGCTCTGGGGCAATACGTAAGTACATGTCCATGTCTAAAGCGTTGTGGTGGGTAATGAACGGCTTAGCGTTTGCGCCACCAGGAATTACGTGCATCATCGGGGTCTCAACCTCCATGAAGCGGTGGCTATCCATATAGTGGCGGATAAAGGAGATGATCTTGGTGCGGATCTCAAAGGTCCGACGGCTTTCCTCGTTGGCGATGAGATCTAAATAGCGTTGACGGCAGCGGGTCTCTTGGTCGGTTAAGCCCTTGAACTTCTCAGGCAGTGGGCGCAGCGACTTAACTAATAAGCGCAGCGAAGTTACGTGTAAGGTCAGCTCGCCGGTCTTGGTGCGGAAGGCATAGCCACTGACACCGATGATGTCGCCGAAGTCTAACTTCTTGAACATCTCGTTGTACTGGCCCTCAGGCAGGGCATCGCGGGTAACGTAGAGCTGTAACTTGCCGCCCATATCTTGGAGCACGACAAAGGAAGCCTTACCCATGACGCGCTTGGTCATGATACGACCGGCGATGGTGTAGGTTGGACGCTCTTGCTCTAAAGTCTGGGCATCCTTATCCTTGCATTGCTCAACGATATCGGAGGTGATGGCATCGCGGCGGAAGTCATTAGGATAAGCCTGACCTTGAGCGCGCAGTGCATTTAACTTCTCGCGGCGCTCTTGTAATAAAGCGCTGGTGTTCTCGGCGGCAGCAGCGACAGCTGCGGCCTGATTTTCCTGATTTGCCTGAGTCATTTCTCTTCTTTTCTGCCAACCAAACGGGTGGGGCGGCGCCCCACCGGTAGAGAGGATGCTAACCCCACCCCCTAAATGGCTTCACAGCGCTGAGGCGGCGGCGCACCAAAACATAAAACAAAAAACGGTAGTTCTCGGGCCCGTCACGGTCCAATTGGGGGGGCCTAAGTGGGCTCCCCCCTTGGGAACTCCCGTGGGAACCCCCTTGGTTTGCCTTGGCGGGCCCGGAACGGTTACAAGCCTTGTTTGAGGCTTGCCTCAATAAACTGGTCTAAATCGCCATTTAAGACGCGTTGGGTATCGCGGCACTCGACGCCGGTCCGTAGGTCTTTGACGCGGGCGTCATCTAAGACGTAGGAGCGAATCTGGCTACCCCAGCCGATATCGTCCTTGCTGTCTTCGATCGCCTGTTGCTCTGAGCGCTGCTTGCGCAGCTCGAGCTCATACAAGCGGGCGCGTAACTGCTTCATCGCCTGATCGCGGTTTTGGAACTGGGAGCGCTCATTTTGGCACGACACCACAATACCGGTGGGAACGTGGGTGATACGCACCGCTGATTCAGTCTTATTGACGTGCTGACCGCCGGCGCCCGAGGAGCGGAAGACATCGATCTTTAAGTCGGCCGGATTGATGTTAATCTCGATGTCGTTGTCGACCTCAGGGTAGGCAAAGGCCGAGCAAAACGAGGTGTGACGGCGATTGTTGGAGTCAAAGGGCGACTTGCGCACTAAGCGGTGAATGCCGGTTTCCGTGCGCAGCCAGCCGTAGGCGTGGGGGCCTTCAAACTTGACTGTGGCCGACTTGATTCCAGCCACTTCACCTTCGTTGTAGTCGGTGATGGTGCAGGTAAAGCCGTGCTTTTCGCCAAATTTGATGTACATGCGTAGCACCATTTCGGCCCAGTCTTGGGCCTCGGTGCCGCCTGAGCCCGACTGCACGTCTAAGTAGCAGTCACTGTCATCGTGGGGACCACTGAACATGCGCTCGAACTCAAGTTCGGACACCTTGTGCTCAAGGCTCTCAAGCTCACTCTCAGCATCGCTCAGCGCGCTGTCGTCAGACTCCTCTAACGCCATTTCATAGAGGGTGGCCACATCCTCTAGGCCTTGGGTGACCTCATCGAAGGTGGCAACGACGTGAGTTAAGCCTTGGCGCTCCTTGCCCAAGGTCTGCGACTTTTCTTGATCGCCCCAAACCTCAGGGTCTTCGAGCAGGCCGTTGACCTCTTCTAAACGCTCGCGTTTGGCGTCAAGGTCAAAGATACCCCCTAAGCGCCGCAATGCGGTCTTGGAGCTCAGCAAGGCGCGTGTTCAGTGAGACGTGGTCTAACACAATTTTCCCCAAAAAAATGCGAATTTTGCGACAAATTTGACCCCGAATTATAGCAAAAAGGGATAGCGTCCGCCCATGCCCAAAGCCCAAACGCAAGCGTTTGGGCTGGAGCTGAGACTGAAGCTTGAGCTTGGGGGAGCGCGTTCCCGCGCAGGGCCGCTGAGGCCCAGCCCTAAAGCGTCCTTAGAGGTTAGCTCACCTAAGTGTGCAGCGCCGCTGGCACGAGGTGGGGGGCGCCGCCCGAATGAGGCTCAGCCTGAAAGGAGCGCGGTGCGAGCGGGAGCGCCGCCTGACGGGGGCGCGGTGCTAAAGGGAGGCGCGGCGGCACTGAAGTGCCTAAGGTTGCGCCGGTCAGGATTCGTAATGCGCATTGGCGTGATCCTAAGGCATTGGGGCGGCGCGCTTAGGAGCGCAGCAGATACCAGATGCAAGCTAAGATGAAGACGATTAGGAGGTTGAAGTACATATTGCTCATCAGGATAGCCCTTTGAGGTTGGATTCGGGTGTGCTCTTAGCGCATGAGGTCCAGAGTGTAAGGTGCAGTAGCGCGCGTTCCCCCGATTCGGCCGAGGATAGCGCGCTCTTGGTTCTCGATGCCCATGAGTGTGGCCCAAAGTTAAGGTTGGATTCGGTCAGGTTCGTTAGTGCTGGGTGCTCCCGTGGTGGTGTAAGGAAGGGATAAGGGTGGCGCACGGGGCGCTTGGTGCGGATTCAAAGCCCATGGGCGAAATCTCCAGATTCGGTGAATGATTCGGAATACGATTCGGAACGCGATTTAGGGATCGATTCGGAACACGATTCGGTGGTTGGCTGCACGCGCCCGCTCCGTTGCTTAAGGAGCGGACACATCAACTGAAGTCTAGGGGGCTCTGCGCTCAACTTGGACTGTCCCCTGACTCAAGTAGGCCTCACGGCCCCAGCCTGGTTTTGCTCCAGCAGATTAACCCAATTGGTGGGCTGTGACCAGTGCTGCCGCCGTTGCGTGCGCGGTTTTGAGAGGTAGACCATGGATGTCGGCTTGAGGCCAGTAGACTAAGCGCCTCAAGGGGTGGTCGCTCCCCGAGTTATACCAGTGCGGGCCACGCTTGGTTTGGTGGCATAAGGGGAGGCAAAAGATGCTAAAATCGCGGTTTTAGGGGGCTTGCACGAGCAAGCTGACCTGAAAATGCGTACAACATGGCAAGGAGTTGCAGGAATGTTAGCTGACGATATCAAGGTCTCAGTTGAGCTGGCGTTAAAAGAGGACTTAGGGGGCAAGGTTGATGAGAGCTTAGACGTCACCGCTCAGTTAATCCCAGCTGACCACATCAATGAGGCGACGGTGATTACCCGTGAGCCAGGCGTCTTCTGCGGTAAGGCTTGGGTCGAAGAGGTCTATCGTCAGTTAGGGGGCAACGTCACCATTACTTGGTTTGTCAACGACGGCGACGAGATCAAGGAAAACCAAGAGCTGTTCCACTTAAAGGGCAATGCGCGCACCATGCTCACCGCTGAGCGCACCACCTTAAACTTCGTGCAGACCTTATCGGGCGTGGCCTCGGTCGTCCACCAATACGTCAAGGCCATGGGTGAGACCAAGACCCACCTGTTAGATACCCGCAAGACGGTTCCAGGTCTGCGCACTGCCTTAAAGTATGCCGTAACGGTCGGCGGCGGCCACAATCACCGCATCGGCCTGTTTGACATGTACCTGATCAAAGAAAACCACATCATGGCCTGCGGGGGCATCACCGCTGCGGTCAACAAGGCCCGTGAGTTAAACCAAGGCATCAAGGTCGAGGTTGAGGTTGAGAACTTAGATGAGCTGCGCGAGGCCTTAGCGGCCAAGGCTGAGATCATCATGCTCGACAACTTCAAGTTCGAGGACATGATTGAGGCCGTTAAGATCACCAACGGTCAGGCTAAGCTGGAGATTTCCGGCAACGTCAATATCGACACCATCGGCCGCTTTGCCTCGACCGGCGTTGATTTCATCAGCGTGGGCGCCTTAACCAAGAACGTTAAGGCCTTAGACCTGTCGATGCGCTTCGTTAAGGACTAGGCGCACAACCGCCGTCCCGAAGCTGCAGCTACTCTGCGAGCACGCAAAAGCCCCGCAATAGCGGGGCTTTTGCGTGCGCCCAGCATGGGTGCGTTACTTAAGGGTTAAAGTCCCTAGCCGACCTAGCTAGCAAGGAACGGCATAGCTGAAAGCAAGCCTTAATCAGTGATGGTTAAGGGGGAGGAAGCTGGAAGCAAA
>DXIF01000230.1 GCA_019113025.1 Candidatus Anaerobiospirillum stercoravium | reverse complement strand
CGTGAGCGGCGGGCATGCAGTTCGCGGTTGTGCAGCGATTCTTTGCTACTCTTCTTGACGATAATCATTAAGGCGCCGGTACCGCCCTTCCACTCAGGCGCAGAGTGATAGGCGATCACCTCAGGCATTTGCTTGAGCCAGTGAGCAACGTAGCTTTTGATGGTGGCCTTTTTCTTTAAGTGATCGCGCTCGCCCTTGCCGTGGATGATGAGGACGCAGCGAAAGCCTTCATCGTGGGCGTGCAAAATGAAGCGGCGCGTCATTTCATAGGCTTGCTCGACCGTTTTGCCGTGTAGGTCGATAAAGTCCGCCTCGCGGTATTCACCACGCTTTAACTTGGTAACCATATAAGGTTGGGCGCCGGCGCTGCGATAGGACAGCACTTCGTTAGGTTGCACCTGAGGCACAAAGGACGAGGACACATGATCGACCGTTTCCTCCTTGGTATCGCGGGTCGCGGCCTCTTGGCGGATCTTGGCCAGTTCCTTGTCCATGGGCTTGGTGTGGCTTTCAACCGTATCTTGCTTGAGCTTGGTGATCTTATTGACCTTGGGCACTAGGTCGATATTGTCGATTTCCTTGATCATCTCCTGCTCAAGCAGGTCTTCAAACGAAAAATCGGGCTTGTCCTTAGTCATTTCTCTCCTCCCTGACTAATGCAATGCAAACCAGAGCAGCAACATTGGGGCGTCGTCCTCATTAGGGCACC
This sequence comes from Candidatus Anaerobiospirillum stercoravium, assembly GCA_019113025.1. GTDB lineage: Bacteria > Pseudomonadota > Gammaproteobacteria > Enterobacterales > Succinivibrionaceae > Anaerobiospirillum > Anaerobiospirillum stercoravium. The sequence continues at coordinate 2,752 of DXIF01000230.1, read as the reverse complement.
GTCCTCATTGGAGCGCCGCCCTGATTGGGGCGCTACCATTATTGGGCGTCGCCCTTAAAGCTAGGGGGCGCACCCTGCCACTAGGCGCAGTTAGGCGCAGTGCGAGGTTGAGGGTGCTCCCACTTTTTGGGGCGTGAGGCGCGGCGGTTTAGAAGTTGAGGTCGATCAGAATCGCCAAGACTAACATAATTAGGCCGCACATTCTGATTTTGCGCATGGCATATAAGATCGACTCGCGGATCGGGTTGTTGTTGCCGCCAATCTTGGGCAAGCGCACCATGGTTCCTTGGTAGTAGCGCGGGCCGCCTAAGCTTAAGTTGAGGGCACCGCCGACCGCGCCGAGCACAAAGCCTGAAATGGGCGCCGGGTATTGGTTAAAGCCCTCTTTGCCGCAGGCGAGGGCGCGGAGCGGATTTTTAGAAAAGAAGAGGCAGACGCTCAAGGCTAAGGCGGGCAGAGCCAGCATGATTTGCTGGATGCGGAACAGGTACTTGCCAAATTGGGCGTTACCGCGCAGCTTGTAGTTGTACTCGCGCGTGAGGATGGTGATGGTTTGCATTACGACCGCGCCCTCAAGCCCGGCAATAAAGAACCAGACCATGACCGCAAACCAGCCGCTGAAGATGCGCAAAATGACGCTTTCCGCACAGGCCTTGGCGATGCCCAGCTCCGAGAGCATTGAGGTCTCGCGCAACACCATGGGCGCTAATAGGCCTTTGGCCTTGTCTTTAAAGCCCTCCCGCAAGGCACGCTCGACTTGCACACTGCGCTCTTGGGCAAAGCGCAAGTCTAACACCAAGACCAGTACGACCAAGGCCACAATCAGATCAAAGCCTGCGATTAAGTCTAGAGTCAGCACCAAGAACAAAAGCACCGCCACAATTAAGGTCGGAAGCAAGATGCCCGCAAAGGCGCGCTGCTCGGCGCTAAAGCTGGGGCGATTGACCTTGCGCGCAAGTCCCGCAAAGATTGAGGATAGGCCCCCCAGCTTGATTTTGCGGGGCAGCGGAATCAGCATCTCAATTAAGACAGCGATAGCTAAAGCAAGGCTCGGCTCGCTCACCAACAGGCCCACGTCCACGTGGTCTAAGTTCAAGTTCTGAGCCCAATCGCTCCCGGTCTCGGCGGTGGGGTTTTGGCTTTGCGAGTGCTGCGCTAAGCGCTCAAGCGGCTGGTCGTAGGGCGCGCTATAAGGCGAGGGCGCAGGATCCGGGACTTCTTGGGGCTCGGTAACCGGCGCGTGCGGCGTAGCTGGGGTGTCCTGCTGGTTAAAGTGGCGATAGGCCTGATCGAAAATGGAGTCCCCGGCTGCATTGAGGGTCACCGTGATATCAGGCAGCGCCAGGCTAGAGCTGGTGGCACTGCTGGGGCTGTCAGAAAAGGACAGAGGAAAACTCATAGCATCTCCTTGGAGCAAACCGGGGGCTGAGCTGACCTAGAAGTCAGCCCAGCTATGGGGTAAGAGCCGCTCTGTAGGGCGGGCGGAGTCACCCAGTAAGGTGGACGGAGCCGCTCAGTAGGACGGGCGGCGGCGCACCTTTGATTAGAGCGCGTCGATTAAGGCTAAGAGCAGGGTGGCACTGTTGTCTGCCGCTAGCTGGACAAACTCGTTGAAGTCCTCTGGGCTCTCGCCGCTAGCCGTATCTGAGGCCGAGCGGATCACAAGGCAAGGAACCTTAAAGTCAGTGCAGACTTGGGCTACCGCCGCGCCTTCCATTTCGACCATTTGGGCCTCATGGAAAAATTCCTTCATGGCCAAGCTTTGAGCTTTTTGGGAAATAAACTGGTCGCCGGTTAAGACCGTGCCGGTGACGATTTGAAGCGCGCTGGTCCCCGGCGTTTTGAACTTGCCTTCGCTCTTGAGCTTGGCGGCGACTGCCTCGGCCTTAGCCACTAAGGCGTGGTCGGCTTCAAAATATTGCTCATAGCTTGGAACTTGGCCGCGCTGATAGCCAAAGATGGTCAGGTCAAAGTCTTGGTAAGCAAGCTTAGTTGAGAGTACGATGTCGCCGATCTTCAGCTGGTCGCTGATGGAGCCCGCGCAGCCGGAGTTGACCACGGCGTCGACCTTAAAGGTGTTCACCAAGACGCAGGCGGCAGTAGCGGCGCAGACCTTACCAATGCCGGATTTAACCAGCACGACTTCGTGGTCGTGGTAGCTGCCTACTAAATAGGTGCGCCCGCCAATAACTTGCTCTTCCTTAATGGTAAAGGCCGCCTGTAACAGGGAGACCTCTTCTTCCATTGGGCCAATAATACCGATCCGCATCTTGTTCTCCTAAAAAAATCAGCTGCCTTGAACCGAACCCCGCCGCGGTTGCCGGGCGCATAGCGTCACCCGCATCCGATGCGTCACCAACGTCCTCCGCGCCGCCTGTCGCTGCGCCGCTTGCGTGTCCGGTGCGGTACGTTATGCCGGGACTTAAAGCCGGTACCTTAATTGGAGTGGCCCGGGTGGGCGCAAGTTCCGGCACTAGCGTGGGGCAGACTAAGCCCGCAGGTGGGCTGGTCAGCGCAGCGGGGCTGTTGTTAACGTAGGGGCGCCACTTTGCGCTCCTTTTGCGCTCTTTGCTGGTTTTGCAGCAAGCTTTGCAGCTGTGCCGCGTCTTTTGCAGCAAGGCGGGCGCAGGGGGGTACCAAGTTAATGTTACCCTCTCTATTGTAGGCGATATGGGCTCAGCTGCTAGACGGACGCGCCCAAACGTACAGCGGCAAACTGGGTGCGGTCGCGTCTGACAGGCGGAGACCGCAC
>DXIF01000027.1 GCA_019113025.1 Candidatus Anaerobiospirillum stercoravium | reverse complement strand
GCACTCTAGCAAGGCTCTGGCGAAGAGTTCGATACGTAAGTATCAAAGAGCTCTTCGACAGAAAGCTGCTTTTTGGTCCAGGAGAATCCCCCGTCGTAAGACGGTGGGAGCTTCAAGATACCCCTACGAAGTAGTGGTCAAATCAGACTTGCCCATTAAGACGGAGGCCGAGCCCTAAAGCTCGGCCTCCGTCTTTTGGGGCGCCCTGACGCCTAGTGACCACCGCCCGGCGCCAGCAAGCCCCCACGCCCCAAAGGCTTGCCCCGGCGGCTCTCATCCTATGCAGCGCTGTCCCGATGCATAGCTCCCCTAGGCGGCGCGAATATGCGTTAATTCTTAGATCACGCGCCCTAGAGTGGGGCGCGTACTGAGTCTTGTGGGACACGGATGGAGCACAGTGCACCATAATAATGCGCACAAATTTGCCCGTGCTACAATGGCCGCACTTTTAGAGGCGCAAGCGCATATCTGAGCCATTTATGCTCAAGAAAGTGGGGCGCACGGCGTCGTAATTTAGAGGTTTTGTCATGTCGACGATGGATCAACTGACCGAGATCGTGCGCAACATCAACTCCATCTTGTGGGGTCCATGGTGTCTTATCCCAATCTTAGTTGGTACTGGTATCTTCTTTACCTTTAGACTGCGCTTTGTCCAAGTGCGTCAATTTGGCCGCGCGTTTAAGCACGTCTTTGGTCAGCTCTCCTTTAACGGCGAAAAAGCAGGTCAGCATGGCATGACCTCGTTCCAATCCTTAGCCACCGCGGTCGCAGCCCAAGTGGGCACCGGTAACTTAGCCGGTGTCGCTACCGCCATGGTCATGGGTGGTCCTGGTGCCATTTTCTGGATGTGGTTGGCAGCCTTCTTTGGTATGGCGACCATCTTTGCCGAAGCGGTTCTCGCTCAGATCTATCGTACCCACGATAAGCAAGGCCATGTCACCGGCGGTCCAGCCTACTATATTTCCAAGGGCTTAGGCTCCAAGACCTTAGCCACCATTTTCTCGGTGCTCATCATCATTGCCTTAGGCTTTATCGGCAATATGGTGCAGGCCAACTCGATCACCACTTCGTTCCAAAGTGCCTTTAACATCCCTAACTGGGTCTCAGGCATTTTCATCATCTTGATCGCAGGCTTCATCTTCATCGGTGGCATCAAGCGCATTGCCTCCTTTGCCGAGAAAATGGTGCCATTTATGGCCTCAGTCTACGTCTTAGGCTCGCTGTACATCATCTTCATCAACATCGATATGCTCTTCCCGTCCTTACAGGCCATCATCATCGGTGCTTTTGATCCAACAGCAGCCACCGGAGGTGTCATCGGTGCCTCGATTAAGGAAGCCATTCGTTACGGTGTTGCCCGCGGTTTATTCTCCAACGAAGCAGGTATGGGCTCGACCCCTCACGCCCACGCTGTCGCGCGCGTCCGCCACCCGGCCGAGCAAGGCTTAGCGGCCATTATTGGCTTATTTATCGACACCTTTATCGTCTTAAATGCCACCGCCATCGTCATCATGGTCACGGGCTCCTTAGACGGTACCACCACGGGCATTGTGCTGACCCAAACGGCCTTCGTTAAAGGCATGGGCTCAGCAGGCGCGGGCTTTGTCGCGGTGTGCCTATTCTTTGCCGCCTTTACCACCATCATTGGTTGGTACTTTTTTGCCTCGCAAAATTTCAAGTTCCTCTTTGGCCACAAGAACGTCAACATGTTCTCGCTCGTGGTCCTCTGCTTCTTGCTCATGGGCGCGTTCTTAGAGGTTAACTTGGTGTGGGAGCTAGCTGACCTCTTCAACGGCTTGATGGTCATCCCGAACATCATCGCGGTCATTGGTCTGTACAAGTTAGTCACCCGCGCAGTGGCCGACTATGACTACAAGTTCTTGCAAGGCAAGCGTCCGCTCTTTGGCGCCTCCGAGCAGCTCACCGACCACTTCGCCGCCCGCCAAGCTGCGGTACGCCGTGCTATGGCCAAAGGCATGGTGCGTGAAAAGAACGCCCGCGACGACGAATAGCCGCAAAGCGTCCCAACGCAAATTTGAGGCGCCGCGGTGCGGCGCCCACCCCATAAAAAAGCCGCCTCCACCCGGAGACGGCTTTTTTATGGGGCTTTGTTGGGCGCCCGCTCCCGCAAGCGGGAGCGCTGATGCAAGCGCAGCTGCGCTCACGCTCCGCTAGCGCATTACTAAGCTAAGCTCGCGCTGGGCGCAATCTGGTACTTGCCCGCACCCTCATAGGTTAAGACCTGATCGTGCTTAGCAATCAAAGTCGAGCGATGCCCCACCGAAATCATGATGGTGGCGCTGAGCTCCTGCTTGAGTAAGTCGTAGACAAAGGCCTCGTTTTGCTCATCCATCGCCGAGGTCGCTTCATCTAAGAACAAGATTGCGGGACGATTAAGTAAGGCGCGCACCACGGCCACGCGCTGCTGCTCACCTAGGGACAAGATGTGCGACCAAATGTCGGTTTCATCTAAGTGGGCAATCAAATGCTCTAAGCCGACCAGCTTAAAGTAGTGCTCTAGGCGCTGCGCTGAGGCCTCATCAGCTTGGGGCACCGCCGCCGGATAGTAGGCCGCTTGGCGCAATGTGCCTTGAGGCAGATATGGGCGCTGGCTTAAAAACAGCACGGAGCCGTGCTCTAAGTAATGCACCTTACCCTGCACATAAGGCCAGATACCGGCAATAGCTTTGAGCAAGGTCGACTTACCGCAGCCTGATGGGCCACGAATCAAGAGCGACTCACCGCACTCTAAGCTCAGAGCTAAGTTCGACAACAAGGTGACCGCGCGTGGGCTCTTGAGCTCTAAGTCGGAAATGACCATGCGCTGTGCTTGATCGCGCTCAATCTCGATGCACTTGATGCGCTCGGCCTCTTCCATCGAGCGATAAAACAAGGTGAGACGGTCAACCACCGACTTCCACGAAGCCCACGAGGTGAAGTTATTGACCAGGGTCGACAGGCTGTCTTGGACCCGACCGAAGGCCGAGTTAATCTGCATGATCGAGCCCATGGTGATGATCTTGGCAAAATAAAGCGGCGCAGCAATCAAGATCGGGAAAATAACCGCGGTCTGGGCATAGCCCAAGGTCAAAAAGCCCAAGCGCTTGGTGCAGACGATGAGCTTAATGTAGTTGCCAACTAAGCTTGCAAAGCTGGTGCGCAGGTACTTACCCTCTTGCTCTTGACCGTGGTACAGCGCAATCGACTCGCCATTTTCCCGCACGCGAATCAAGGAGAAACGGAAGTCCGCTTCGTAGCGCTGTTGGCGGAAGTTTAAGCGCACTAACGGCTTACCCAAGATAAAGGTCAGGGTCGTACCTAAGACCGCGTACAACAGCGCCAAGTAGCACATATAGCCGTCAGGCAGATGCAGCTCATAGCCCCAAACCGTAATGTCGACGGCGCCAGAGAGGTTCCACAGCACAATGCCGAAAGTCACCATCATGGCCAAGTCGGTGGCAGTGCCTAAAATCAGCACAATGGTCGCCGAGACAAAGAGGTTTAAGTCCTCAGCGATACGCTGGTCAGGGTTATCAGTGTTTTTATCGGTCAGCTGGAGCTTGTAGTAGTTGTCGCTCTTAAGCCAGCGCTCCATGGTCTTGCCCGTAAGCCAGGTACGCCAATTGATCGCCAGGCACGACTTCAAATAGGCGTTATAGACCGTGACCAAAACGTGTACGGTCGCAAGGCCCACGAACACCATAATCTGGTATTTAAAGCCGTCCAAGTCGTACTCTTGGATCGTATCCCAGAAGGCCTTATACCAAGTGTTAATGGCGGTAGCGATGTAGACCGAGCCGCCGGTGAGGCCCACGATCAGCGCGAGCAAGCCCCACGACTTGAGGCTATCCTTACAGCCCCAATAGCTCTTAATCATGCCCCAGAAAGCGCGCAGCGTTTCCTTAAGCGGCAAGCAATCTACCGGACGCCCCGTCAGCGCGGCTACGCCCACGGCGCTTGGATCTGCGCCCGCGCCGCTTGCGGCACGCGCGCCGCTGCTTGAACCTGCACCTAAGTTTGACTGTGGCTTAGGCTGTGGTGCCTGAGACATGAGTTAGCCCTCCATGACAATAAGGGCTGTATTGTGCCACAGCTAAGTTAGGAATCGCTTAGCCACGCCCCAGCGCCCGCCCCTAGGGCACGCCCGCAAGGCTTTTGGCGACTCGTTCCACAGGGCTATACGCCACACATTATCCCAACGCCCTAACTTCGGCGCCCGCCCCAAGCTGTTACCCACCCTCCGTCAAAACAAAGCGCCCCAAGCCAAAGTCTGGCCTAGGGCGGCAATGTTAGGTTTAAACGAGCGGGCGCTTAGAGCTCATTCTCTGCTTCAGCCATAGCCTCAGCAGCTTCCTTATTAGCCACTGATTCCTTATCCTTCAGATGGATTACCAGCTGTTGTGGCTCGATGCCCATAGCTGCAAAGAGCTGTTTGAACACCTTGATCTTGTCGTTAGTAGGCTGTTTAGCGTTAAAGAACAAGTTATCTTCCAGATCAAGATCAACCTTGCCTTGAGGTGTGTGCTTAAACGCCATAAACTCAGGATCTTTAGTAAAGAACTGCTTAGCCCAAGCATCTTCAAGTTTAGTTTGGCCCAACCACTCACGCAAACGCTTAGGATCAGCCCGATAAATCTGTGGTACAACAAGACGTTGAATATCTACCCATGAATCAACGTCATGATGCTCCCCCATGAACTCAAAACCAAGTGGCTGAGTCCAAGTCAGATCACGCTCGTCATCTGCTAAACAGTAATCAAAGTGCTCAGACGAATCCTGCATCTCAGAGGCTTCTACCTCACAAACGCTCATTGGGTAAGGCCAAACCCTAAGAGCCAGCTGATACAGCTCATTGGTACGCTGCTCCAACTCGGCGACGCCCCATTTATCGTGCTTAGCAAGCTCACGATTGAGGTACAAGCCACTATGAGCATATCCATGATCAATAGAGCGCTTTTCATTAAACGGACGATCACCCAGTGCACTATTTTCAGACCTAGTTACCAAAGTGAGATTGCCAATACGGTGAACCCATTGACGATGGATATCTTTAGCCTCACTACCTAAGTCAGCCTTCCACTCATCGGTCAGGTTCTGCGGCATGATGTGCTCATAGGAGTACACGTTGGTGTAATCCTTGAGTTCTGGGAAAATCGATACCGTTTTCTCGTTGGCTTCACGAGCAGCGCCCGCCTCCAAAGAAGCGATGATGTAGTTACGCATGGAGGTGTGTGGGCTTCTCTTATAGTTCAGGCCCCATTCACAGAACGGACCTTTGAGATCAGCATCAGTTGGCATCTTTGCGCTATCTGAGCACAAGATCCACTTTAACTTGCTGACGAAATCGGCTCCAGCCTTATCATCTTCAAGGTTATCAATCTTTTGAGCTAATGACGCAAAGAAGCTCTCAAAGCCTGTACGTTCAATCGAGCAAACCCAGCGACGGAAAATAAAGGTCTCAACCAGACCTAAAGCATCCAATAGCTCATGTACGCTAATCTCTTTACTCCGGTAACGCATCAGGCATTGCATACCAAACGGGAGCCAATCCCAATAACCGGTGCAACGCAGACGAATCAAGGCATTAATCACTTGATCCCTCATAGCCCCATCGTCACAAACAAAGGTACAACGCTCGATCCAAGAGAAGATCTCAGCATATTTGAGCATATCTTGCAGTATCTGGATATTGCTCAATTTGCTTGCTTGGCTAAAGTTCTTGAACTCATAGTAGAGTTCCCCTCGTGGCACCTTGCCTTGCTTGATTTCCAAATAGTAGCGCACAAAATTGCCGCGGTGCCACGGCACTACAAACTGCTCAATTGGCTGCCAATAGTTTGTATAGCAATAATCATCATCGCCGGCCGACAGGTTCATCAAAACAAAGTTACGAACTTTGTCCCATAAGGAAAGGGCCAAGCCCTTGGAGTTGAGCGACTCGAAGATGAGCTGTGGATCATCGCCATCTTCTAAGCTCATTTTGACCAACTCTAAATACTGGGTGGCCTCATAGAAAGCTCTTAACTGCTGGTCATCAAGCTCAAACAAGCGCTGACAAAAGTACAGATAGTTCTTGGTGAGAGCTGACTCTTGTTTGAACCAAACGGGATCACCATCATATAGCTTAGCAAAAGCTAATTGGTCATCGCTCGGAAAAGAAAATGGCGGTAATTTGGAGCTTTGATTTCTCACCAAAATTGATGAAATCTCTTCCACCAACTCATTAAGGCCACGTTGCTGAGCAACACGGGTTAAAGCAAGGTACAGCAAGTACATGGAGGTCAAACGCTGCTGACCATCAATAACCAACAGGCGCGAGCCATCTTTATCTTGGGGCTGTACCACCAAGCTTCCTAAAAAGTGAGTAGTTTTGGCCTCAGGATCTTGATGTTTAGCTGCAATTCGCTCAATATCCTCATACAAGACTCGGCATTGCGGATCATCATTCCAAGCGTACGAGCGCTGGAAACATGGGATCTTGAAAACATGATCCTCCTGCATCAAGGCTCTGATGTCAATTTTGCTGCATTCCATGGCCGTTCCTCGCCAAATAAAAGTTACACCAATGCCACAATTATAGTATTATTATTTCCATAAAACAATAGTTATATCAAATAAAAAGATATCCACATCACACTTTTGGCTGGTTGATGGCGTCTTCATGGTTAGGTGCGTCAGTCAAAAGCCCGCATCTCATCCCTGATAACGGGCAGCAAGATGGGTTAACCCAAGAAGGATTAACCATCAACCTTAGGATACGGCCAAACCTTGAGCGCCAACTGGTAAAGCTCATTGGCGCGCTGGTTCAAATCCGATTCGACCCAGTGGATATGCTTGGCGATGGCGCGGTTAATGAAGAGTGGACTTTGGGCCAAGCCATGCTCCATCGAGCGCTTTTCCGAAAAGCTCTTATTGGCGTATTCTGCGTTGTAGGCGGTCAAGGTGAGATTGGCTAAGCGGTGCGTCCAGAGCGCATGGATCTTGTCGCAGTTGGAACCTAGGTTTTTACGCCAAGTATCAGAGAGCTTCTGCGGCATGATGTGCTCGCAGGTGAGCGCCTGCGGCTCTTGCCACATCACATCGATGATTGGGATGCGCTCGGCAAGCTTAGCTTTAGGGGCGCAGCCTTCTTCTAGGCGCGCCAGCACATAGTTACGCATGGCAATTTGGCGGCCGGTAGTGAAGTTGAAGTTCGTGTCGCGCAGCGCTTTTTGTACTTGCGCATCGTCCGGCATATTGGCGCGCTCAGAGCGTAATATCTGTACCAAACGAGCCACAAACTCAGATGCGACGTCTGCTGCGCTGTCCGTTGCGCCATCAGCTACGGTGTCCGCTGCGCCATCCTCCGCTGTTCCAGCGCCCGCACCAACCTCTGATACATCATCATGTAGCGCTACCACATCTTGGTACAGCGTAATGAAAAATGGCTCCAAGCTTTGGCGTCCGAGCGATACCAGCCAACAGCGCGTCACGTAGACTTCGATCAGCTGCAGCACTTTGATTAGCTCACTGACGCTCAAAGCACGCGCGCGATAGCTCATCAGACACTGCAAGACAAAGGGCAGCCAGTCATTGCTCCGGGTGAGCTGCAGGCGCTTGAGGCACAGGTTCAGCTCCGCTTGCAAGCCGCTACGCTCACGAGGATCGAGTTCACTTGAGGGCACTAACGGCACATGACAATAGCTAAGTTGGGCAAAGAGCTCAGCGTAGCTCAAAAGGTCTTGCAGCACGGCCTCTTTGGAGCGGCCCGATGCTTGGCACCATTGCTTGAAGTCGTAGTACAGGGTCGTAAGATTCGACTCAGTTTGGCGCTTGACCTCTAAGTAGAAGTAGATGAAGTCATCGTGCTCACTTGCATGGAGGTATTGCTCCAGCGGCTGCCACAAATTCTGGTAACAACGCTGTGAGTCGTCGTAGTCCAAATCCATCAACGCAAAGTTGCGGATCTTGTCCCATGTAGTCAGGGCCAAGCCGCGCGCATTGAGCGTCTCAAAAATGAGCTGCGCATCATCGCCGCGCTCCAAGCTCATTTCTACCAGCTCAAACGCCCGCGTGGCCTCATACAGCGCACACAGGTCAGACTCAGCGGCCAGTTGCTGGCAAAAGTACTGGTAGTTACTGGTAAGGAGCGCCGCTTGGTTAAAGCGCGCCTCGTAACCTGCGACCAAGCGCTTGAGATCAACTTGATCCGTGCCAGACAAGGTAAAGGGCGGCTGCCAACCAGTTCCATGTTCTTTATCGCAGGCGTCTTGCAAGAAGGCATCGAGTTCGGAAACCAGCGCCGCATATTCCGCGTTTTGCTCCAAACGCTGGCGAGCTACCTGCGCTAAGGCCAAGTACAGCAAGTACATCGTGGTTAGACGTTGCTGCCCGTCGATAATGAGCACCCCGAGCTCGCGGGCCCGCACTTCTGCCATGGGCACATACTGTGTGGTTTGGACCACAATGCTGCCCATAAAGTGCACTGCATTGAGCTCTGGGAACTGTTCGCGTTGGGCCACCAAGCGCTTGAGGTCAAGCCACAGATCGCTGCATTGCTCTTGGGTCCACGCATATGAGCGCTGATAGCACGGGATGAGGAAGTGGGTGCCCCCTTGCAAGAGGCTGAGGATATTAGTTTTGCGGCAGTTCATGGCATCTCCTAATTGCAACAAAAAACCCCGAGGAGCAAGCAGTGAAGACTGCTGCCACCAAGGGGTGATCAGGAGAAAGCTGAACGCAGAGCTGCTCGCACGTTCAGTTGCTGCTAATCTCATGGCACGAAAGCGCCATGATTGGGCCCAAGCTCAGCTCTAGTCGGCTCAACCAACACCAAAAAGCAAAAGTCAGGTCGCAAGTACCGCCCCTTTAGGGCCGTTACGCTACGCTGATTGCGAAACTCAAAAACAACTCCCCCATTGTGCCACAAGAGGGGTCGCAAAGATGAGAGCTGGCGCAGAGATAAGAGCAAGCGCAGCATCGCAACGTCGCTGCTCCCGCTCCCTGCCCCAAACTACTCTTGATCCTTGCGCATCAAGTGTAGCGTCAGCTGGTGCGGATCCAGCTCCATCAACTCAAATACCTGCTTGAGTAACTTAATCTTGATATTAACCTCTTGGTTAGTATTCAGGTTCACTGGTGTGAAATGGGGAATTATATAAAAAGTATGCGCTAAGTTGATGATAGTTCAGTGGCAACTTAGTGCTCAAATCTTAGGCGGGGGAAAACAGACTAGGCA
>DXIF01000229.1 GCA_019113025.1 Candidatus Anaerobiospirillum stercoravium | reverse complement strand
CTGCTATTGCTGTGGGCGTTGCCGCTGCCGCTAAACTGGCAGAGCACACCGCGCCGCGCACCAGGCCCCCGCGCCGGGTGCCCAGTTACTTGGGCACATCGACCCCAAGTATTATCCTAACAGCGTGGTTCATTCAGCACCGCGCCCGCTCCCTGCGATAAACAACGCTCCGCCCACCGGTCACCGCCCCCGCCGCTCGGTCACAACATCGGCTCTACTCCCTAATTCGTGCCCAACTCAGCGCTTAATTTGTGGCTAAGGCTTGCACCGCCCTAAGAAATCGGTATAATGTGCGCCACAACCTATGCGGATGGATGGCAGAGCGGTTGAATGCAACGGTCTTGAAAACCGTCGAAGATTTACGTCTTCCGTGAGTTCGAATCTCACTCCATCCGCCAAGGCACATAAAAGGCAACAAAAGGGCACCTCGTGGTGCTTTTTTTGTAACCAAAATTAACAACAATCTCACCAAATAGTAACACACCAATAGCAGCCCCCAGCTAGCCTTCCAAGAGAGCCCTCCCCACAAAGCAGTGCCCATGCCGCGTCTCTTTGGTCACACCCGCGCTGCGCTGTCCCAGTCACACCGTCCGTGTCACACCACCATTACCGTCCCTACATCTATATGTGGCTTAAATATGCCGCATATAACCCTAATCTGAAAAAAATTCTGGCTGGCCCCCCGCAAGCCAGTTACAATGCGCCCCGTGGTTATTATGCCCGCGCCCAAATCTCACCTTGGCGCGTAGGCTGATCAAAAGCAAAATGATACGAGTTGGTACAAGCTTCCCTCAGGAAGCAGCCAAGGGAGGGGGGCAGGATATGAATATCTTAATGGCACTCTCGCAACGCGAGCTAACCGGAGCGGAAGTCTTTGCCGTAACCATTGCCAACGAACTCATCGCCCGGGGCCACAAGGTCATAATCGTATCAGACACACTCACGGCGCCCACCAAGGCCGAGTTTATTCCCCTCGCCTTCAACGATCGCTTTTTCCCTAAACGCATCATGCAAGTGCGCACCATGGTGCAGCTCATCCGCCAGCACGATATTCAGGTGGTACACTCCCACTCGCGCGCTTCGGCCTACATCAGCGCCCTGGCTTGCTCCTTATGCGGTATTCCCCACATCGCCTCGATTCACGGACGTCAACCGGTACATCTCTCCCGCGTCCTGCTAAAATGCGCGGGCGAACTTTCCTTATGCGTCTGCGAGAGCATCCGTAACCAAGTCATTACGGATCTGAGCTTTAACCCAGAGCGCACCTTAATTCTCAGAAACCCCGTTTCAGCCCAAGACTTCACCTTCTGTCCTCCGGCTCTCCCGCCTGATGCCACGAGCACCCCAATACCGAGCGCAGCCCAGCCCCTGCACGTAGCCTTAATTGGGCGCCTCAGTGGCCCCAAGGGCTGGGTCGTAGGTCAAGTGCTGGAGCAGCTCAAAGATCATCCGGAAATTAAGATCGATGTGGTCGGCGGCAAGGCGGTGAGCAGCCCCGAGGACTTGCCAGAGTTCTTACGTCCTTACGCGCACTATCAGCACATCCAATTTAAGGGCTACTGTGCCGATATCCCGAACATCATCAAGCACAGCGATGTCATTATTGGCGCGGGACGCGTTGGCATCGAAACGCTGATGAGTGGGCGTCCGCTCATCGCCATTGGCGAGGGCTGTTACCATGGCTTAGTCACTCAGGACAATGTCGCTGCGGTCATGAGCACCAACTTTGGTGACATCATCAGCACCAAACAAGGCAGCTTTACCTTTGAGCGCCTGTTAGACGACCTGCACCAAGCGCAGGTACTAGGCAGCGACCACGCCCAGCTGCAAGCGCTGCGTGAGCAAGTGCTGACGCAATACGATGCCCAGCCCATCGTTGACCAAGTAGAGCACCTCTACAGCCGCGTCTACGTCCACAAGACTAAGCGCGAGCTCCCGGTCATCATGTACCACCGCGTGATCAAGGATGACAGCGAAAAGGGCATCCACGGCACCTACATCGAGCAAGAGCGTTTCCGCGCGCACCTGCAATACCTCAAGGATCACGGTTATGAGACCGTGACCTTTGATGACCTCAGAGACGGCCGTTATAAAAAGCGTTTTGACCGCGACCACAAGAAGTGGATCATACTGACCTTTGATGACGGCTACGTCGACAACTACACCACCGCTTTTCCGCTGCTCAAGGAGTTTGGCTTTAAGGCCGTGATCTTCTTGCTCTCCCACCGCGACTACAACGCTTGGGACGCCGACGATCCGCAGCATCCTGAAAAGAAGCTGCCCCTTATGACTAAGGAGATGGTCGATGAGATGGCGGCTTACGGCATCGAATTTGGGGCCCACACCAAGACCCATCCACGCTTAGCCGAGCTGCCGCCTAAGGAAGCGCGCGCCGAAATCACGGAGTGCAAGGCGGCTTTAGAGCACAAGTACGGTCGATCCTTCAAGACCTTTGCCTACCCATATGGCAGCCTCAATGAGGACATCAAGACCATGGTCAAAAAGAGCGGCTTTGACTTTGCGGTGGCGACCGATTCCGGCGACGTGGTGTTTGATGCCGACTTATTCCAGATCCGCCGCATCGCGATCTTCCCTAAAAACAGCATGCTGACCTTCAAGCGCAAAGCCTCAGGCTACTACAACTTCATCAAGCTGCGCCGCGAGGCCCGCAAGGCCAAGCAGGCACAACCGGCCCCGCGCTCCTAAACCTCGTCCCTAAACCACGCCCCTAAACCACGCCCCTAAACCGTGCTGCCGCCGCGCGGGCCCAGCGTGGGCTCAGCCCACCGCGCCCGCGCCGCGGCAAATCACCCCCTGCGCTCAGCCCACCGCGCATATTTGGCACCAGCCCAGTTGAATTACGCCGCCATTTCGACTTGTGTTAGTGGTGCCCAGTAACTCAGCGAGCTATATGTATCTGGCTCGATCAGCCGTTGCCACTCTGGGCCGAGCGCTACCAAT
>DXIF01000228.1 GCA_019113025.1 Candidatus Anaerobiospirillum stercoravium | reverse complement strand
TCTCAGCCCCACTTCGTACTGACCTCAGCCCCCCTCGCACTGATCTCAGCCCCACTTCGCTTAGACCTCAGCGCCACTTCGCGCTGATCTCAACGCCAAACTTTCGCTTTGCGCCCAAGTATTGGGCCCGGCGTTACGCCCACCCCCGCTAGGGCTTACATCTTTCCCCACGCTCAAGCTTCAGGCACCGCGCCTTCATGCACTACCCTTCATCTGCGCCCAACCGTCCAGCTGATGGGTTGAGCCCTTGCCCAGAGGGCTAAGTCAGCTACTTCTACTTTGCTGCGACCACTCTAAGCTTGTGTGGCCGCAGGCTATGTTTAACCGCTTAGAGCCGGTCTGGAATTATGCCCCCATGAGCGCACTTCTTAACGCACAACCTGCCACATACGCACAGTACACGCCATCATCTCAGGGCCCACTCCTAAGACCAAGCTTGGTCTTAGCCCAGATAGAAAGCACGGTCAAAGCGCGCTCCAAGCACGATAAAAACACGCGGAGTTACCGCTCCACTCCCGCTCAAAGGCACACAAGCTTCAATCCCCCAATAGCACTAAGCCGCGGTCTGTGCCCTCGGCCTTAGACGCTAAAAAGCCCTGACCGGTGAGGGCCAAGGCTTAAGAGGTTGTTGCTTAAGAGATGGTGCCTATGTTGCAAGCTTGTGGCTATTGGCGCTCATAAAAGAAGCTGCGCGCTAAGCTGCCATCAGCATTACGCGGTGGTACCGCATTGTCTTGCGCTTGGGGCTTACGCTCATGGTGCTTGACGCGATAGCCCAGCTGGGCGCTATTAGGCTTAGTATCGGCCATGAAAACATTGTCCGCGGCGATGGTGCCATTGACCACATCGGCATAGCGGCCCTCAGTGGTGCGCAACGAGACATTGCCCTCAAAGCTACCTTGCTCCGTGACGTCCTTAACGTACGGGCCCTTGCGGAAGAGGAAATTGAAGCGGGCGTTGTCGATGGCGACGTTATCCTTAACTTGCAGCTTACCGGGATTAAAGTTGTCGGTAAAACCATCCATGCCGTTGCGGTAGGCAAGCGAGCCTGAGATCGCATGCGGCACCGGCAAGCCCTCGCCCCCTAACTTAAAGCCATTGTTGTTATTGAACATGGCCACTGAGTTCTCAATCACCACCGCGCCATTGGGGCCATCCTCGACCTTGTTGAACAGGTCGTAGCCGTCATCAGCATTGCCGTAGGACAAGGCATTGACGATGCGATTGCCCTCTCCCACGCGCATCTTGACCGCAAAGCCATCGGCGTTGATATTGCCCGGATCTTGATTGCCATAGGAGGTGCAATTCTCAATTAAGTTATGGGCAGCCCAGAGACTGCGCCCGACGTCAGCCGGGGAGGCCACCCAAATGCCGGTGTCGTCGCAATGATGCGCGGTCAGGCCCAAGAGGTGATTGTAGGAGCCTGCAAGATTAAGCGGCTTCTTGGTAACGGTAAAGCCTGTGAGCTTAAGATAGTTAGCAGCCACATCAAGTCCCGCAAAAACAGCCTGAGCGCTCCCGCTTAAGACCTTAAGCGCACCGGGCTGGCCCGAGACCGACGCCGGTAAATTCGTCAGCGCGTAGGTGCCATCTAACAGCTCAACGGTGCCCCCTACCGCGACCAAGGCCAAAGCAGTGGCGACATCCAACGGACTGTCCGCCGTGCCTTGATTATTACTCTGCCCGTGAGGCCCGGCGACCAAATGCGGCGCACCGAGCAAGGCCTGCTCCGTCAGCGTCAAGCTGCCGCCCACCGCCGTCGCGGAGGCATCAGTTGGGAGCAACACATAGTGCACGCGATCCCCGTCCCCATGTGGCAGCATCAGCTCATGGTGCACCATAGCCCCCGCCTCGACTTGGAGCGTCGCTTGCGCTAAGGACGGATCGGCCTTGAGCGCTGCTACTGGGTCAAACTCCGGCGCGTCTGAGCGCTCGGACTGCTCTGACTGAGCGGACTGATCTGACCACAGATACAAGGTGCCCGCGGTATTAGCCCGTGCACTAAAGCGATAGGAGCGCTCCCCCGGCTTCAGATATGGGGCGCAATCTAACTCAACCCGAGCGGAGCTGGATTCAGGCGCTAAAGCGGTGACCTCAGTGGCAGCGCTACTGAGCTCCAGCTTGGCATCAAGCACGGTCATGGCAGCATTGCGTGAGGCAAAGAAGCCCACGTAGTAACGCTCCGGGTCTAAGACCGTCAGACGATCCGCACGGGCCACTTCCAAAGTCTGAAATTCCTTGCTATCAAGCGGAGCATAGCTTGACTTGATGCCTGTATCAGTGCGCTCCAAGCGCAGCTTAAAGGTGCGCTCGGCCGTAAGGTCTAGCTGCTGTGCAATCGGGCGGCGCAGCATCTCAATTTTTGGATTGCCCCACGGATACTGCACCTTATCGCGTGCCAACTGCATCACCTGCACCGTGCTGTGATCGCTCTTGTCTTGGGTCATCACCGCGGTCATGACCATATTAGAGCTGGCAGGAAACTCCTCAATCCCCGGTTGTAATTGCTCCGAGCGCGCCGGTCCCAAGATATCGCGCACTAACAGGCCACAGCCCTCTTGGGCTGCGGGTAAGGCGCCGTTTTCCGGACCAAATTGGTCGATGCGCACCACCGCCTCTAACACGAAGTTCATGTCAAAAGGCAAGGTGGTGTAGTAAAAGGTCAGGCCATCATGGCTATTGCCAATCTTGCCGCCGCGGCTTTCCACCTTGAATGGCACACTAAGCGCCCGTCCTGGGGTTTGCGCGCTCGCGACCGTGCCATCGCTCAAATAGGTGTAATTGACGCCAATCTTATTAGGCAGCACATTGGTCGCAAAGTTAATATCTGTCGACTGCCCAAAGCTGATGCTGTGCCATTCAAGGTCACTGACTGCCACCTGCGACGTGGACGTACAGCCACCTACCAGCGCTACCATCAACGCCGCGCCCCACATGCCGCGCAGCGCTCGACTCAACTGTGCTCGCTTCACCGCTTCCTCCTTATCGGTAGTTACCTAGGCCCTCGCCCCAATTCTCCTTACGGCCGGTATTGGGTTCGTACTTGGCTTAATACTTGGGTTAGTACTTGGCTTAGTACTTGTATTTAATGCCGATGCGATAACGAGTCTGGCGTTGATCGGAGGTCGAGGTGTACTTGACGTTACCCACTTGCACGAACGGCTCCCAGTGTGGGGTAATGGCGTAACTGACTTTAAAGTCGTACTCGTAGTCAGTTTCTTGGTTGTTAAAGCGGATCTTATTGGAGTCACGCCAAATGTAGTTGGCTTCAAAGCCCCAGTTGTTGATCTTGTAGCCCAACCAACCTTCGTAGCGATGCAAGTGCTCATCGGTGGTAACCCCGTCGTTGTCGCGGGTGTACTCGTAACGGTAGCGGAAGGCGGCGTACATGCCGTTGTCAAAATTGTACTGGATCCGCAGATTTGGCTTATAGATGGCCTTGCCGTCGCCAAACTCAATGGTCATGCCCGGCTGAATGCTAAACTTGGGTGTCCACTTATATTGGTAGGTTAAGGAGAACTCCGAACCATTGGATTCCATCTCGGAGTAAGCGGTGTCCTTACTATCACCACCGGACTTAGCCTTAGTTTCCACGCTATAGCCTAAGCCGTTCTCAAAGCGATCGGAGATCATGACGCGATCTTTGTGTGCGCGCTCGACGTCCACCCACTCATGGCGCAGGTCAATCGTTAATGCCGCCTGAGCTGCCGTTGTGAGCGTCCCCCAACCAAGTGCCGCCACCGTTCCAGCTAAAGCCAACTTGCCCCACTTTGCATGCTTGATCATAAGAATACCGTGTACAATCTGAATTCTAAACAGTGGTCTGGCACTTGCGTGCCTAAAGTCCGCGCGCAGACGCGCCCCAGCTAGTTGCCGCTAGCTGTGACTTTAGATAAGACAAGAAATGACAAACCTCTTATCGAGCAAGTGCCAGGTTTTAGCTGCCCTGCCGCCATCTGCCCTACCGCAATCTGCACCCATCGCCTGCGCGTAAACAGTTAACCCAACCAAGAAACGCACTTAAGCCCAGCACGAAAGCACCGTGCTAAAGCACCGTGCTAAAGCAACGTGCTAAAGCAACGTGCTAAAGCAACATCATCAGCGCCCAGTGTCCAGCGCCTAATTTGCAGCGTCGATGGTGCAGCGTAAGCCACAAGCGCTCACAGCGCTTAGCAGGCAAAGCTTTGAGTATTGCCGTACCCAAAGCAGGCCCTCAAGCCACAGCTAAGTCTCTTAGAGCAACCCATATACCAAATCGCGGTTTCACGCCCCAGCACCCCGCTACAAGCTGATAAATATCAGCTTTTACCCTATATCCACTGGCATACCACCGCCCCCAACAGCCCATCTTTAGTTGCATCATTGCAACCAAAAATATTGCAAAACTGCAATGTATACCCCACCTCTTGGTAACGTAGACGCAACTGCTGTCCTCCCCAGTAAATCCTGTTACCGCTCACCTGAGCGCTAACATACCAAGCGCAAGGGCCCTCCCTGCCCTAGGTCTACTAAACGCACGCCCCCACCACAGGCCAGGCCACAGGCTCAGACCACTGTGAGCGCCCCACCGGCCTCAGCCTGCGAGCCCGCTGCGCCCCGCTGGGGCGCTGCACCTTTCGGCCGCCACACCTTCAGGGCGTCACACCTTCAAACCGCAGTGCCTTCAGGGCGCGATAACTTCAGGTTATTGCACCTTCCGGACGCCGCACCTTCAAGCTGCGATAACTTCAAGTTACTGCCCCCTCAGGGCGCAGCGCATTTAGGTCGTCGCGCGTCCGAGGCACGCCCCGAAGCGGCAAGCTCGGGCCAAGTACCGGCAAAAGACCAGCATGAAGCGGGAAATAATGAGGAAAAGGGAGCGCGGGGAAGGAGAAGAGTGGGAGGAACGGAAAGTCTCAGAGCAATCGGTCGAGACTACGGGGCGGAAGTGTCAGGCCCCTAACGGCGGACTCACGCCCGAGGCTGCCCTTGAGGGCATAATGCCAAGAAGACGGCAAGCATGCAGCTCATAACAGTAAGAGCGCGGCGTGGTATTCACCTCGTGCACTCCAAGAGCGCAGCCGGGGCGAAAGCGCGGTGCACATACATTTTGCAGCAAAGTGTAGGTTATCTAGCTAGATACAAAATTTGCACCATTTCAGTTGTTAGGCACAATTCTTGATACAAAAGCGCCTATCAGCACAAGCCTTGACCGTTCTGCCCTAAATTGGGGCACCGCCTCACGCTCAGCCTAGTACCGCTTAGTCCAGCTGAGCCTGAGCGCACTGTTGTGCCGCGCTTAGCGCGCTCAAGCTTGCGCTGCTCACGCAATGACCCGATCACATTACTAAAGCACCGTCACAAGCGCCACGCGGACTCATTAAGCTACGGTCCGCGCAATGCTCGCGGCGCCCTGCCACATGGTGGCATCAGCTGAAGCTTCGGCAAAGCGCCAGTCTTGGGGGTGCGGCTACCGCCTGTGGTGCCTTGCGCATTACGACGCCATTGGAGTTAATTATGGGCTGGTACAAAAGTCTTCCCATCAAGACCAAGCTGTTGATCAGCTTCATGTCCATCATCATCTTAACTTGTATTATCACGACCTCGGCCTTGCTCTCCATGCGCAATGCCCAGCAAGTGGCAAGTTATGTTACTTGGACCTTAGAAGAGCGCTACGTGCGCATCGACCGCGTCATCATTAGCAGCCGCAATCTCCAAAACGAACTGATTTTGTACGTCGACGCGGAAAACCGTAATGTACGCGGCCAAGTCGAATCATCCTTACATCAACGTATCAATGAGCTTAAGCAATATGCCGATGAGCTGCAAACCGGCCGCTTCCCACAAGAGATCACTGCGATCAAGCAGGACATCAACCTCATCATTAACTTGGTGCAAAGCGAGTTAATACCGATCGCGCGCACCATTGATGATGCCAGCCCCGCCAACCAAGGCGACATTCGCCAACGTGCCACCCACGTCTACACCACCAAGATCTTAGCGCCGCTCGACAACGCCTTTACTAACTTAAATACAGTTCGTGATGAGCAAGTCAAGGAAGTGGTCATGCAGGTCAACTCCATTGCCTCCTCCACTCCAATGGTGGTGGTATCATGCATCGCCCTGTTCTCCATTGTCTTGGCCTTAGCCATTGCCTTGATTTCCGCGGAGTACATCAAGCGCGCACTACACATTGCGATCGAGCACATCCAATACTTTGAGGCCTGCGACTTCTCCCATGAGGTCAAGACCGGCTACAGCGATGAGTTTGGTCATGTGGGTAAGGCCTTAGAGCACTTGCGCACCACCATGATTGAGGTCATCAATAAGATCCATGACATGAGCTCGCGCATTTCCAGCGATATGAGCGATGCCGAAGAGGCGGTCAACCGCTTAAGCCGCAACGCCTCGGACTCGGAGAACCGCACCATTACCATTGCCGCCGCGGCCAATGAAATGGTCTCGACCACCCAAAATATCGCCCAAAACTGCGAGTCGGCCTCGAACCTAGCCAACCAATCAAGCGACATCACAACTCAAGGTATGGCTCAAGCCAAGACCTCGATTCAGGCGATCTACGACCAGGCCGAGCAAACCAAGACCAATAACAAGCAGATGGAGACCATGATTAACCAGTCGCGCTCCATCACCTCGATGGTCAACACCATTGACGAAATCGCCGCCCAAACCAATCTCTTAGCCTTAAATGCTGCAATTGAGGCCGCCCGCGCCGGTGAGGCCGGCCGCGGCTTTGCCGTGGTCGCCGACGAAGTGCGGGCTCTGGCAATGCGCACCTCCGCATCCACGAGCGAAATTGCCGAAAAGGTCTCGCATATCGAGGCTGACACCAACGCGGTCACCGAGTCGATGAACAAGGCGGTGCAAGGCATGTCGCAACTTGCCGACAATACCTCGGAGCTGGAGCACGTCTTAACCGACATCGCGCAGCATGTCCAAAACGTCACGATGCAAATCACCCAGATTGCAACCGCAGCAGAGGAGCAAACTGCCGCCACCCACGAGATTTCGTCCAATATGCAAGACTTAACCGCCTCAACCCGTGAAGTCGCGCAAATTGCCACCGACTGCCAGATGATTGTGACCAACACCAATGCCGAGGTGGGCAAGCTTGAGGAGACCATGCGTCAGTTCAAGCTCTAAGCGCCCACCTGCGCCCGAGGGCGCCCCAAGGCGCCTAAAGGGCCCCCCACGGGCGCTAAAGCGCATATTTGGCACCAGCCCAGTTGAATTACGCCGCCATTTCGACTTGTGTTAGTGGTGCCCAGTAACTCAGCGAGCTATATGTATCTGGCTCGATCAGCCGTTGCCACTCTGGGCCGAGCGCTACCAAT
>DXIF01000227.1 GCA_019113025.1 Candidatus Anaerobiospirillum stercoravium | reverse complement strand
GGATTGGCTGGAGCGCTTATGGCGTCATTGGTTGGCGCCGGTGCGTTAAAGTGGCATGATTTTTGGGGCGTGGCATAGCTTGTGCTATGCTGAGCACCTGCCTGCAAAGCTTGCCGTATGCCGAAGCGACGGCGCTTGGGTGAGCTCTGGGGCAAATATTTGGTTTGGGTAGTTGGCTAGGTAGGATGCGCTATGACGCTGTCATTGGTGGTGGATAACCCGTACCGCGTGCTGGGGGCGGGAACCCAAGTTAAAAACGCAGTTTTAGCGGCTAACTACAAGGCCTTGATGACGCAGGCTTTAAAGGGCGCCACGGTTGGCGCGTTAAAGCAGGATATGCCCGACCTTATCAAGCCGCCCCTGCGTACGCCCCGGCGCCTTGATCTGGCCAAAAGCGAGCTGATGTCCGCGCGCGGCCGCATCTTCCATGGCTTGTTTTGGCTCATGGACGCTACGCGCGTGGATCACGCGGCGCTGTATAACCTTGCAACAGGGAACCGCGATAAGGCAGTTAAGCTGTGGCAGTCGCAGCAATCGTTTTCCTCCTACATCAATCTTGCGGTGCTGGCCTTAATCGAAGAGCGCTTTGATGATGCTGCGACCTTGTACAGCCGCTGCCTGCAAGATGAGGAGCTCACCCAAGGCTTGGTCCATTGCCTGATTGGCGATAACTTCAAGATCAAGGGCGCCTTCGTTTTAAGCAAGGTGCTCGAGGAGTTAAATCAGGCCAAGGAGGAAAAGGAGCGCGAGGACAACGCCGATGAGCGCAGCTTTGTCGGCGGCGGCCATGGCATCTTGAACCAAGAGCGCCACGCCGAGCGCATGGCCGAGCGCATCCACTTGGTGCCAGACATCCCGCGCAACAATCTGCGCGATAAGCTGCACCTCAAAAAGCAGGCTTCCAGCTTTGATCGCCACCTCAATGAAGAGCTCAACCGCTTGCTCGAGCGCATTGCTCAGATTAACTGCGAGCATGGGATGGAGGGCGACTTTGTTGAGGTTGAGCTCAATGCCAATCCTGCGGCACAGCTGGCCCTGTCCGAGATCTCGCGCTTTTTGAGCAACAACAATGCGCTCATGATCGCTTTTCGCGAGCGCTGCGTCCAGGCGCGCGAGCGGACGATGTTCTTAGATTACATCTACAACCTCGTCTCGATCACGCACTACGTGTTCCATCTTTACGCCACCGAATTGGGCCGCGAGTACTCACCGGCCTTGGTGCAGCAGCTGCGCTCCATGATCGGCAAGCTCAAGCGGCTGTACTTGCGCTTGCACTCAGATGACATCGACTACCTGATCGGCTCCTTAGGGCGCGTGGTTGATGCGCTCCCGTACTACTACCAGATTGCCAGCAACTTTGAGAAGTTCTACCTCTTAAGCGACGACAAGCAGCTCATCGCCAACTTCTACCGCTTCCATGAGCAAAGTAAGAAGGTTTTGAGCGACTTTAACCACGTCTTTGGCAGCCGTCACTCCTATGCAGACTGCAGCGTGCACCTGCAAGACATGATTGTGCGCTACAACGTCTCCTTCATGCTGGTCTTGGTCAACCTTGCCTTGCAGTATCGTCCTAAGCGCCTGCAGCACTTAAATGAGACCACCTCACGCGCGGTCGAAATGGAGCTGCGCGATGCCGAAAGCCGCATGGCCGCTGAGGCGAAGCTTGCTCAGCGCGCTGAGGGCGCGGGCAAGACCCAGAGCACCGCGCTGGTGGCGAGCGCTGAGGGGCATGAGACTAAGGGCGCCTCAGGGGCCAAGGCCGCTAAAGAGGCCGCCGCCGGGGCCAAGGATAGCGGCCTTGATAAGGCCGAGCGCAAGCTCCAAGAGGAAAAGGAGCGCCAAAAGCAAGAGCAGATCCGGCGGCGCGGCGTCTACTTCAAGCGCAAGCTGGGCCGTGAGCGGGCGCACTTCAAGCAGATCTTGGAGTCGTTTCGCAATTATGCGACCAGCTCCAATACCTTGACCTTGGTTGAGGTGACGCTGCGTCAGGTCGAGCGCTTACCCCCTCCGGTGAGCTTCCAGAGCATGATGGTGCTGGTGGGTTTTGCGCTGGCGGCCCTGGCGGCGATCTACCTCAACTTCTGGTTCTTTTAGCGCGCCGTCCCCCAAAAACAGAGCGAGCCCGCATCAAGTGCGGGCTCGCTCTGTTTTGGGCTGCGCCTGCTCCGCCCACTGACTGGAGGAATGCGGGCGGGCTCGGGCGCAGGGGCGCGGCTGGGGCGCGCGACCTAGGGGCGCAGCGGACCGCGCCGCGGGCTTAGACTTAGACGTGGTTGCTGTTGCTAAAGCGCTTGACCATGTCTTGGAGCTCAGTTGAGATGGCGCTTAGCTCCTTGGTCTGGCTGAGGTTCTCGGTTGAGGTTTCCAAGGTGCTCTCGGCCATGCTGTTGATGTGCTGGACCTTGATCGCCACATCTTGCGCGGTGCCGGTATGGGCTTGAACCATATTGGCGACGCTATCGGTGAGCTGATGGATCTGGGTGATGCTCTTTAAGACCTCATCTAACTTGCTGTTAGTCAGGTGGACTTGCTCCACACCCTGATCTACGCTCTCTTGGCCCTTGGCCGAGAGGTTAACCGTTTCTTGGGCGGTCTTCTTAAAGCGTGTGATTAAGTCGTGAATCTGCACGGTGGTTTGCTCGGTGCGCAGCGACAGCGAGCGCACTTCATCGGCGACGACCGCAAAGCCCCGGCCCGCTTCACCGGCGCGCGCGGCCTCAATCGAGGCATTGAGCGCTAAGAGGTTGGTCTGCGAGGCAATGTCCTTGATCAAGGCGGCAGCTTGCTCGATGTCATCGACGCGTGCGGCCAAATCGGTGATGGCCTTGACAATATTGTCGCTGCTGACGCGCAGATTATCGATCGCGCTCATGGTCTGGTCGGACACGGCCTTGCTTTCGCTCACCAGTTGGGCGGCCTCAGTTGAGCACTTGGCGGTCTCAAGCGAGCTTGAGGCAATGTCTTCGACCATGTGATTGATGTTTTGGGCGATCAGATTCATCTCGCTGGTCAAAGCGCGAGTCTGATTGTTGTGCTCGTTGACCTCGGCCACTGACGAGGATTGCTCATTGAGGTTGGACTGCACAATCGCGTTTAAGCGCTCGGTGGCACCATTGACACGGGTTAAGATCGAGTCGACCTCCTTTAAGTTATAGAGCAGGTCGTAGATGATCGCGCCCTCACGTCCGCCCTTAGAGGTGTAAATCATAGTGTTGAGCGGATTGGCGTGGACGTTGAAGTGGCTCGTGATGGTATTGAGCAAGTGCAGATGGCGGTAGTGGCGATAGATGATGACACCACAGGTCAAGACAAAGCAGATGCCAATGCTGACGGGGCCATGGTTTAACATCGCGTAGGCAAAGGACAGCAAGAAGATGAGGTAGCAGATGATCCCGGAGATATCAAGGCGCTGGAGCTTAGGCTTCTTGCCCTCGCGCAGGGCCTTGTAGATACGCTCAGCCCGTGCGACCTTCTCTGGGGGTACGGCGGTACGCACCGACTCGTAGCCTACGATTTCGCCGTTTTGCACAATGGGCATGATGAAGGCGTTGACCCAGTAGAAGCCACCATCCTTGCAGCGATTCTTGATGAGGCCCATAAAGCAATCGCCGCGCTTAATGGTTTGCCACATATCGCGGAAGACTGCAGCGGGCATGTCGGGGTGACGCAGAATGTTGTGCGGCTGTCCAATTAACTCTTCGCGGCTGTAACCAGACATGTCGATAAAGGTCTGGTTGACATCAGTGATCGTACCCTTAGTATCGGAGACCGAGATGATCTTGGCTGAGGGATCGTTGGGAAATTTGTGCTCAACATTGGTCACAGGCTGATTGTTGCGCATCGAAAAAAATCTCCAGTCAATCGTATTGGCTCAAGCAAGCTCCGCCCGCCCTAGGCCGAGCTAGGAACTCTTGGGCGTGCTTGGCCCGCACCTTGGAGCTTAGTTGGTGGTGGTAGCAGCGCCAGCGCGGCGACGGGTATAGCTTAGCAGCAAAAAGGAAGCGACAAAAGCTTAGGCGACAAAGCTTGCGCGCCGCAAGCGCACCAGCTTAGCACCACCAGCGCACCAGCTTAGCACCAACAGCTTGGCCTGCGGCGCCTTGGCGCAAACGCCTGTTGCAACGAGCGGTTGCAACGCGTGGTTTGCCCCCAAGGTGCCTCAAGGCTAATGTGCCGTTTCTCTCCTGTACTGGGCGGTTGGCGCTCAGGCGGTCAGAACTGAAATAGTTCCTAGAGCACCCTCGCCTTCAACCGACAGCAGCTGCCATTTTAGACCCAATGATAGCGCTAGACGCAAGGGGGACTGGGTGCACAGCACCGCGATATGACAAGTACACAAAAATTGCACAGCTCAGATGCAAGTTAAGGCGTGCCTAAGGTCAGGATAAGGCCTTACGGGCGCGGGTTTTGCCGATTTTTCTCAAATCCTAGCATGATTCTATCGCAAGCGCGGTGGCCCTGATTTTTGCCGCTAAACTGAACCCAACCACTTAGCACGACGTCATCTACCAAGGCTGACGCACCAAGCACCGCCGCTGCTGGCGGGCTACTTGAGATTAAAGCTCTAGTGCTAGGTCTAACGGGGCAGGCCTTTAAGCCACCTACCTTGTTCCAAGCCACCCACCTTTTGCCAAATTGTTAGCTAGGAGGCGGTGTCCTCACAAGACAGTTTTCTTGGGCGTGGCACCGGTCATGATATGAAGCAGGGACTTTTAGCATTAGCCTTAGCCGCAGGCGCCGCGCTGGCTCTTTCCACTTCGGCTCAAGCCGTATCAGGAGATGACATGCACAAGATTACGCACAAGGAGCAAATGACCGATTGGGCCATTGGCCAAGCTAACACCGCTTATGCTCAATACTTTATTGGCGCCAGCTACTTAAACCCATATAAAGCGAGCCAGATTTCGATCTCCAACGTCACCTTCGACCCAGGCTGCCGCAACAATTGGCACATTCACCACAATGTTGAGCAGACCTTAGTTGTGGTCTCCGGCCTTGGCATCTACCAAGAGTGGGGCAAGGATCCTGTGTTGCTAAAGCCAGGTATGGTCGTCGCCATTCCCCCAGAGGTTAAGCACTACCACGGCGCTATTGCTGACAGCTATATGCAGCACCTCGCCATCACCCCTAACAACATCCCCAACGCCTCGAACGAGTGGTTAGAGGAAGTGGACGATGCCGCTTACCAAAAGGCTCATGAGCAGTTGGGTCTAAAGTAATCAGATTCCAGTTTGTAACTCAAAAACAAATCCAAGTGAAAGCGGGATCTTTGCTATTCCGCTTTTTTTATGCCCGGTTGCTGCTGGCAACTTGCTACAATGAGCTCAACCTGAGGCTTAGCCTCGGTACATACCAAAGGAAAAGCCGCTGCGCGTAAAAGTGTAGCGGCAGGCAGCTGAGCGCTCACGATTGACCTTCATGGTTCGGGCTTGCCCCGCATGCTGAGTTACGGCCGCCTGTTGCTGGGAGCGCACGGCGTCATTATTGGATACCTGATGTGGTGTGCTCCCAGATATTTCCCAGATATTTCCGAGATATTTCCGGCCTTTTGCCCTAGGGCTGACCTAATGCTAAGATAGCGACTCACAACTTAGGACGACTGGGAGCGTAAGCTCCTTTTTTTGCCTTTGTTGGGGGCCCGGTGGGGGAAGAGCAAAGTTATCAGTGCACCACCGGGCGTGTTTTGGTATTAGCTCTTGGGACCGGACTATGGCTGCTTCAGATTCTTCTTACGACTCCGCTGCACGGCATGACCCACGTGTCCCAAGCAGCGTGGCTGCCGCGCGCAATGCTGCGAGCAACGCTCCAAACAATGCTTCAAGCAATGCTCCGAGCGCGGCGCAGCCCACTAAGCCCCAGTCCCAATACGCGTCGGCTCCAGCAGCGGCTCCAGCATCAGCCCAAGCGTCGGGTCAAGCATCGGGTCCAGCGCCGACCCCTGGGCAGCTGTGGTCTGCGCCCTATCCGCAAGCAG
>DXIF01000226.1 GCA_019113025.1 Candidatus Anaerobiospirillum stercoravium | reverse complement strand
TGAGCGAGGCCGAGGTATGGTAGATATTCTGGCAAAAGTCGGCAAAGAGATAGCAGCAGCGCAGCTTGGTGCAGCCTGAGAGAATCTTGAACAAAAACTCCGGCTTCACATCCTGAGCCTCATCGACCATGACGATGTCGTAGCTGCTCAAATCCAGCCCCTCAATCCCCTCAGGTACGCTCAAGGCACATAAGGTAAAGTGGCTAAGGTCGAGATTGACCACATGGCGCTTGAGTCGCTCCTTGATGAACGCCCCTAGGGTCAAATTGTAATGAAGAATCAAGACCTTAGGCGGCAGGGGGCGGGCGCCGGTAACCCCGGCGGTGCTGGCGCTGCGCTCCTTGAGCAGGGTCACATAGCTGTATACCGCCTTCTCAATTAAGATTTGGGTGCGGCCCGAGCCTAACACGCCCAAGACCAAGCCCAAAGGCGCTGGATTTTGCACGGCGGTTAACTGCAAGGCATCTAAATGCACGCAGCTGTACTCGCGCAGCGCCGCCTCATATTGGGTCAGGTGGCCTAGATCATAGGCCCCCGAGCATTGCCCTACGCTGCTACCAGGCAGGCGCGGTCCTAATTGCCCCCCGGGCAGGCGTAAGTTCTCCAGGCCCTGCTGCAAGAACTTGCGCCGCGCGCGCTCATAGGCGCCTTGGCCCCACGCGGCTAACAGCTGCTGCTCGTCTTGTTCGCTGAGGTAAGTACGTGGCCGCGCCAGCGACTCAATACCCTTGAGGCGTTGTAAATTGTGCTCAATGCCCAAAATCTTGAGCCGGTTGGGGTGACCTGCCACCGGCTGGAGCTCAACGTCCGCCACATCATGTGAAGGCTTAGCCTTAATCGTGAGCTTGACCTTATAGGGGGCTTTAATATTGTTAAAGCTCGGCCCCATAATAAGGCTCTCATTGGTCTCAACATACTCAAGGTGCGCGCCTTCGGGCAAGTAGACCTTGCCCTCGTGATAAGAGCGCTTACTCATGGCGCCCTCCAGCTCGTCCTTGCGGCCAATCAAGGCCGCAATCTCAGGACAGGCATGGCTTAAGGGCCGCATCTTAAGGCGGTCAAATAACAGCGGACGATGGTCCAAGCGCTCAAGGCCCCAGAGCTGATAGGACACGGGCTCATTTTTCAGCAGCGCACGCTCATGGCGCTCGTTGATCATAAAGGGCACGCGACTGTCTTGGGCGAGCCACTTTAAGCCATGCTTGCCGCCTAAGCCCTGTTGACCTTGGTTAAATAAGGCCAAGACCGAGCGCTCAGTGGAGCCAATCGGGCCTATTTCCCCGCCAACATAGAGATTTTCGTGGGTAAATTGGCGCTCTAAGTACTCACAGGTGCTCGCCAAGAGCTCTTGCTTGGGCCAGCGAATATGAATCGAGGCCTCACCTTCGACCACGTAGGTCTTAAGGGTTGACGGCGGGAAAATCGCATGGACATTGCGCTCATTGACATAGAGGTAGCATTGGACCACATGCACCTGCTGCAATAAGTCGCGGTAGGAGTAGACGTTATTAGGCTCGCAAAAGGAGCGCGCAAAGTGCTGGCGCAGCTGGACGCAGTATTGCTTGCGCTGGTGCACTAGCTGCGGGTTGGCGCGCAGCTCAGAATAGGTCTCACAGCACAAGAGTACGATGATGATACCGCGGCGCTCATTGGCCACCACCAAGGGCAGATGCTGACCGTTGAGCCACAAATCATGGAGCACCACATCACCCCGGCCAAAGCTCGGGGCATAGAACTCATGTAACAGGCGCGCCGGGAGCGAGACCAAGGAGCCGTAATTGAGCTTGCGCTCATGCTTTAAAGTGCTGATGGTTGTGCCGGTGCCAGTGCCGGTGTCGCTAGGCCCAGCGCTGCCCACAGCCGCACCGCTCGTCCCTACGGCGGCATTAGCTGCGCCCACCCCCTTGCCTTTGAGGGCCGCGGCTAAGGCGCTGGCGGCGTCTTGCTCTTGAGGCACGGCGGTGGCTGGCGCGGGCGCTGGGCGCGCGGCGAGGGCTTGCAGCACCAAGGGATCATCGGCGCGCAGCTCTTCTAACTGGGCTTCACCTAATAACGATTTGACGGTGAGCTCCGGCTCGCCCGAGCGCGCCCAATTATGGCGTCCGGCGGAACTTGAGCTGGACGCGCCTAAGGTACTGTCTTGCGACTCTTGGCTTTGGGCCGCGAGCTCCATTAATTTGCGCGCAAAGAGATCAGCAAGGCCACTTGCTTGACTCTCGCCTAAGGAGTCCACGGCACCTGCGTTTAAGTCCGCTCCCTCCGCGCCCGAGGACAATTGCGCAAACGGTGCTTGGGCAAAGCTGGTATCGGTAAAGGCAAAGGGCTTGTGCGCAAAGGCGCCCCAGGCGCCGGTTGCGCCCCAGCCTTGGTCAGAGCCGGGGGTGCGGGCGCTTGGGGGCTGTGCAACCTCGGTGGTGGCACCGGTGGCTGAAGCGAGCTCTGAGGCTAAGGCGGTGGGGCCGCCTGGCGGCATTACCCCAACCACTTGGGGCGAGGCATTAGGTACCGGCGCCCCCACGCGCAGGGTAATGCTGTTATTGGTTTGGCCCGCGGTGCGCGCATTATGCTCTTGATAGATTTGCAATAAAGCAAGCGCCCGCTCTGAGGACAGCTCGGTAGTGCTAATCTCAAGCGTGGTCACTGGGAACTTGGGGCCATTGGGCGGCAGGTTGCGCAGCGGGATCGCCATCAGGCTCGGCCCGGTCGGCGCAGTCGGCTCGGGGCTTAGTACGGGGGCGCCGCGTTTTTGGCGCGAGAGGACATAGGCGCGGGCGGTACCGGCGCGCATGCGATTGCCGCTTTTAGGGGTGCTATTTGAAGGG
The DNA here is from genome assembly GCA_019113025.1 of Candidatus Anaerobiospirillum stercoravium. Classification (GTDB taxonomy): domain Bacteria; phylum Pseudomonadota; class Gammaproteobacteria; order Enterobacterales; family Succinivibrionaceae; genus Anaerobiospirillum; species Anaerobiospirillum stercoravium. The sequence goes on along the minus strand of DXIF01000226.1, from coordinate 4,227 downwards.
GAGCTGAGCTCAGCGCTACCCGGGGCTGAGCGTTGCGTCCTGCTGGGGGCACAATACTTCTTACCACCTTGCGTTAAGCCCTGATGCGACACGCTGTGCCCTCCGCGCTCATTAGTTGCAACCCTTCTCAGCTCGTTGTTACGGCGGCCCGCTCTTAGTTTGAAAAGTGGGGAAATGAGCAAGCGTTAGCTGTGATCCTTTCTCCCCTCAGGGATCAACTAAAACTGGGCCTAACTTTTTTTGACGCACGGGACGCGCCGCGTCTGGCGGCAGCTTGAGCGTCTTACCCGTCTATAAGTTAGGGCTCTCAGCACAGATTGTGCCGACAGGTATCACCGTCGGTGCCAAGCGGCAGTTTGGTCGCTAGATATGCGCTAGATATGCGCAAGATTATGCGCAATATATGCGCGCTGAAGCTCGCGCCTGCTGAAACTTAAGCCCCGGCCCACTGAAGCTGGGCAGCGCCAAAGTATCCCCAATGGTACAGGCGGGGTAAATAGCAGGAGGCGAGGCAAGGGCGCGCGGGATGCGCTTAACGGCACTTGGGCGGCTGGGTGAGGATGCGCGCCAGCTCCTCATTGGTTAACTTGCGCCCCGAGGTGCACTTGCCCGAAATCGCCTTATCATCCTTGAAAGTGACTTCGTAGATCTGCTTGCCCTGCTCGTCGTAGAACATGCCCGGGCCCGAGCGCTTCCCCTTTTCGTAGAAGACATTGGACTGAACCTGATCTAAAGCGTCATAGTAGGTCTGATAGAGGCCATGGAGCAAATCTAAGGAGTAGCTGGCCTTAAACTTCACATTGCCGCTTTCATAGTAGCCGCGGGCATCGCCATGGCGCATGCCCTCAAAGTACTGGGTGGTCTCAACCAAGCGTCCGGAGCGATTAAACTCGTAGCTCATGCCGTCGGCCTGATGGTTGCGATACGGCATGACCTTATACAAGGAGCCGCCCTCATAGTAGGTCAGCTCATAGCCATCTTTCTTACCATTGGCGTAGGTGGTCTCGCTTACCAAGACCTCTGGATTGTTAGGGTCGTAAATTTGCTCGACGCAGCCGACCACCGTGAACTTATCGGAGCCCTTGGTGCACTTGGGCACCTGCAAGCGCTGATAGCATTGGGCGTACACGGTCGGAGCGTCGATGCTGCGAATCATCATGGCCGCGCCATTGATGGTGCCATTGGGCAGGATAAATTCCATGGGATCGGCGTGGGCTGCGCCCATGCTCACCGTTGCGGCCAACGTTCCTGCCATTACTAAGCAGCCTAAGGCTGCGTTTAACTTACTCATCACCAAACCCTCCCGACATTCAAGCCTAAAGCGGCGGCAGCGCGCCCCCGCACCGGCCCAAAGTGTACTCACAAGCGCTAAGGCCACCAGTCAAATGCGCCGAATGTGCCAAGCTCGGTGCCGGCGCGCCCGCATTTGCACTAAGATAGGCCGTAAGGAGGATTGCTATGTTAGAACCAGATGCTTTAAGTGCCGCGAAGGATGTCACATGGGATACTGAGCTGTCAGCGCAATTAGCCGCAGAGCAAGATCTCAAACCTGACGCCCTGTCAGCGGACGCACTCCCCACTCATATCGAGGTGCGCGGGGCTCAGGTCCACAACCTAAAAGACCTCGACCTCGATATTCCGCTGCACCAGGTGGTGGCGATCGCGGGGGTCTCGGGCTCGGGCAAGTCGTCCTTGGCGCTGGGCGTCCTTTATGCCGAGGGCTCGCGGCGCTACTTAGAGGCGCTCTCGGCCTATACCCGGCGGCGCTTAACCCAGGCGACCAAACCTGAGGTCAAGAGCGTGCGCTATATCCCGGCGGCGATTGCCCTGCATCAGCGCCCGACCATTCCCTCGCTGCGCTCGACCTTTGGCACTAGCAGCGAGCTGCTCAACAGCTTGCGCCTATTATTTTCGCGCTGTGCCTCCCATCGCTGCCCTAAGTGCGGCCACTACCTCGCCCCCAGCCTCAAGGTGGCCGCCGAGCAAGCACTGGAGTGCCCACACTGTGGCGCCCAGTTTATGGGACCTGCGGCCCAAGACCTCTCCTTTAACGCTCAAGGGGCCTGTCCCCACTGTCAAGGCACGGGCACGGTGCGCACGGTCAATCTTGAGTCCTTAGTGCCCGATGACAGCCTCACCATCGATGAAGGCGCAGTCGCGCCGTGGCAAAGCCTCATGTGGTCGCTCATGACCGAGGTGTGCCGCGCCATGGGCGTGCGTACTGATGTCCCGTTTCGCGAGCTGACGGCCGCGGAAAAGGACATCGTGTACCATGGCCCCGCGCTCAAGCAGCACATCTTGTATCGACCCAAGAATCCCAAGAACAGTGCTGAGAGCACGGAGCTGGACTTTACCTACTACAACGCCGTGTACACGGTGGAAAACGCCCTGGCCAAGGTCAAGGACGAAAGCGGCATGAAGCGCATCGCAAAGTTCCTGACCACCAGCGCCTGTCCCCACTGTCAGGGCACGCGTTTAAGTGATGCGGCCCGGGCCCCGCTCATTGACGGCCATAATCTCGCGTGGGCCTGCACCCTGCCCTTAAGTGAGCTTAGTGCGTGGCTTGATACGGTGCCCAGCACCTTGCCTGACGAGATGCGCCCCATGGCGCAGGCCATCATTGGCTCCTTTAAGCTCAACGCGGCGCGCTTAACTGCCCTTGGCCTGAGCTATTTGAGTCTGGAGCGCCCCACCAGCACCCTCTCAACCGGGGAGCGCCAGCGGGTGCAGCTCGCGCGCGTGGTGCGCAACCGCACCAGTGGCGTCCTCTATGTTTTAGACGAGCCCTCGATTGGCTTACATCCGCACAATCTGCAAGGATTAGAGGCAGTACTCCATGAGCTCATTGCCGATGGCAACTCAGTGGTGTTGGTAGATCATGAGACCCAGCTCTTGCGCCACGCCGACTACTTAATTGAGCTGGGGCCGGGCGCGGGCGCCCAAGGCGGTACGCTCATTTACCAAGGCCCGGTGGCAGCCCTGTTAGCCCCCACGACCGCCGACTCCCATTCGCTTATTGCCCCCTACTTGCAGCGGCCCGCGCAACCTGCTCTTGCGCCGGACCAACGCGCGGCGCGCTATCACGCGGCACAGCAGCAATTAGCGCAATATGAGGATGCGCTGACCCTAACCATGGGGCCAATACACACGGTGTCAGGGCTGACCTTGCGCTTAAAGCGCCATGCCCTCAACGTCATCACTGGGGTCTCGGGCTCAGGCAAGACCACCGTGATTTTGGAGAGCTTAGTTCCGGCCTTGCAAGCGCAAGCCCAGTCAGTTCCGCCCAGCGCAACAAGCACACCGGAAGCAGCAGGTGCGCCAGACGCAGCGGACGCTGAGCGCGCCCCAAGCGCATGGCCTGCGCATGTGCTCAGCCTTGAGCATCCGTGGATTAGCCAAGTCCAAGTGATTGACTCAAGTCCGATTGGCACCAATATCCGCTCGACCGTAGCGACCTATACCGGCATCCACGATGCGCTGCGAAAGGTTATGGCCAAGGAGCCTGAAGCTCAGGCCTTGGGCTTGAAAGCTAGCGATTTTTCCTACAACACCGGGCGCTTGCGCTGCCCCGAGTGCGAGGGCACCGGCGCCATCACCTTAGACGTCCAATTTTTACCAGACGTCGACATCCCATGCCCACGCTGCCACGGCAGCCGCTACGCTGAGGCCGCGCAGCAGGTCAAGCTGCACCGCGTAGCCGCTGATGGTGAGCCGCTGTCCATGCCGCAACTAATGGGACTGGAGGTCAGCACGGCGCGCCGCGTGCTGGCCCCGGTCAAGGCGGTCACGCGCCGCTTGGAGCTATTGGAGCTCTTGGGGTTGGGCTATCTGACCTTGGGGGAGGCCACGACCTTGCTCTCAGGGGGCGAGGCGCAGCGCCTTAAGCTGGCGAGCCACTTAGAGCAAAGCCAAGAGGGCACCCTCTTTGTCTTCGACGAGCCGACCATTGGCTTGCACCCGAGCGACGTGCAGCGCCTGATTGCTATCTTGCGCCAGCTTATTGCGCGCGGTGCCACCGTGGTGGTGATTGAGCATGACTTAGACTTGATTAAAGCTTCCGACTTTATCGTCGACTTGGGTCCTGAGGGCGGCAGCGCCGGGGGACGCATCGTGGCTGAGGGCAGCCCGGCCATGCTGCGCTACGGTGACTATCCACAATCGCATACTGCGCACTACTTGCAGCAGCGGTAGCGCGTAGCGTGCCCGCCCCGGGGGCCGCCTCTCCCC
>DXIF01000225.1 GCA_019113025.1 Candidatus Anaerobiospirillum stercoravium | reverse complement strand
TCTGCGGCGGTTCCTGCTCCCGAGGCGGTAACGGCACCGGCTGCAGGTGTAAGCGCCGCGGCAAGTGCGCCTGCTGCTCCAAGTGCGTCTGCCGAGTCGATTGCGCCGACCGCACCCAAGCGCGCTTCACTTAAGAGCCACTCGCTCCAGCGCTCCCTCAAGAGCGCGCCTAAACGCGCTAAAAGCGGGGGCGCCTAATGCTGTGGGTCGGGCTCATTGATGAGCTGTGGGACCAGCTCGGGGGCTTAGTGAGCCCCGAGCGGGAGCCGTGGTTGTTTGCCGCCAGTGCCTCTATGGGCGAGGCCCGCGCGCGCACCTTTGTGACGGGGCGGGCCCTGCTTAAGTATGCGCTCATTGAGCTCGGGGCGCTGGGGGCTCATGATGCCTTGCCGGAGCTTACCGTCAGCACGCATGGGCGTCCGGGGCTGCCGCCGTCCTTAGGGCTTGATTTCAATTTAAGCCACAGCGCGGGCCTGATGGCCCTCGCGCTTGGTCCCGGGCCGCAAGGCGTAGACCTAGAGCTCTCTTACCCTGACTTACGCCGTCCCAGCTTGTCGCTCGCGCAGCGCGTGTTGGGGCCTGATGAGCTTGCGCAGTGGCACACGCTCTTTGCCCCGGTGGCAGCCGAGCTTGAGCCTTTACCTGCAGGGAAGAGGGGGCAGAGCTCTGTCGAGCTCATGCAGCTCTCGGCGCGCGCGCAAGCTGCGCTCAGCGCCGCTTGCTTTTACTTCAAGCGCCAGTGGACGCTGCGCGAGGCGCTGGTCAAGCTCATTGGCAGTAGTATCTTTGCTTTAGAACACTTGGTGGTCGATGAGACTGCGCGGCGCTGTGGTTTTCGTGTGACCAGCTCGGAAGCAGATGAGTTGGTGGCAGGCAGCGCGGCGCTTTTGACCATGCTGCAAGGCAAGACTTTGCCTTCAGGTCATATGGTCTCAGGAGTGCTGCCGCCGCTGTGGGATCTGAGCGCGGAGCGGGCGCTTAAAAACGACTATGCGCGTGCGCAGGCCCGCTTTTGCTTCTCGCTTTTTTGCCCCGACGATCAGGGCGCTCCCGGGGCGGCAGCGCCGGAGCCGCTGGAGCCGCCGCTTACGCTGCAGGCGCTGATTCAGGGCCGTTTTGAGCCCGTGGTGGTGCCTAAAATGCAGCGTTTAGCGCTGGTTGTGCTCTGATTGGCTCTTGGGGAGCACCCCAAGCGCGTCCTGATTATCTTTCTCACTTTGTGGGATGGTAGTGCTACAATACGGCGGCACGATTTAGGTTCAAGTTGTGTACGAGCAAAGGTTCTCGTAGGAGGAATTGGTGGCTCTCTTCAAATTCATCGCGTTTATTGGTGCGGTTGCCATGTTAGTAGCCGTGGCCCCAACCTCGCCTGCACTGTTATTTTATTCCCAGCTGGTTGGTGGTATTGCCATGATGTGGGGGGGCTTCTACTTCCTGCTGCGCGAAAACGAGACCCTCTATGGCGCTGTCTGCGTGATTTTTGCGGTGCTGATTCAGCCGATCTATCCTTTGCCTTACACCCAAGGCCTGTGGATGATTTTGGCCTTTTTAAGCGCGGGTTATCTGATTTTGGCCGGCCTGCTCTGCCTCAAGCTGGAAAAGGCCCGCGCCGCCGCGCACGCTAAGATTGAAGCTGAGCTCGAAATGTATCGTAAAAACGAGCAAAAGCTGCGTGAGCAGCAACATCGCCGCTAATCCCGGAGCGCAGTGCGCCGCGCGCGTGGGGGCCCATCGCGCCGCCAAAACGCCAAACCCAGAGGGGAGGTCCCCTCTGGGTTTGGCGTTTTTGGAACGCTCCATAGGGCCGTTCTCACGAACGGCCCTATGGAGCGGCTCAATGGGCGAGCCGCGCTTTGAACGCGGTTCAACGCTCAAAGCGCGCTTGCAGGCGCTTCAGGGCCGTCAGGCACTCCTCCAGTTCGCTTTGATCGATGCCCTCATTGGCTTGGTGCGCGTCGGCAATGGAGCCCGGCCCCATGATGACGCATTCTTGGGTAATAGCTTGCAGCCACGAAGCCTCGGTGCAGTAGGCAACATAGCTGCTCGCTTGCGCGCTGCGATATAGCTGCTGCAACTTAGGGCTGAGCACGGCAAGATAGTCTTGATAGCGCGCGCTATCGTCGCGGCGGGGAGCTAGGGCGGCGCTGGTCGCTTGGCTTTCATGCCCCTCCGGAAAGGCTGGGGTATCAGGATAGGGTGCCTCAAGGCGCACGGGGTATTGCGCGGGCAATTGCGCGTTGATGGCAGCGACACAGTGCTCCAGCAGCTCATGGAGCTTTGAGAGCGTCAGCTGCGGCGTCGGGCGCACTTCTAAGCCTAATGTGATCTGGGCGCACACCGTGTTATAGCTCTGACCGCCGTGGATGGTGCCTAGGCTCAAGGTCGCGGGCTTAAGCTCAAAGCGCTCATCGGCAAAAGCGGTGAGCTGTGCTTGAAGCTGCTTGAGCTCAGAAAGCACGACCGGCAGCGACTGCATGGCGCTGTAAATGATCGGGCTGCGCGAGCCGTGGCCCTCGGCACCTGTGATGATGAGATCGCGCGCAATCCAGCCTTTGTGACCTAAAATTGGCTGCATTTGGGTGGGCTCGCCGATTACGGTCAGGTCAAATTGCCCGGCGGCTTTAATCAGATTGAGGAGCGTGGCGATTTCGGCCGGGTCGCTGCACGCTTCATACTGGGATAGGTCGCACTCGCAAGTGAGCAGCTCTAAAGCCGAGAGCTGGGGAGCGCTGCCCTCAAGTTCAGATGGTGCTACGCCATCCAGTGCCGCAAGCTCGGCCGACGGAAACTGCGGGCGCAACTCGGTCGGCAGGTGGTGCGGCAGGCGCAGGGTAAAGTGGACGCAGTCCTCTAAGCTCAGCTCGGGCTTGCTTAGCAGCTGGGCTAGCTCTTGAGCTCCGGCCATCGATGTTTCCTCTTCACAGGTAAAGAGGTAGCTGACTTGAGGCAACTGGGGCGGCGCGCCATTACGCGCTCCAGCGCGCGCATCCTTGCGCCCGCCATCGCCCGCGCGCTCGCGCGCTCGCGCGCTATTATGCGCGGCAAGCTGCAACATGCAGCTTAAAAAGCCCTTCATATCGGCACTGCCGCGCCCATAGAGGCGATCACCGCGCGCGGTGAGCTCAAGGGGCGGCGTGGCCCAGTCGGCGCAATTAAATGGCACCACATCGTAGTGCCCGGAAAGGAGGAGGCCGAGGCCGGTGCCCGGGGCCGGGGGCACATAGTCATCTTGCGCTTGGTCATAGCGGGGTAACAGCGTGGGGGCTAGCCCCAAGACGCTTTTTTGCCCCGTGCTGCATTCAAATTCCAAGACCACTAAGCCCTGCGCTAACAGAAAAGCGCTCAGGCGCTCCGCCATCGTGGCCGTGGCGGTGGCCGCCTCAGGGTCATCCGTGCCGCTGACCGTATTGAGCCTTACCAAGGCTTTTAGGTAGTTTACGTCGTAGCTCATGGTCGAGTCCTTAGTGGTAGAAGATTTGGACGCAATTAGGGCCTGCGAGGTCGCGCAGGGTCTCGATGAGGTCGTCGCTGGGCAGCACGCGGTAGTGGTTATTTTCAAGGTTGATCTTGGTGTCGTCGATGAGCAAGCTCAAGGAGCACCCCTCGTCGACCAAGACCTCATCTTCGCTTTGGTCAAAGCGCCCTTGATTGCGCTCAAAGTACTCCATGCCTTGCTCCGTCAGGCCCGGGAAGTGATTGCGTGGCGGCACGTGGGCGCGCTTAAGGTTGGCGATGATGTCCGCAACACTTAAGAGATTGCGTGCAATGGTGTCGTTGATGAGCTTGGCATTGTGCTCATAGAACTTGCGCTCGAGGCACAAGGTGATGTTTTGCGCACGCATGCGCCGAATGCGCTCAATGGTCTTGAGGCTGCGGATGCGCAGACGCGGGCCCTCCGGGCCGTTAAAGTAGGCCACGGTGACAATCAAAATCAGCGGCGACTCGCACAATAAGCTCTCGTCGATGTCTTGCGGCGCGCTACTGAGCTTCTTTTCTTGGTTTAAGCGGCGCTCCTCTAAGATCTTGCTGTACTCCTCGGCTTGCGGCCCATACAGCGGCACCTCAACCTGCGAGGTCGAGTCATCCAAGGTCAGAATGTAGAACTTGGAGCCGTCACGCTTGGAGTTACGGGCATCGCTGCTTATAACCACGCCCGCTACCGTCTCAATGACCGGGCGGTCAAAGGTCCCTGGGGTCAGGCGCAGTAAGCTCGTGGTGCAGTAGTGACTGAGCTCTTGGCGATAAGCATTGATCGGGTGGCCTGAGAGGTAGAGGCCGAGCATGCTCTTTTCTTGCGCGAGGCGATACTTATCAGGCCAAGCGGCACATTGATCAAATTCCGGGGTGGTCTCAACATCATCCAAGGCAGCTAAGAGGTCGATTTGACCGCTTTGTTGATCATCTTCCTTGGCATTGGCGTAGGTGAGCGCCTTTTGAATGCTGGCGTGCATCACCGCGCGCGATGGCCCCAAATGGTCGACTGCGCCGGAGAAAATCAAGGACTCCAGGCTCTTCCGGTTGAGGCGTTGGGTACCCACGCGCGCTACCAAGTCAAAGAAGTCCTTGAATGGGCCGTCTTTTTTCCGGATTTCCACCAATTGGTTGACCAATTCCTCGCCGATGCCCTTGATCGCGCCGAGGCCGTAGATAATGGCGCCGTTCTCATCGACCGTGAAGTCAAAGCGGCCGATGTTGACATCAGGCGGATTGACCGTGATGCCCAGGCGGTGGCATTCGGCGATATAGGACACCAGCTTTTCGGTGCGTTGGCGGTCGGCGGTCATCATGGCCGCGAGGAACTCTGCCGGATAATGTACTTTTAAATACAAGGTCCACCATGCGACCAAGGCGTAGGCCGCCGAGTGCGACTTATTGAAGCCGTATTCGGCGAACATCTCGACCTGATCGAAGATCTTCATTGCGATCTCGGTGTCCTTGCCCTTCTTGGCCGCACCTTCCTTGAATACCGAGCGCTGACCGGCCATTTCCGCCGGATTCTTCTTACCCATGGCGCGACGCAAAATGTCCGCGCCGCCCAGCGAGTAGCCCGCGAGCACCTGAGCAATCTGCATGACCTGCTCTTGGTACACGATAACGCCGTAGGTCGAGTCCAAGATCGGCTTTAAATCGAGGTCTTGGAAGTCAGGGCTGGGGTAGGACACCTCTTCCTCGCCGTGCTTACGCTTGACGAAGTGATCCACCATGCCCGACTTAATTGGGCCTGGGCGGTACAGCGCCACAAGCGCGATCATGTCATCAAAGCGGTCCGGGCGCATTTGGCCAATGAGCTTGCGCATGCCGTCCGATTCGAGCTGGAAGACCGCAGTGGTTTCGCCTTGTTGCAAGACCTTAAACGACTCTTCGTCGTGGTACGGGATGGCGTGGATATCAACCGGGGGCAGTCCCAAGCGCGCCTGTTTGGCATTGATCATATCCAAGGCATCTTGGATGATGGTCAGGGTGGTTAAGCCTAAGAAGTCGAACTTAACTAGGCCCGCGTGCTCGACATCCTTCTTGTCAAATTGGGTGATCGGGTTGCCATCTGAGTCGAGCATGAGCGGGGTGAACTCGGCGGTGCGCGTCGGGGAGATGACCACGCCCGCCGCATGCTTACCGATGATCTTGACCACGCCCTCCAGGCGCATCGCATAGTGGATGAGCTCAATGCGCTGCTTGTCATCATTATTGATGGCGTTGTTGTACAGTTTGAGAAAGTCCGGGGCCGCCGATTCGCACGGATTGCCCTTTTTATCAAAGCCCATCGCCGCCTTGAAGGTCAGACCCGGCATGGTGGGCAGCATCTTGGCCACCGAATCGACTGCACCGTAGGGCATGCCCAAGGCGCGGCCGACGTCTTTAATCGCCGCCTTAGGGGCCATAGTGCCGAAGGCCGCAATCTGCGACACGGCGTTGGTCGAGTAAGTGTCCTTGACGTGCTCGAGCGTCTTTTCACGATTGCGCTGACAGAAGTCGACGTCGAAGTCTGGCATCGAGACACGCTCTGGATTTAAAAAACGCTCGAACAGCAGGTCAAAGGCCATCGGGTCAAAGTCAGTGATCTTGAGGGCGTACGCCACCAAGGAGCCGCCACCGGAGCCACGGCCCGGGCCCACGGGCACACCGTGCTCTTTAGACCACTGAATAAATTCCATAACGATGAGGAAGTAGCCCGGGAAGTCCATCTTGATGATGACATCAAGCTCAACCTCTAAGCGCTGCTCATAGATCGGTTGCTTTTGTGCGCGCACCTTAGGGTCGGGGAATAAGAAGTCAAGGCGCTCCTGTAAGCCCTCATGCGCCTTTTGGCGTAAGCACTCAGCTGGCGTGAGATCACCTGTAGGGTAGCGCGGCAGGCGTGGGTGATCGAGCTCGAGCTCGACATTGCAGCGCTCGGCGATCATACGGGTGTTGGCTAACGCCTCCGGTAAGTCGTAGAACAGGCGCAGCATGTCCTCGGGGCTTTTTAGGTATTGCTCGGGCGAATAGCGGCGCGCCATCTCCGCGCTGCCGCGCTGAATGCCAGCTTGAATGGAGACGCGCACATCGTGCACTTGGTAATCTGAGAGGCCATCTTTGCCGATCGCGTCGTTGCCGTACAGAAAGCAGGTGTCGTTAGTTGCTACCGGGTAGATGCCATATTGCACGCACAGCTGCAGCGCGCTGCGCTCAAAGCTACGCTCGCCCTCACGCCCGGTACGGGTGAGCTCCAAGCAAAAGCGATCGCCAAAGTGCTCTAAGTAAAACTTGACGCGCTCTTCGACCTTTTTGCTATTGCCTTCTGCCAGATAATAGGCCAAGTCGCCGCGAAAGCCATTGAGCACAATCAGGCCTTCGCTGTATTGGGCCAGCTCTTCTAACTTGGTATAGGCATCAAAGGCGCCCGGATGCGAGCGCAGCCACGCCTGCGAGAGCAAGTCATAGAGGTTTTGCTTGCCTACGCGGTCCATCGCCAGCACGGTCAGGCGGAACACCTGCGGCTCTTCGCCTTGCTTGATTTGATCTGCAATCATGAGGTCGGCGCCCATAATGGGCTTGATGCCATTGGCGCGGCAGGCGTTATAAAACTTGATGTAACCGCAGATATTGGTCCAATCGGTCAGGGCGAGCGCGGGAATCTTGAGCTTGTTCGCCTGCTTGACGATGGCCTCGACGCTCTCTAAACCATCTCTGATCGAATAGTCCGAGTGCACGTGCAGCGGAATGTAGTTTAAGCCTTGGGCCCCATAGTCAAACTCAAGGCCGCCGACGGTGGCAGGTGCATCAGCGCTCGGCGCTGCTGCCGTGCTAAGTGCGGCCGTGTCCGCTGCTGCCGTCGCAGCGCCTGCGGCAGTTGCCGCCTCCGTTGGTGCTTGCACCGGAAATGAGCTAACAAAGGCAATCTTGCGCATAGGACCTCTCGCGGTTAAGTGGGCCTTTCATTATAGCAAAGGGGTAAGAGGCGATCCCGGGCGCACCACCCCCAATAAATGGCTTAAAATCGGGCTGCGCTGCGGGCACGCGCTGGGGGCGCGCCCGGCTCGTCTGATGCCATCTGGGAGCGCGTCCGCCCCCGAAGGCAGGCAAATTTTGGGGCCGACTGGCAGCAGTTGCTCAGGCGTCGGCCGGGGCCTAGGCGCAAGCAATGCTGGGTGCAATACTCGGTGCAATGCTGGGCGCAATACTTGGTGCCATGCACGGTGCAGTGCTCTAAGCGGCGCGGTTTGTCGCTACAATCTCTGGTTATTAGATCAATTCATGGGAAGAAGAGGGAGGGTAGGATGACCCCTGAGGATCGCTCATTCTATGACGCCAAGCATCAGTGGATGCTGCAAACGGTACCAGCTGACGGCAAGCTCCGCTTAAGCGACGGCCGCGAGCTGTCTTTGTTTGTGGGCACCAAACCCGAGGAAGCTGGCCCCAAGTATCTGGTCATCGTCTTGCCCGGCGGCGGCTATGAGTTTTGCTCCTTTAGCGAAGACCATATCGTGGGGCGCTATTTTGCACGCGCGGGCATGGATGCCGTTACCCTCAACTACCCGAACATCGACGTTGACGAAGCCCGCGCCAGCGGCCGTGGTATCGCCAGCGAAGTATTGCACGCGGTGGGGAGCTTGATTAAGGAGCTACGCACGCGCTCGGAATTAGGCTTTGCGCAGCACAAGATTGTGCTGTGCGGCTTCTCGGCGGGCGGCCACTTAGCGGCCAGCATGTGCACCCTGTACCAGCACGAATTGCTCTCCGACTTGTGGGGCACAAATCCCAACTTACTGCGCCCGGATGGCGCCATCTTGTGCTATCCGGTGATTAGCGCCGACCCTGGGCTTGCGCACGAGGTCACCTTTACTTGCTTTACGGGCAGCGCCGCGCCCCAGGCGTGGGCGCCGTACTCGTGTGAGCGCAATGTTACGGCCGCTACCCCGCCGATGTTTATCTGGCATACTGCCACCGATACTTCAGTGGCGGTGGGAAATAGCCTCGTGATGGCGCAAGCGCTTTGGCAGTACGGGGTGCCCTGCGAGCTGCAAGTTAAGGCGCGTGGGGAGCACGGGGCGTCCTTGGCCTGCGATGAAATTGACCCCGGCATCTTTAGCCACGCTGATCCATACTTGGAGCCGTGGTTTAACGCGGCCGTGACCTTTGTGCGCACCTTCGTGCGCTAACGCCGGGGGCGCGGCGCGGCTGCGCCAGCGCGGGGCGGGCGCCCGGCGCCGCCGCCTGAGGCGGCAGGCGCTGGGCGCACAAAGGGGGCGAGTGCTGTGGCACTCGCCCCCTTTTTAGCGGCGCTCGCGCAGCTTCAGCGTAGGCGCAGCTTCAGCGCCGACGCTTGATTACTTGAGCTTCTTATAAGCGTTGATCAGACCATTGGTCGAGGAATCGTGCGAGGTGATAACCTCATCGTTCTCGAGCTCTGGGATGATCTTTAAGGCCAGCTGCTTGCCTAACTCAACGCCCCATTGGTCGAACGAGAAGATGTTCCAGATGGCGCCTTGGACGAAGATCTTGTGCTCATAGAGGGCCACTAACATACCTAAGGTACGTGGGGTGATCTCCTTGACCAAGATCGAGTTGGTTGGGCGGTTGCCGGTGAAGACCTTAAATGGTACTACGTCCTTGACCTGCTCTAAGGTCTTGCCCTTGGCTAAGAACTCAGCCTCAACTTGCTCCTTGGTCTTGCCAAAAGCTAAGGCCTCGGTTTGAGCAAAGAAGTTTGATAAGAGCTTGACGTGGTGGTCGCCAATTGGGTTGTGGGTGCGAGCTGGGGCAATGAAGTCACATGGGATGACCTTGGTGCCTTGGTGGATCAGCTGATAGAAGGCGTGCTGACCGTTGGTGCCAGGCTCACCCCAAATGATTGGGCCAGTCTCATAGGAAACAGGGTGGCCGTCGCGATCGACGCTCTTACCGTTGGACTCCATGTTGCCCTGCTGGAAGTAAGCTGGGAAGCGGTACATGTACTGGTCGTAAGGTAAGATCGCCTCGGTGGCATAGTGGTAGAAGTTGTTGTACCAAATGCCGATTAAAGCGAGCAGTACCGGCAGGTTCTGGTCTAACTCGGCGCTCTTGAAGTGGCAGTCCATCTCATAACCGCCCTTTAAGAACTGCTCGAAGTTGTCATAGCCGCAGGCTAAGGCAATCGAGAGGCCGATGGCCGACCACGAGGAGTAACGGCCGCCTACCCAGTCCCAGAACTCGAACATATTGTCGGTGTCGATACCAAACTCGCTCACGCCCTTAGCATTGGTCGATAAGGCGACGAAGTGCTTGGCCACATGCTTGATGTCACCTGCGCTCTTTAAGAACCAGTCACGAGCGGTGTGGGCATTGGTCATGGTCTCTAAGGTGGTGAAGGTCTTAGAGGCGATCAAGAATAAGGTGGTCTCAGGATCGACCTTCTTTAAGGTCTCAGCGATCTGCGTACCATCGATGTTGGAGACAAAGTGGCTCTTTAAGTGGTTGTGGTATGGGGTTAAGGCCTCGGTGATCATGCAAGGACCTAGATCCGAGCCACCGATACCGATGTTGACGACATCGGTAATCGCCTTACCGGTATAGCCCTTCCACTCACCGGAGATGACGCGCTCGCAAAAGCTCTTCATCTTGGCCAAAACGGCTTGTACATCAGGCATGACGTCGGCGCCATCTAACAGCACTGGCTCGCCTGAGAAGTTACGTAAGGCGGTGTGCAGTACGGCGCGATCTTCGGTGCGGTTGATCTTATCGCCGCGGAACATGGCCACGATGTCATCCTTGACGTCGCACTCTTTAGCTAAATCAAGGAGTAAGGACAGGGTCTTAGAATCAATCAGGTTCTTGGAATAGTCAACTACGATATCGCCATTGCCTACGCTCAAGGAGAATTCCTCAAAGCGCTTAGGATCGGCAGCAAAGAGCTCCTTTAAGGTGCGGCCTTTAGTCTGAGCATAGTGCTCCTCAAGAGCCTTCCAAGCCTTAGTCGTAGTTGGATTGACGTTCTTTAGCATGACATCTCCTCTTATCTTGCTAAGGGTGCTAAATACGTGGGTAACCGACAGGCGCACTTGCCAGGTGCCATGGGTCAGCCTAGAGCGGCCCAGCACGCGCCTAACTAGTTGCAACTATTAACTATAGCGCGTTTTCTATGCGGCACCAAAACAGAACCCATCAGGGCGCGCTTAAGATCCCATTGTGCCCGTGCCCACTTCAGGATAAAACCACCAACTGCTCGCGCCAAGCCCATAAATATCGTCTTAGTGCACCAAGCTAGATGCAAGCTTGCACCCACGGCCCCAACTGCTTTCCCACCTTTGCACCTGATGCACCGCAATGATGAGGTAACCCAACCTTCGCCCCATCTTCGTTCAACCTTCGCTCCAGCTTCGCCCCACCCCAGCGGGGCGTTCGTGCAGCGGCTGGGGGCGCTGCAAGCTCCATGAACCCGTAAAACGGTAAGACGCGGCGTGGGGGATAGGCATCTTAGGTCAGAGCACAACTCAAAGATGGCGTTATGTGAGCTGTTCTGGCGCTTGAGCGGCAGCTATGACAAGACCGGCAGCTATGGCATTAGGCGCCACCGGCAAATTTACGGAGCCACAGCCTCAGCGTTCAGATCCTTCATTAACTCAGCGATGGACGTATAGCACTTTGCGCTGCTGGGATGAGCTAAGATGCGATCTGCCTCCTTAATTGCCTCAAGCGTTTCAGCATCAGGAACATCAGGTACATCGTAGCCCAGTTCAAAAGGAAAGCTGTTGTCACGCAGAACTTTGCGGACAAAAATATTGAAGGCAGTAGACATAGAAATGCCCACGTTGTCGCAGAACTCTTCAAACTGCTGCTTAATATCGGCAGGAAGACGGATGGTGATATTGGTGGTAGCTTCGATCTTTGCCATAGATTCTGCTCTGATGCTGTGGTTTGAGGTTCACTGATGTGAACTGGGTGGGAGGGCTCTATAAAAATATGCGCTAAGTTGACATGGGCTCCGTAAATTTGCATTTTGTGCCTGACATTACAAGCAAGTGGAGCAAGGAAGAAAAGTCAAAATAGTGTAGTCTTATCCCCTTGGCGGGGTGGGGCGATCGTTGATATAAAACAGATGAATCGGCGGGATTACTAAGGTAGAGGGGCTTAGGAGGTGCCGAT
>DXIF01000224.1 GCA_019113025.1 Candidatus Anaerobiospirillum stercoravium | reverse complement strand
GATTTGGGGCCGTGCGTGAACTTTGCTGCAAAGAAACGGCACAACTAAGCGATTTCCGCTATAATTGGCCATCTTTTTTCTCGGCAACTGAGGCGATTTATGGCAACCAATTTGACCTACAAAGATGCAGGTGTGGATATTGATGCGGGCGAGGAGTTAGTCGAGCGCATCAAGGAACCGGTCAAGCGCACCACTCGTCCTGAGGTGATTGGCGGTTTAGGCGGCTTCGGCGCTTTAACCCGTATTCCTAAGGGCTACACCGAGCCGGTATTAGTATCGGGCACCGACGGTGTAGGCACCAAGCTGCGTTTAGCAATTGATCTGAAGCGTCACAGCACGGTCGGTCAAGACTTAGTGGCCATGTGCGTTAACGACCTGATTGTGCAGGGCGCTGAGCCTCTTTTGTTCCTCGACTACTATGCTACCGGCAAGCTCGACGTGGATGTCGCGAGCACCGTAGTCACCGGCATTGCACAGGGCTGCGAGCTGGCAGGCTGCGCCTTAGTGGGCGGTGAGACCGCCGAAATGCCGGGCATGTACGAGGTCGGCGATTACGACTTAGCCGGTTTTAGCGTCGGTGTAGTTGAGGCCTCCAAGATCATCGATGGCTCCAAGGTCAAGGCCGGTGACGCGATTGTCGCCTTAGCCTCCTCGGGCCCACACTCCAACGGCTACTCCTTAATCCGCCACATCTTAAAGGTTGCAGGCGTTAACGCGCACGATGACAAGCTGCCATCAGGCCAGAGCGTGGCTGATGCTGTCATGGCTCCAACCGTCATCTACGTCAAGCCAGTTTTAGAGCTGTTAAAGCAGGTCGACGTCCACGCCTTAGCTCACATCACCGGCGGCGGCTTCTGGGAGAATATCCCACGCGTCTTGCCGGACAACACCGTAGCTTCCATTGATGCTGCTACTTGGCAGTGGCCAGAGATCTTCTCGTTCTTACAGCAGAAGGGCGGCGTTGCCACCTATGAGATGTACCGCACCTTCAACTGCGGCGTGGGCATGTTCGCCATCGTTGATGCCGCCGACGCTGATAAGACCATCGCGGCCTTAACCGCAGCGGGGCAAAAGGCTTGGCTGGCAGGCTCGATCAAGGCCCGTGCGAGCGCTGACGCCCCACAAGTTGAGATCCTCAACATGCAGGCTTAAGCCGCACGTTTGCGCGCAATTGCGCTCACTTGAGCGCAGCGCGCACAAGGCGCGCGCGTCCCAGCGCCGCTGGGACGACTCCCCCAAAAGAAAAGGCACCACCGGTGCCTTTTCTTTTGAGTGGGGCGCGCAACCTGAGCGCGTGAGATTCAACCTGAGTGTGTGAGGTGCAACCCGAGCGCGTGCGGTTCAATCTGAGCGCCTGGCGCGCGATTTTTTACCAGATTGTGGGTGAGCGCGCGCGCATTGTTTTTGCTAAGCTTAGGGGCAGCAAACGGTTTTGCCGCTTAAGCGGGCACGCGGCGCCGCAGCTGCCCCGGCGCTTGGGACTGAGGGGAGAGAGGGTATGGATCAAAAAGTGCGCTCTGTGACCAATATTACCGAGCTGATCTTGGCCTTATACGACCAAGTACCCACGATGAAAGTTACGGGAGCTCTGGCCAATAATCTCTACTACGCCAGCCGTAATCTCAAGCTCATCACGCTGACCATTGTCGTGCTCTTTGGGGCGATATTCTCGGCCTTATACTGGCCCAATCTCATGGTGCCGGTCATCGTGGTGTGCTTAGGCTTGCTCGGGCTTTTGAGTCTGCCCATCATCTATCTTGCGCTGGCGCAAGTGTCCTTACGGACCTTAAGCAAGGTGCGCCGTAACTATCGCATCCAAAGGTTTAGTAGTGGCAGCCAAGAGCTGGAATACGCGCTGCGCTCAGGTACGCCTACCACCGCTCAAGGCGAGCGCAATCTGCGCTCATTGCACTTGGTGCTGCCGCTGCATCATCGTTTCAAATTCCGCCATCACGATCAGGCTGAGCCTCCAGAGAACACGCTCGATGCTTTGGCCGCAAGCGCCCCAAAGCCGCCTCATGCGGAGCCGGAGCTTAGTCCCGAGCCTATTTATGACCCCGGGTCGGAACTCGAGCCGCAACTGGAGCCAGTCGTCCCTGAAGCGAGCGCACCGAGCGCACCGATTGTCCCTGAGTCGCTCGGGCCCGCGTCCGCGCCCAGCTGGGCGCCCCAGGCGGCGCCCGCGCCCACGCAAGTAAAAGCAGCCAAGTCCAAGGCAGCGCGCGCGCAAAAGAGCACGGCATCCAGCGCGGCTGCGCCTAAGCCTAAGACTACGCGCGCCGCACGCAAGGAGCCCCAGGTGCTCACGCGCGTGGTAAGCAAGCGCAAGCCTACTAAGAGCAAGGTCGAGCCTGCTTCCTAGGGTGGACTTTAGCGCTCTGTCTTGGCGCTAAGTTTACGCCGCGATAATGGGGTGAACTCAAGGAGGATTGCCTGTGCCCAAACCTGTCACCACCATTATGCCTGCCCGTTGGCGCGGCCGTAAGGCCCGCGCTGCGCAACGCTCAGCCCCCAGTTCCCAAGCCCTTGGCAAGGCGCGCTTAAAGCGCGCGCTAGCCCGGGAACGTACTAGCGCCACCGCGCAGTCGACAGCGGCATCGGCTGCCGCCGCGGCGTCCGCGTCCGCGCCTGAGCGTGCGGCGCCGGGCGCACCGGCCTATCCCATAGTACCGGTAGTGGTTGCCACCAAGGAGGAGCTGGCGGCAGCGACCCAGCGTAAGGCTAAGCGCATTGTGGTCACCGGTGAACTTGCCTCCAAGCTCGAGACCTCGTTTAAGGGCTTGCGCAACTTAAGCGCGTCCTCGCTTAATACCTTAGCCTTGGTCTTAAGCGGCGCGGCGCTGTTTGCGCCCTTTACCGGGGGCGTATCGTTAGGGGCCGCGGGCACGGTGATGGGCACGGTGGGCGCTGCCTTGACCGCCTCGGCCATTGCCGCAATTTCCGCCATTGGGGTGGCGCTCGTGGTTGCGGTGTTCAAAGGCTACGATGAGGTTAAGTTAAGCGGCGGCGGCATCGAGCTGGTGCTGCGCAGCGGCAAGCATCAGGCACCGCGCGGGACGGAAGAAAGCAGCGCTGAGGAGAGCAGCGCTGAGGGAGGAGAGCGGCGCTGAGACGGCGGCGCACTAAGCGCGCGGCGGGCCCCGAAAAAGGCGCCGCCCCAAGGCCAGGAGCCTTGGGGCGGGCAGGGAGCCGCGCTGGGGCGCGGCCTTAGGTCTTAATTAAAGGCGGCAACGGCAGTGATTAGAGGCCGACTTGCATCTCAGCGTTGATCTGAGCGTCCTTTAAGACCTCATCGATGTCTTCACCGGATAAGACGCGCTGGAGAGCTTCGGTGGTGATGCTTTCAATGGCGTAGGTGTGAGGACCGTAGCTGATAGCTGGAATCTTCTTGTTCCAGTTGGCAAAGTCGGTGTAGATCTTTTGCCCGCCAAAGAACTCGTTGCCCACGTTGTAGTTGGAGATCTTGGTGGTGTCCTTGAGGGAGTTAACCAAAGAAATCTTGGTGACTAACTCGTTTAACAGCTCGGTGTCCGAGGCAAAGGTCTCGCGTAAGAAGTCGGTGGCGACTGCAGCATTTTGCGAGTAGCCGTTGACGTACCACTGCGAGCCACCTAAGTTCGAGTAGTGGGTGGCATTCTTGACCGTGGACAGCTTAGGTAATGGCACGACGCGCCACTTACCGGCTTGCTCCTGATTGGCCTCAATGGATGGGGTAATCCAGCAGCCTTGGATGACCGAGGCAACTTGGCCGGTCTGGAAGGTGGCTAAGAGCTGGTTCCAGCCATTGTAGTAGGTGACGATGTCGGCATCCTGCATCTTCTTGAAGACCAGCATCGCCTCCTTTAAGGCCGCATTGTTCTCAACCGTGACCTTGGTGCCATTGGCATTGGTGTACCAAGCACCGGCCGATTGCATCATAACGCGCAGTACGCCTAAGTCGCTCGGGTCATAGCCCATGAGGTAGGCGCCGGTCGTTTCCTTGACCTTCTTGCCCATCTCGATGAATTGATCCCAAGTGATGTCCTTGAAGTCATCTAAGGTGTAACCGGCCTTTTCAAACAGGTCTAAGCGAATGAAGGCGGCGGTGACGCCCGAGTCAAATGGGACACCATAGCTTTGGCCGTTTAAGCTGGAGGCCGCGACCTTGTAATCAACAAAGGTGCCCTTGGTATCGATCTTGGAGCCCACTTCCTTTAAGAAGTCAGGGTAGCCCACTAAGAAGTTTTGGACGCGATAGTCTTCAATCAGCACGATATCAGGCAGGCTGCGGACATTGTTGGCGCCTAAGGAAGCGTTGAGCTTTTGGATGATGTCAGCCTGGGCGAGGGATTCAACCTTGATCGTAACCTCAGGGTGCTTAGCCTGATAGCGCTCGGCGGCCATGCGGGCGGCAGGCACATTGAAGTTATCATCCCAGCACCAAACTTTCAGTTCCGTATTAGCCGAAGCCACAGTAGCGCCCAGTAACAGAGCGCTTCCAACCAAAGCAGCAAGAGTAGACTTAACTTTCATCGCGTACTACCACGCCCCTAACCTCAAGCGACCACGCGCAAGCTTGAGCGAGCGCTCGCAATTGCGAGTAACTACTAGCCCTTGCAAGTCTTGCGGCTGAGCCGCTGCGTTAGGTGACGTAACTCCTAATGATTCGTTACACATTGATGCGCCGGTCTCCAGCTTGAGTGCGGGTGACTCTTAATTGGCGCACACTTACCGCAATGGGCGCATCCTCACGCCCGGGCACGGCATTCCCTTGCGCATCTTAGCAAATATGCCTTTTAGCCAAGGTTGCAGACGCGCTTTTTGCGAGGAAATTCGCAAAAATGCAAGAGCTTGCAGGGCACGCGCCGCCCCGCTGCGGGGCAGACGCGTGCCCTGCAAGCTCTTG
>DXIF01000223.1 GCA_019113025.1 Candidatus Anaerobiospirillum stercoravium | reverse complement strand
GGGGTAAGAAAACTTGGCCCTGTGGGGCGTTTTTTAGGATAATGGGCGCCATCAGAGATGTTTTTTTGTGGGGGTGAGTGCTTATGGCGCAGCGCAGTTATTTTGCCGGTTCGATCTTATCGGCCGATCTTATGGATCTAGGGCGCGATATCGAGGCAGCCTTGCAGGCTAAGATGGACATCATTCACTTTGATGTCATGGACTACCACTTTGTCCAAAACTTAACCTTTGGTCCGGGGCTGTTAAAGGCGGTGCGCCAGCGTTTCCCTGAGGCCATTATTGACGTGCACTTAATGGTCGACCCCATCAACGATAAGATCATCACCGACTATGCCAAGGCCGGCGCTTCGATGATCTCCTTTCACCCTGAGGCCACGCCCCATGTGGACCGCTACCTCTCTTTAATTCGCGAGTTAGGCTGCAAGGCCGGTCTTGCCTTAAACCCGAGCACCCCGCCCCAGTGCTTAAAGTATTTGTGGGATCGCTTGGACTTTGTCTTAGTCATGACCGTGAACCCGGGCTTTGGCGGGCAAAAGCTAATTCCTGCCACCTTAACCAAGGTCGCTGACGTCAAGGCCCTAGCCCGGGAGAGCAATATCATCATCGACATTGAGGTCGATGGCGGCGTCGCTCCGAGCACCATCGCGGATTGTGCGAAGGCCGGGGCCAATATCTTTGTGGTGGGCTCGGCCCTCTTTGGCCAATCAGATTACGAAGTAGCGTTAGCTGAGCTCAACTACGCGCTCTCAGGGAAGTAGGAGGGCTTATGCCGGGTACTAAGAAACCAAGCCGCAAAAAGGCTTCGCGCGCTAAGTCGCAGTCGCGGCAAGAGCGGCTGCGGGCCGGCTTGCAGCAAATGCAAGATGACATGCGGATGTATATGCGCGCCATGGAAGCGCACGAGCGCATGCGCAATGCTATTCGCGAAGTTTTCCCCGACGCCATCTTTAGCGATGAGTTTGAGGAGCGCGCGGCCCAAGATCCTGAGTTTGCGGCAGCGCTGGCACGCCACCGGGGCGAGGATGAGCCGCAAGCGCGCGGGGAGCCCGAGCGCGATACCGACGCTGCCGGTTTTGATCGGGAGCAAGCGCTCGGCTCTATTCTTGATTCCTTAGAGCGGGCCGGTTTTGACACCTCGGGGGTGTACCATCCTTTTCGCGATGGCAAGCGCGCGGGGGGCCGCGTTGAGAGCCATGCAGGGAGGAGTGTGGGGAACAGTGCCGGGAGCGTCGGCGCTGACCCTAAGTCCATGCTGCACTCGGTGGGCTTAGATATCCCGAACCTAGCCCCTGAGCCAGCCACGTCCTTGACCCCGCTGGGCCCGCGCGTGGGTTTCAATCGGCCTGCGCCTAAGGACGAGAGCGTGGTGCGTGATTACAGCAATCAGCATTTAGAGCACTTGCCTCAGCTCATCATGTTTGACTTAGATGGCACGCTGGCACACACCCTGCCCCAACTGACCTTGGCCTTATGCCAGATGGCCCAAGAGCTCGACTTGCATGTGCCGACCCCGCACGAAGTCGGTCTCTATGTGGGCAATGGCATGGACTTGCTCCTCGCGCGCACCATCCTCGGGCGCAGCGATGCCACAGTCGCTGCGGTGGATCCCGCGCTCTTGGCCTGGGCCCGCAAGTCCTTTGTCCGCCACTATGGCGCGGGCCTTAAGCATAACTTTGAGCTCTACCCGGACGTCTTAGCCGGGCTTAAGGCCTTCCATGAGGCCGGAATTAAGCTCGCGGTGGTCTCCAATAAGCCCGACCAATTTGTCCAGCCGCTGATGGAGTACATGGGCTTAAAGCCCTATATCGATCTCGCCTTAGGTGGGGGTAAGTTGGCGCACAAGCCCGATCCCGAGCCGCTCAACTACGTCTTAACGCACTTTAAGGTCAAGCCCGAGCAGGCTTTAATGGTCGGTGACTCCAATAACGACATTCGTGCCGGTAAAAATGCCGGGGTTCCCACGGTCGCGCTGACTTACGGCTATAACGGCGGCCAAGACTTACGCAAGGAGGAGCCTGAATTCCTCTTTGATCACTTCAAGGATTTTAGCGCCTGCGTGCTGGCCGCCGCGCACGATTAACTGAGGCGCCGCCGCGCGGCTAACCTTACCGGTTATGCCGCGCGCTGCTGCGCTAAACCCCGCAAGCTCTTGGGCCCGCCCTTGGGGCTGGTCTTAGGGCCGCGGGGCTTAAGCTTCATTTGGTTTAGTACAGACATTTATGGCAAAAGAAATCATCTTCTCGGGCATCCAGCCCTCCGGCGAACTTTCGGTTGGTAACTACATCGGTTCGCTGCGCAATTGGGTGCCGATGCAGGACGAAGCCGACTGCATTTACTGCGTGGTCAATCAACACGCCATCACCGTGCGCCAAGACCCCAAGCTCTTGCATGAGCGCAGCTTAGACACCTTAGCTATCTTCTTGGCCGCCGGCATCGATCCTGACAAGAGCATCATCTTCTTGCAGTCGCATGTGCCTGAGCACTGCGAGTTAGGCTGGGTCTTAAACTGCTACACCCAAATGGGTGAGTTAAACCGTATGACCCAGTACAAGGACAAGGCCAAGCGCTACGCTAACAACTTAACTGCAGGTCTCTTCAACTACCCAACGCTGATGGCCGCGGACATTCTGCTCTATCAGGCGCATAAGGTGCCGGTAGGTGACGACCAGCGTCAGCACGTGGAATTGACCCGCGATATCGCCGAGCGTTTCAACAGCCTCTATGGCGAGACCTTTGTGCTGCCAGTCGGCTTCTTCCCTAAAGCCGGTGCCCGCGTCATGTCGCTGCAAGAGCCGACCAAGAAGATGTCCAAGTCCGATGACAATCCTAAGAATGTCATCCGCATCTTAGAAGAGCCAAAGTCGATCTTAAAGAAGATCAAGAGTGCGGTCACCGACTCCGATGATCCGCCAGTAGTCGCTTACGACTGGGAGAACAAGCCGGGCGTCTCCAACCTCTTGGAGATTATGTCCGCCGCCACCAGCCGTCCGATCCCAGAGTTAGTTGAGCACTTCCGCGGCTCGATGTACGGCACCTTTAAGAGTGAGGTGGGCGAGGCGGTAGTGGCGATGTTAGAGCCGATCCAGCAGCGCTATCGTGAGCTGCGCGCCAATGAGGATTACTTAAAGCAAGTGTACCTCGCGGGCGCCGCTAAGGCCCATGAGCGGGCACAAAAGACCCTCACAGAGGTTTACCGCAAGATTGGCTTTGTCATATACTAGGCGCATACCTGAACTGTCTAGAGGGGCAGTTCAGCCTAGCAGCGGCTCTTCTCGCATGTACCGTTGAGTCGCCCCCAGAGGCTCTGATGCGTCCAGTTTCAGAGCCTCTTTAGTATTCAGGGATGATGTTCCTGGACTCAAGCGTCAGCCTTAGTCACAGCTACCGCAATAACAGTTCCCGCAGTCACAGCTACCGCAGTAATACCGCGCACGCGCTGCCCGCTACTGCACGGGATTAAAGCTGCACGGGGTTAAAGCGCAGCGCTTGGGCGTGCCCACCTTCCGTGACCAACTTGCCGTCGGCGACGACCAAGTGGCCAGAGGCGATAGTGTGGGTGACGCGGCTGGTGAACGATTGGCCCACCATTGGGCTCCAGCCACAGAGCGAGGCGACGTCTGAAGTCTGGACGGTATAGCGCTCCTTAGTATCCAGCACTGCAATATCAGCATAGAAGCCTTCTTTTAAGGTGCCGCGCTGCTCGACGCCAAAGCGGGCGGCGACATTGCAGGTGGCCGCGCGCAGGCCTTCCTCGAGGCTAATCTCATGGCGACGTGCCAGCTCAAAGATGACATTGAGGCTAAATTGCACCGACGGCAGGCCTGAGGCGACCTTGAGGTAGTCGTCACTGTTCTTGACTGCTAGTTCATGGGGCGCGTGGTCGGTGCCAATGGTGGTGATGATGCCCGCGCGCAAGGCCTTAAGCAGGCTTTGGCGGTCAAATTCGTACTTAACCGCTGGATTGCACTTTAAAAAGCCATGTAAGCGGCTGTAGTCGCTCTCGTTAAAGAACAGGTGCGGAATGCAGACTTCGCACGAAATCTGGCGCGTCGCAATCGGGCCGGACGCAAATTGCTGTAAGTACTCGACCTCATCGCGCGTGGAAACGTGCATCACGTGCAGGCGGGCGCCGGTGGCGAGGGCTAACTCGACCGCAAGCTGACTTGATTTCAAGCAGCAGTCGCGATTGCGGATAATCGGGTGCAGGTCAAAGGGAATGGCGTTGCCATATTGCTCTTTAGCGCGCTGGGTATTGGCGTTGACGATGGCATTGTCTTCACAGTGGGTCGCGACCAAGGTCGGGGCATGCTTGAAGACCTGATAGAGCTCGTTATTGTCATCGACCAAGAGATTACCGGTGGTCGAGCCCATATAGACCTTGATGCCCGCGATTTCGTGGGGGTCGACCCGCTTGACCTCTTCGAGGTTATCGTGGCTGGCGCCCAGATAAAAGCCGTAGTTGACGACGCTATCGCGTGCTGCGAGCGCCATTTTATCGTGCAGTGCCGCAATGGTGGTGGTCGCCGGGAAGGTGTTAGGCATATCCATAAAGGAGGTAACCCCACCTAAGGCCGCAGCGCGCGACTCTGAGGCAATGGTGGCCTTTTGCTCCATGCCCGGCTGTCTAAAGTGGACGTGGGCATCGATTAGACCTGGGATGACCAGCTTCCCGGCGCACTCAATCACTTGCGCGCCTGCAGGTACGGTCAACTCCGGGGCAATCTGAGCGATGTAGGGACCATCGACGAGGATATCTACTGGTCGAAAGCCAGTTTCGAGCAGCGCGGTCGCTTGCTTGAGCACAATCTGGGACATAGCGTCTTCCTGTTATGAAGTGACGTTTGTCAAGCAGATTTTTGAAATTTAAGAGCTCTGCAAGAAGCCGTGGTTTAGAGATCGCGACTTTGACCACTCTGTTATACGTGGGTTGGTTACCACAGGCCAATGGTTT
>DXIF01000222.1 GCA_019113025.1 Candidatus Anaerobiospirillum stercoravium | reverse complement strand
CTCTAGCTCTAGCTCTAGCTCTAGCTCCAGCTCCGGCGCTGACGCGGGCGCGCAAGATACGGCCTCGCATCTTAATAACACCGAGTGGCGCAGCTTTGAGCATGGGCTGCAGCAGCACTACGTTAAGCTCTTTACCGATTTTAAAGAGCGCCAGCGCGGCGTGCATGACTACGAGGGTGGGCGCTTCTTTGCCCGGGCTAATAAGAACAAGCCGTGCCTCGTGCCTCCCAACGATAAGCCCATGCTCGATGTGCGCTTTGATGGCGCCGGTCAGCCGGTCGCCGAGCCTTTCTTTAAGGCGTTAATGGCCGATTTACTGGCGGCGCTGCGGACTTTAGGCGCGCTGTTTGAGGCCAATAAGGAGGCGGGCGATAAGGTTGGGGCCTTAATTGAGCGCACCAATGAGCTGATTGCCTTTGTCGCCGACTTCATGACCACCGATCGCAATGGGCAAGGCGAGCTGCAATGGGACAACGCAGCGTGGGTTGAGATCACGGGGGGCGACTCAGATAAGAACAGCCTACGCAAGCGCGATTACAGCTACCACTTGGTGGTGGCCCCGATCGATATTGGCAAGTACTTGGGCGCCGAGCTGCGCAAGCTGCGCGATCAAGGCACTACCATTATCTTTGCCTCAGCTACCATTACGGTTAACTCGAAGTTCAAGAAGTTCTGCCACGATGTGGGCTTGGACGAGTCGGAGGTGACAACCGACATCGTGCCGTCGCCGTTTGACTATGAGCACCATGCCTGCTTATTGACCTCGCCTTCGTTTCCGCCGCCGTCCAATAAGTCCGAGCGCATCATTCAATGCATTGCCTCGGTTAAGGATGCGATCGCTTGTGTTGATGGGGGCGTGTTCTTTTTGACCACCAGCTACCATATGATGCATGCGGCCGCCAAGGAGCTCCAGCAGCTCTTTGGGCATCAGCGCAAGATCTTGGTCCAAGGTCAAGAGGCGGTACCGAGCTTATTACAAAAGTTTAGGGCCGATGGCCAAGCCATCTTGGTGGGCACTTCCTCCTTCTGGGAGGGCGTGGACGTCCCGGGCAAGGCTTTGAGCTTAGTGATCATCGACAAGCTGCCGTTTAAGACCATTGGCGATCCGCTCCAAGTGGCCCGCAGTGAGCTGTGTGCGCAGCGCGGCGGCAATTACTTTGCCGATATCTCGGTGCCGGAGGCGATCATCATGCTGCGCCAAGGCGTGGGGCGCCTCGTGCGCAATGAGGCTGATACCGGTGCCTTGATCATCATGGATCCGCGCCTGCATACTGGTTCTTATGGCAAGACCTTCTTTAATTCGCTCCCACCCATGCGCCAAGTGACCAACATCAGCGCACTGGTCGACTTCTTACGGCAGTGCTAACACCAAGAGCGGCTGCGGCCGCCGCACCGCGCTCACGGCGGTGCGGTGCCGCGGCGCGATCCACGCTACAAGAGCAGGTAGCACAGTTCGTTGGGGTCGATCATCTCTGGGGTGATGACGTTAGGGCGGCGCGGATTGACGCGGCGGCGTTGGCTATTAGCCTCGGCTGAGTGCTCTGAGCTATCAAGCACGCCTGACAGGCGCGGGCCGCCCGGCTCGCTCTTAGCCTCGGGGGTTGGGCTTGCCTCAACCTTAAACTCCAAGCCCTCTAAGTAGAGCACTTGTTGCCACACGTCGGCGGCGCTGAGCTTGAGCTCATGATCGGCTGTCCCTTGGGCGCAGCGCACGGTAACATTCTTGCCCATGTATACGATGAGGCACAGGCGCTCGGCTTCTTCCAGGCGGAACCAGCCTTGCCCGGCGTAGGACTCAAGGTCATAGCACTTGTGCTCCTCGCCAAAGATTTCCTTGAGCCGCACCACGTTGCTCAAAAGCAGGAGCACGTCATGACGCAGCCCAAAGTCATTGCGCTCGAGGATGGCGGCCAGCTCTTCAATTTGGCGCCGATGCTCGAAGGTATAAGGGCGGGTAATCTGGTAGCGCCGACGCTCTTGCTCGCCTGCCGGGTGGTAGTAGCGTGCGTCCAAGGGCCCGTAGGTGCGTACCCGGGCTAAATGTCGGAGCTGGGCGATAATGGCATTGATGTTGTCATCGGTGATGACGGGGCGTTGCACCTCAGTCGGCCCTTGGTTGTGGGCGAGCGCTTGCTCAATCTCGTCGTGGGTGACGTAGTTGTAGAGGGAGCGCAGCAGCGAGCGTTCGAGATCTTGTTCGTAGCGCGCCTTACCGGCCCCAAAGAATGGTGACTTAAAGTCGGCCTCAGGGCCGAGGCCAAAGTTATTGGCGACATCGGCATTGTGGCGCTCTAAGGCTGCTTGCAGCTTTTGCTCGAGCGACATCGGTTCATGGGTCTCATCGTCGCACGGGGTAAAGTACTGTTCCTGCTCTTGGCGCGCCCGGGCTTGGTTGCGCTTTTGCGCCGCAAGATAGGAATGCACGCCAATGGTGCCGGTCTCGGGGTGCTCTAAGTCACCCTGTAAGAGATCGGATAAGAGCTCAGGGGGCAGGGGGTGCCCCGAGGCCAAGAGCCGCTCGCGCTCTTTAGCGCGCTCAATCATGGCGTAATCTTCGGTGGTCTTCATACGCACCTTACGCTTATAGCGGTTGCGGGTCGGTATATGCGGCAAGAGATCGGCTTCTTTGAGCTTAGTGCGCAAGAAGCGCGCTTGCGCGGTCCGCTTATCCATCTTGTCGTACTGCTCAAGTAGGCTCAATTCCTCGGGCTTAAGCTCGCTGGTGGCGCGCTCACTGCTCGTGGGGCTGCGCCAGCCTTGGGTAAAGAAGTCGATTTGCTGCTTACGGTAAAACTCGAGCTTGGCTTCAAAGCGGCGCTCTTCGGCGATCAAGCGATCAAAGAGCTGGTATTCCTGAATATAGTTGTGCTCGCCTAAGTAGTAATAGCGCAGCTCACTAAAGCGTAGGGCGTAGAACAAGACCTTAGGGGCGCATACCATCAAGGTGGCAAAGAGCTCGGCGTAATTGGTGCTCACCAAGGGCCGGTAGTAGTGCAACAGCTGGGTGATGAGCTCCTCAGCCTTGGTGCGTTGTCCCTCCAAGGTCACGAGCTGGGCGATCAAAGCATGGTATTGGCGATGGTAGGCCTCGCTAGCCGCTTGTAAGGCGCTGAGATCTAAGTAGACCGTACCGCGGTTAGCATCTTGCGCCTCGCTATTGCTGGTGAGGGCGCTCACCTCGTGCGGCTGAGGCACGCTGATGGCAGTGAGCGGCGCGCCTAAACCAAATTGGGGCGCCCCCACCGGGCGCGGGGCGAGGGAGTGGAGACGCTGCTGAAAGTCCGCCTCGGCTGCGGCCAATTCCTCGGCGCGCAGTTCCTTGGCCCGGAGTTCTCCTAATTGGGCGTTTTGTTGCGCGAGGCGCAGTGCGACTTCACGGGCCTCTTGGTTTAAGCCGTAATAGGCCGCATCAAGCGCGTCGATATCGGCGGTCGTATCCTCAAGGCCTTCATCAAAATTGGGGTCGTGGCGTACGTCTTCGCCTGCGAGCGTCGCGGCAGCACCAAACTTAGGTGCGGGCACTAAAGTACTTAGTTTGACCTTGCGGGTGCCCATTACTCCTCCTAAACCATCACACATGCAGCGCCATTATAGCGCAAGCCCGCCGCACGTCTTGCGCCACATGTCGTGCGCCGCACGACTTGCGCCACCGCGCAGTAATGCCGCCGCACTAGCGCGGGTGTCAAGCCGCTGGGAGCATGCTATGATGCGCAACGGCGGCCCTGCGCGGCTGCAAGCGGGTTTGGGCCCGGTGTGCTCAGGCTCTTGATTTGGTGCGGTCGGAGATAACTAATGCCTACGATTTTAGCAATTGATACGGCGACCGAGCAGTGCTCGGTGGCACTAGGTCATAACGGTCAGGTTTACTTGCAAGCGCAGGTGGCGCCACAAAAGCACGCCAACCTCGTCTTGGAGCAAATTCAGACCGTGCTCCAAGCGGCCGGACTGACCCGCAGTGATATCGATATGATTGGCTATGGCGCCGGCCCGGGCTCCTTTACGGGGGTGCGCATTGCCCTTGCGACCGCGCAAGCCTTAGCCTTGGGCTTAGATAAAAAGGTGTTTGCGGTCAGTGACCTCAAGCTCTTGGTCGCAGATGAGTTGCTGGATGCCAAGACGCAGCCTGGGGCTTTGGGGCTTGCTTGCACCGATGCGCGCATGGGTGAGGTCTACTACGCACTATTTGCCCGCAGCGTCAGCGGCATTGAGCCCGTGCTCTCAGAGCAAGTGGTCAAGCCCGAGCAGGCGGTGAGCGCCATCACGACCGCTTTAGCCGAGCATGGGGGCGGGGCCGCCTTGCGCGTCCTTGCCGGAACCGGCATAGCGCTGCTGCAACAACATGGCTTAGTCTTGCCGCCTGAGCTAAGCTGTGAGCTCAAGCTCTATCCGCGGGCCGATAGCATTATCACGGTGGCGCAAGTTCAGCCCCCGGTCTTGGTCGATCCTGCGCAAGCTGAGCCTTTGTATTGCCGCAACGAAGTTACTTGGAAGAAGGTATCGGAGCAAAAGGCGCACTAAATCCCAGAAAATACGAGCAAGCCTGCTGCAAGCCCTATTGCAGAGCAGGTAGGTAGGCCTTAGGGGCACGAGCGCACCTGTGGTGGCAGCAAGGCGCTTGGGTGGACGCCTGCGCTAGGCCTTGGCATACTTTTTCCATTGGGTTGAGCCGTCATTGTGGCCCCGAGCCTAGATAACTTAGGCAGCTAAGGCTAGCCTTAGTTTTCGGTGGCATCATGACGCAAGCAAGGCACAAAGCCAACGGCCCGCACTTGTGCGTGCGGACTATTGCCTTGGTGCCTTTGCCACAACAGTTTAAGGTACGCAGTCACCGTACCTTGAGACTTCTCTCCTGAGCATCTGCTCAAGGTGGTTGGGGGTAAGGACTTAGGACTACATCTTACCCCCAGCGTTCTAACCTTATAGAACGGCACCTCTCCCCCATTTCTTTAGTGCGCTCTGCACCTCACCCCCATTTTTCTTCTGCTTCATTCCTGATGTGAGTTCCCGTAGCGCCTTGCTCCCGGCGTTATTGGTGCGGGCAGAGCTGTCTCCAGACCTTGCACCAAGGGGTGGCAGAGCTGACGGACTCAAGTGCCTGCTCCTTAAGGCGGCTGCGTCGGCGCGCTCGCGCAAAATAGCTCAAGGTTGCCCCAGGTAGCGCCGGGCGAAGACGGGCTCCTTAGCTCAGCTGGGGCTTCTGGCCCCAGCTTGTTAGCTTGCTCAGCTGCACGGCTCTCACCTCTCGGCTCTCTGCTGTTTGGTTCTTATCCTCCGCTCTGCGCTAGCCTGAGCGGATGTCGGCTAAGTCCGCGTGCGCGCGCGGCAGCCCTTACTAATACCTAATTAAGCTGCGTCGTTGGGCCAGGGGCGTTAGCAGCGGGGCGACGAGTTGGGGCTATGAGTCGGTATGGGCCCGCGCCGCTGCTTCTAGGGCAGGCCCGATCCTAGGGGCGGCCCGAGCGCGAGCAGCCGGTGAGCAAAGAGAGTCATGGCCTGCCAAGTAAGCGCAAACGGCCCCTCACTAAAAAATTTTTTGCGGCTCAGTTCTGAGTAAGAATCCGATAAAAAAGCCCAAGTTGCGGCAAATCAGGGCAGTGTTGGGGAAAATTTCGGTGAATTTGGGGAGATTGTTGAGGTTAGATGAATTGTTTTTGGGGACGGCGCGCTCACGGCTATGGTTTTGTTGCCATCATTTGGCCCGCGGTAGTGATTTATCCCCTGATTTGTGCGTTCTGAGGTGCGAACTGTGTCCGGTCAAAATGGGACCTTTGAGGGACAAGAGTTAGCGGCGCATCAGTCATGCCCGCAAACCCAGAGCAAAGCTGGGTTTACGCCGCAAGCGCGCTTTAGGCGCAAACACTTATACCCTACTTATTTGTTGGGAACAAAGTAGGGGAATGAACCTGATTTATTCGGGCTTGGCTGCGGTTCGCTGCCTCCAAGTCTCATGGCCTAGGTTACTAGTGTGCACTAGGGCATTTTAAGCTCGTGGTAATAAGTTATTTTTTGACAATTTCAGGCTTTTGCCGACTTAAAAAATTTTTTGGGCCGAGAGCAAGCCTAGTCCCAGCCTAGTCTCAACTAGGGTTGCAGTTCAGAATTTGAAATTTTGCCACTTATGTCATGGCCACTAGCTACAAAGAAATAGCACAAAAGAGCGGTTGAGCCGATAAAAATCACGAACAAAGGCTGATGAACACAAGATAAGCCTTGGGATCCAAGTGGGGCTGCCCGCTAGGCGGGGTGCCGCTTAGAACCATAGCTTAAGTTAAGCCATAGGCTAATTCCCACACCGTACTCTCCAAACTAGGGTTACTAAACTATTAGCAAAGCTTGAACGGTTGTGCGGGCTGCAAGTGAGTCGGCGCCGGACAAGTGCTCTTTGAGGTTAGGAGGCATTGCAATGCGTCAGCTCAAGTTAAGACTAGACCCTAGGGCCAGCTTAAGGATCACCCCCGGGCGCTGCTGCTGGGCACGGCTTCGTACCAAGAGCGGCAGCAGGCGGCGCAGGTTGCGTCTGCGCTCGCACCCCGGGCGCTGAGCCGTAGCGTCAGTGGCAGGCGCAGCCACGCCGTGGCCGGCATGGGGGCGGAGGGCTCAGTAAGGCGCTTTGGTCCCTGGTTCTCATTCGTTGTTTGGAGAAAATCCTTATGCCTTATTCGCAGCGTGGGCTTTGTTTCGGCAGCCCAGACCAGATCCCGATGCACCAGTGCTGGGATCGCACCCCCGTTGAGCTCACCTACTTGAGTTCCTATGGTGCCAAGGGCTTACGTCCGCGCACTGTAACCGCTAAGCAGTTGGCCAACTTGCGGCACAACAAGGCGGCAGCGGCAAGCTTAGCGCAGCCGCCGGTGGGAGCCTTACCGGTCACGGCGACGGTGATTGCAGGCCAGAGTTTCACCGCCACCGATCTAGCCGAGCTCAGCCTCAGGGGCGGGGCCCAAGCAACATTCCTCGGTGAACAGGCCTTACTGAACGCCAAGCTGGGGCGCACCTGTGTGCTGGGGAACGCAACGCCGGGAGCTAAGCTTGCCGCCTGCGCTGCAGGTGGCGCCCCAGACTCGTCTACAGACCCATTAGCCGGTGCCGTCCCGGTAGCCCCCAGTACTCCCGTACGGCGGCGGCGCACGCGTCATCATCGTCACGCTCAGGGTAAGGCCTGTTTGCAGCTGGCCTTGCGCGGGCCGGAGCGGCACACCAATGCGTCTAGCGCCGCGGAGCACGCAGCCGCACGATCCCAGACCTCTGCCCCAAGCGCGGCAGCAACTGACCCGGAGGCAGCAACTCATACCAAGTCAGCAACTCACCTCGCGCCAGCAGCTCATACCGAGATAGCAGTTCATCCTGAGGCAGCGGCTCACCCTGAGGCAGCAGCCCAAGCCGCGGGGGCAACGCGCGCTGATGTAGTCCCAGGTGCGCGTGATCCGAACAGTGTTACCAGCTCTGATTTAGGGGTGATCGTTGCCGCGGTCTTGGCGGCACGCGATGCCCAAGTGCAGCAGTTGGTCGCGCGTGAGGCTCAACGCTCAGTTTCACTTGATCAAGATATGGCCGCAGCGCAAGAGACCGGGGCAAGCAGCTTAGATCTGTGCTCGGTTGGGGGCGGGGCCAAGGAGGCGCAGTCATCCCGCGCTGTGACTTACGCACCTCACGATGCAGCGCTCCTTGATCACTTCACCTTGCAGCAGACCTCAGCTGTATCCACAGGCGCAGCTGGGATCGCGCTCTGCTCTGAGCTTCAAGCGCTAATATTTAAGCTGCAAAGCCATGAGGGCAATGCCTGTGAGCTATTAGCGCAGATTGCCGCGCGTAGCGCTGAGCTTGCCGCGCAGTTGCATCAAGCCACCGCGGTGGCCCAAACGCTAAGCCAGCGCAGCACGCAGCTGCTAGCTGAGCTCAAGGCGTCTGCGGCAAAAGCGCACTAAGTTAAACGCGTCAGCGCAATGTTGGGAGAATCAGGCGTGCGCAAGCCCCTTGTTTGGGGGGCCCACTGCCCGCCTGCCCCTCTTGGCTCGCAACATCAGTGCCCAGCTTCGTACGGGGCTGGTTACTGAGCTGTACCAAATAAGGAGGTATCCATGGTTCAGCGTATCCCTACCAACACCGGCCGCGATGGCAGCTCGTCCGCTGCGACTTCAGCTCATCCCGAAGATTTGGAAGCCGCTACGCTCAACAGCGCTCGCTCAAACGGCAGCCCAAGTCCCACCAACCTCAATCCCGGCTCTGCTGGTTCTCCGTCTGACGCGTCCGTGGCAGCTGAGCCCAGCTTATCAGCTTGCGGAGCTGCGTCCGGTTCCTCCGGTAGCGGTGCCAATTCGATTTCTGCGCCTGAGTCCGGTTCCTCCGCTTCAAGCTCCATTAGTGCCGCAGCGGGCTCCGCTGCTGCCACTAAGGATGGTAAGGATCGGCGCTCCCAGCTAGCCCAAGCTCAAGCTATTGCTGATTTGCTGGCTCAAGAGCACAAAGATGATGCCGCCAGCGGCTTGCTCAACGGCTTCATCAGCTACTTGCTGAGCCGGGATAAGGCCGAGAGCAAGGATGCAGAGCAGTCTGCGTCAGCTTGCGCTGAGGATCGGTTCAAGCCAGCCTCAGGTCATCCAGCTCAAGCTGAGGCTCCCTCTGATGAGCAGCTGGTTGCGCTAATTGAGGACAAGCTGCGTCGCCAATTGGCGGACTACGTAAGCAGTCAGACTGTGGCCGCGGCCATAACTCCTGATTCAGTCCCGTTAGAAGACCCTACGGCGAAGCCCTTACTTGATCTGAGTATTCGTGGGGTGGTCTCTGGCATTGCTGCCATTGGTGGTGCTTGTACTTTGGCTTTTACCACGGAATTTGAGTTTACAAATTTGTGGCGCTCTTGTTTCTTGGGCAGCCTAGTAGTCGGTGCGTTTTTATTAACAGTGTTTTCAGGCGTGTGTTTAGTTCACCAGGTTAGGAGTATTAAGGCTAACCTGCTAAAGGCCGCACTCGCTAAGGCGAGAAAAGAAGCGTGTGAGCTTGCGAAAATGCAGGCTGACACTGCTAAAATATGGAGTGAGATTGCTAAGCTGTTAGCTGAACGCTCCAAGTAAGATCATTTAGCAAGGAGTAATTAGTATGCCATTCTGGTTTGTTCTGTCGATGCTCGGCCTCGTTGTTATTTACGGCACCTTGATCTACATCTTGGTCAGCACCATTGGCCTTGGTATTGGCAAGCGCTAGCGCACATTTGCCTTGCTGCCCCGATGGGCAAAGAGCTCTCGTGGGAGCGGTTGCAGCGCTCAAGTTTGAGTACTGGGCCGCGCCCACGCTGTTTTAGGAGGGCAGAACGTGTCAGTTGGCGCGTATTGGTGTCGCCTCCTGGCATTGGGAGACGGCGCGATGCCACTCTGGTTGGGGCGGTCGCTGAGCAGCATCATTGTTAGCTGCGGCAGCTTAAATCTACATCATGTTCGCTACCGTTAGATTACGCTAGCTGGCGGGTGCCTTGCTAGCTCTGAAGGGCCGTGCCCGGCGGAGCACATTAGGTCCAGAACACTGGTCCGGTTCGAGGCAAGATCAGAGTGGGGCGCTTATGACAAGAGTGAGGCGCGGTCTTGCTTGGTTTCTGCTGCCGTGGGCCCTGCTGAGTTTGTACTGGGGGCTAACGCAGCTCGAAGAGCACCTTAAAGCAGGATGGTGGCAGGCGCACGGGCCGGTGTCCTTTGAGTTAGCTCTTGGTGCCTTGGGGCTACCACACTAAGCCGCTTGAGGTCGGAGCTGACTCATCTGTGCTGGGCTATGAGCTGCTGTGGCAGAGCACAGATGGCGCGTATTGGTTGAGCGAGGTGGTGGGAACCGAGCGCGCGCAATTAGCTGATCGCTCCAAGTAGGGAGCCTAATTTAGCAAGCATGGGCTCCGTAAAACTGTAAGGCGCGGCTTGTTTTGATATGAACCTTCGGTAAGAGCAAAACTCAATGATTGCGTTATTTGAGCCGTTCTTGTGGTTGACCTACATATATGACATTAGGCGCCAAATGCAAATTTACGGAGCCCATGTAAGGGAGGGCGTTTAGTTCGTGTTAGTCCTAAATATACCAGCCAAACCTGCGTAAAATGTGGTTGTGTAGATGCACACAATCGCCCTACGCAATCTAAATTCAAATGTGTTAAGTGTGGTTACGAAGCT
>DXIF01000221.1 GCA_019113025.1 Candidatus Anaerobiospirillum stercoravium | reverse complement strand
ATCGCAACGCCAATGACGGCATTGCCCTCGCCCAAACGATCGAAGGCGCCTTAGACGAAATCACCAATATGCTGCAGCGCAGTCGCACTTTGTGCGTGCAGTCGGCCAACGGCACCCTAGGTGATGACGACCGCAAGGCCATCAGCGACGAAATTCACTCCCTTCAAGAGGAAATCACCCGTATTGCCCATGAAACCACCTTTGGTGGCAAGACCATTTTAATGGGAGCTGCCTTTGATAAAACCATCTACAATGAGCAATCTGATAATCTAACAGACGTTACCAATAATGCAATTATTGCCGGCGGTAAGATGACGATTCATGTCGGCGCTAATACCGACGATGTGGTCGAGTTTGAAGTCGCAATGTTCGATTGGTCAGCCCTGACCGAGCACGCTTTGGACAACACCAACAATGATAAGGTACTCTACGATAAAGGCAACTTTGTGGACATCACAACCCAAGAGGATGCCAATAAAGCCATCGATGAATTTGACACTCTCATTGCTTACGTCGATCGCCAGCGCTCCGGCTTAGGCGCGATTCAAAACCGCTTGGAATCGTCAATTCGCAATCAAGCCAATGTCTCGGCTAATACCGCGGACGCCCGCTCGCGCATTCGCGATGCGGACTTTGCCGAAGAATCCGCCAACCTCTCCCAGCAAAGCATCGTCCAGCAGGCCGCTACCTCAATGCTGATGCAGGCTAACACCCGTCCTCAACTCGCCCTGTCGATGCTGGGCTAAGGCTGAGACAAAGCTAGCTCAATGCACTACACCAAGGCCCGAAGGTTACGCCCTCGGGCCTTGGTGCTAATTGCGCCCCCCGCACCGGCGTTGCGCCCAAGGCGCACGGGCTTACGAGCGCGGACTATGAGCGTGTCGGCGCACTCAAGCCATGGTTTTGCCCCACCACCAGCTCATGGGCGCGCAAATCCAAACGACGGCGCAAGGTCGGGTCGATGCCTAAGCAGGCGGCCAAGGCCTCAAGGTAGCTGCGCTCTAACATGCAGTTGCCATCTAAGATCACCGCTGAGAGCAGATACATATCGATGCTCTCCTCTGGAAACTGCACCAACTGCGCTAAGTGCTCCGGGTCGATATCGACCGTGAGCAAGCGATCGAGCTCGCCGCGCATCTCTGGGAGCTTGTCGCCAAAGATCGCCCCGCCAAACTCAAGCAAGGAGTCATGCTCATCTTGCTCGATGCGGCCATCGGCACGCATAGCAAAGATCATGGTCTCAATTAAGAGCAAGGCTGTGTAGTAAAAAAGACTCTCTGAGCTTGGCGCCACCATGCCCTTGATCTCATGCTGCGCACTGCGACGGCGCTGTAACCACTGGCGGAAAATACCATAGCCCAGTACAGCGGCCATCTGATGCTGACGCCCGGCGCGCTTTAAGCTCTCACTGAAGTGATCGGCATGCAGAAAGTATGAGTTGAGGCGCTGAGTTAGACGCTCTTGCGGCACCGTGCCCCATGGCTCCAAGCTCTTGGAGTTGAGCTCATTTTTCCAGCGCAGCGCTTGCAGCACCGGCGTAGTGGTCGCACCACAACCACCATTGACTATGCTGGAGGCAGCGCCCACAGGCTCAGCGGCCCAAGGCTCGACCGTCCTAGGCTCAACCGCCCCCGTGCTTGTTGGCAGAGCGCTTGTCGGCAGAGCGCTTGCGGGCTCAAGCTCCGCGCGCGTTAAATTGCTGCGCTCCAGCGCGGCAAAAGGTACGCCCTGCTGTTTAATCCATTGCTCGTAGGTTAGGTCTTCGTCCATTTGGTCTATCGGCCTAGCATTGACATCGTAACGCGGGGTCGAGCCCTCAGGCAGGATCCCCGCCTCATCTTCATAATAGAGGGGCGCACATTGCTCCAGCGCCATCAGGCCACTGAGCGCTGAGGAGGCGGCACTAAGCGCCCGCACCGTGCGCCCCGCAGTATGCTTGCTGACGCGGCGGCGCCGCACTAAGCCGCGCAACAAGCCCTTACGCGGGGGCTCAGCAGCGACGGGCTGCGCATCTACAATAGCACGACTACCTTGGCCCAAACCTAGGGCCTTAGCCTTATCTTGTTGCTGCGGCAAAGCTTGCTCTAAACACACCGGATCAACTGGCACCGCGCGCACGATGCGAGGGCCACGCGCGTCACTTTCAGCCTTAGCCCCACCCAAGGTGGCCTTGCTGGCAAGGCTGGCCACACTGGCCGCGCCTTGCGCCAGCTCCGAGAGCTTGTCCTTAACCGTATCTAAGGCCAGCATGGGGGCTTGCAGCAGCGCCCCTAAAGTATCGTCGACCGTGCCGGTGCGCGTCAGCGCTACGCTCTGTGCCAACGCTGGGGGCGCCGCCCAAGACGGCGCGTCAGGCAGCACAATCGGACGCAAGCCCGGGGTACGCCGCGGCAGCGGGGCCGAGCGCGCGCCCGGGGCAGCAGTTGGCTCAGCCACCGTGCTAAAGGTGACCTGATAAGGCATGCTGAGCGCAGCTGTGACCACTTGGGTGCGCTCAAGCTCGCTCAGCTCATTGCTCTCACTACCAGCAGGCACAGGTAGCGCGGGCACCGTCGCCGCCATTGATGAGCTTTCCGCGGAAGTTATAGCGGCACCGGCCGCGGCGCTTGCAGCGGCGCTTGCCGCTGATTCTAAACGCTGAGGCAGCGCCACACCTTGCTTACTATAGCGCTGAGCGGGGGCGATCGAACCAAGCCACGCTGGGCGTGCGCTCTCAGGCGCTTTCAGCGCTTTCAGCGGGCGCTGCAAAACATCAACCGCAACGTCCGAAGTCGCCTCTGCTTTAAGCGTTGCTTTAGGAGCTGCTTTAGTCTCAGCTGGGGCGTCGACTGGGGAAGCGGCACCGGCCGCGGCCCTGACGGGGCGCGCTGGGCCTGAGAGCTCAGGCTCATCGTGCGCATTGTTTAACCAAATGATCATCGTCAGCGCCTCAATTAGTCGATCCGACTGCCTAGGCTCATCA
The DNA here is from genome assembly GCA_019113025.1 of Candidatus Anaerobiospirillum stercoravium. GTDB lineage: Bacteria > Pseudomonadota > Gammaproteobacteria > Enterobacterales > Succinivibrionaceae > Anaerobiospirillum > Anaerobiospirillum stercoravium. Next base: position 6,913 of record DXIF01000221.1, on the reverse strand, counting down.
CAACAGAGCCTAAACCACACACCCACACTGTAAGGGTCCAGCCCTCAGCTCTTACCCTTTGACCGCACGCCAAAGCTGAGGTTCCACCCTCACGCCTTAATGCCGGTACGATTAGCAACCATTATCAGCCGAGCGCGGAGCACTTCCCCACCCCTGCACATTCCGATAGCAGGCCTGACCCAATCGGGTTCACCACTGTAACACCCTAAAGATACGCCCAAATGATGGTTTTAGAGCAATCATAGCTACAGAAATGCAAGGAAGATCACGCATATTTCTGCCCTAAACCTCAACCGCGCAGGGGCAACATCACCCGTGGGGCACGGTCCGGCACCACTAAGATAGATGGGGGCAGCCGCGCAGCTATTCAAGCACGAACAGGCGCGCCCTGAAGTTATGGGGCAAGCTCACTGTCAGCTGAGTGCCGCTGGCGCTCAGGCTAAATTGCTCCTTGGCATAGCTGGGATAGAGAATGCGTGCCGCCTTAACCGCGCGGGGCAACGGCAGCGACACCACATCATGGTCCGCCTCACCGCGCCACAGCGCCAGATAAAGCTTAGTGTCTGTTGCTAAACCAAAGCTCATGAAGGCATCGCCCATAGTAGCAAGGCCCAGCGGCCAAAACGGCAGCGCGGAAGTAATTTCGGCGCGCAGCGTGCGATAGCACTGCAAAGCTTCACGGACCAAACCTAAACGCTCTGCGTCGAGCTCCGCGATCGCGCCGCTTTGGTGCACGCGCAACAGCAGCGCATTGACCATATTGGTGACCACTTCCTCGCGCGGCGCGCTCTTGAGCGGATAGGACCAAATCGCAGCTTGCTCTGGGGTAACAAGCGAAGCGGCATTGCACGCAATAGCACTCATGAGGCGATAATCCGTCTGGTCGGTGACCGACTGGATGCTATGGCGGGAGAGCATGGCGTAATCCATGCGCATGCCGCCGCTCCCGCAGTTTTCGATCACCAAATCAGGATAACGCGCAAAGATCGAATCCAGCCACGCAAGGTAAGCGCGCTGCTGCTCAAGCAAGCCGTCGCCCCACGAGTCAGCGTCAATCTCAGTACCCGCGCCTGAGCAGATGTTGTAATCCATCTTGATGTAGCCCACGCCATAGTCTTCGACTAAACGGCGCACGACCTCAGTGGCGTGAGCGCGCACCAGCTCATGACGAAAATCCAAGTGATAGCGCTGTTCACTGACCACGCGCTTGCCATGTCGCACTAAAAAGCATTCATCCGGCCACTGCGCGGCTAATGGGCAGTTCACGCCCATTGCCTCGATCTCAAGCCACAGGCCCGCAATCATGCCCAACGAGCGAATGTAAGCGAGCGTGTGCTCAATGCCATGCGGGAAGCGCGAGGCCACCGGCTGCCATTGCCCGACACTATCCCACCAATAGCCATCGGCATACCAGCCACAGTCGATGCAGAAGTATTCAGCGCCAAGCGCATGGGCCCGGTCAATGAGCGCGACCAGCACGTCCTCGTGCGGATCCCCCATCAGGCAGTTCATATAATCATTGAAAATGATCGGCAGCTCCCGACTATCGCGGCATGGACGCAGCAAGGTGCGCCGATACGAGGTCAATACCTGCAAGGCCTGGTACTTATCGCCCGCGCATAGACCAAAGGCCACCGGCACCGAGGTGAATGAGTCCCCCGGCAGCAAGGTCTTAAACCACTGATTCTCAAGCTCCGTCGGTCCTGAGACCAAGAGATTGAGATGGCCCTTGAGATCATTGAGCTCATACTGCCATGAGCCATTGTGGTTGATCTGGAAGAAGAGGCAGAGCTGATTGATCGTGTCCTCGATCAGGGCCACCGGCGCGGTATGCCCTGAGGACTGACCACTGGTGCTGGTGACATTGACCCGAGCGCTGGTAACCGGCTTGTAGCTTTGCTTAAGAAACTTAGGATCGGTTAAGGCCGCCGAGTACTTAAGCGGCTGCTCATAGCAGCGATGCAGTCCTGCCTGCGGTAGCGTGAAGCGCTGCCACTGCGCTTCGGCGCACCACGAATTGTGCGGCACGTTGAGGTAGAGATAGCTCTCCCAGGGCGCAAATGAACATGCGTCGATGTGCGGCAGCGCCAAACTTGAGACATACTCTAGCGTCTGGGCCTCCGTGCTGATATTGGTGACCTCACACCAGCTTTCGATCACGCCGCAGCTTTTGAGCGTTAAGTGGTACTTAACCTCAAGCCGCGCGCTCGCAAGCACAACGACTAAACAACGCGCCCCGGAAACCTCTTCGAGCGTATGGCTGACATAGCGCAGCTCGCGCCCGGCCTGCGTTCCCCCATGGCAATTGTCATGACGCAGCGGGGTGTCATCGCCTGATAGCTGCACCTCAACTAAGGGTGCAGCATACTCAGGATATGGGCGGCATAACCAAATAACACTCTCATCCACCGCCCAAGTACCATCGGCGCGTGTTGCCACAAGCCCCGTCAAGCCCACGCCGCCATCGTCAGCGACGCCTAAGGTTAACTTGAGCGCCTCATTGCCCAACACGATCTCAGTCATGACATCCTCCTAAACCCAGCAGTTGGGAGCTGGCACGCGCTCGGCAGAGCGCCCCAGGACTCCAGCTTGCAACGCAGCGCACAAGGCGCGCCACCCAGCAGCCCTAGCCCGCTCAACAAGACGCGCCTGACGCATGAGCGCTGTTTGCTTATGTGCATGAGCGCTGCTTGCTATATGCGTGAGTGCTTAGAGCTTAACGCGGCGGCTGGGCCGGACGGTTGGGATAGCCGTTATACTCTTGGCCCGGGCCCGAGATGAGGCTGTCATAGCGGCCATCGCGCGCCGGGCGCGGCGGCTGGCCTTGATTTTGGCGCGGCGGATGGGCTGGACGTTGTCCTTGGTGCTGCGGCGGCTGGGCCGGGCGCGGTTTTTGACCGCGCGGCGGCGCCTTATGTCCTGCCGGCGGCGGATTGTTATAACCGTAATTGTCGGTATCGTGCACGGTGCAAGCCGTGGTCAAAGTCAGAGCCAGCGCAGCCACGGTGCTCAGTACCAAGGCACTTAAGCTACGCCGCGACTTAAGGTTTAGCTGAAACATAGTGGGGCCTCCCGTTGGTCTTTGAGTCCATTATTCGGAGCAAAACCAAGGACAAACTTAGCCCCACCCCATTTCAGCAAAATAGTGCCTGAGCGCACCACGCGGGCGCGACAAAAACAGACAGGATGTCGGTAAGTTTGACACAATCGCGCTAAGTGGCTGTTAATCTAGGTCCAACCACCTGCGCAATGCCCCCAGAGGCGTGGCCCTGCACTGCTGCGCGCTCCGTGCGTGCTCGTCCGCGCTAAATGGAGACCTAATAGGCGCCTAGCCACGGCGCCCGCGCTTATAGCCAAAGAGAAATAGGACCACCACTAAGATGGGGTACCACCACCAGCTCTCCTCTAAGGCATAGACCACAATCGCCGGGGCAATCAACATCATTAACAGGCCCATAATGGCTTGGGGCGTCATAGTGCACAACTCCTTGTCAGCAAACACCATGGCTCAATTATAGGGGTACGCCCCGGCCCCGCAGCCACCCCAGAGGGCGGAGCATGGCACGATTCTAACTTGGGCGCCGATTTTCTTGAGCCCGCTCACAGGCCACTGCGCTCCGCCCGCACCCTGCCCAACGCGCCTTAACGGGCACAACAAAGCGCCGAGCTCTGGCTGGAGCTGAGCTCGGCGGCATTAGCGGTCAGCGGCAGGCCGCAGCTTCAACGCTTAGTCACGAGTCTTGGCTGGAACGGTGGCAACGGCCAGTTCAGGCTGTGCCGTGACATCAGCCATGTGGCGGCGCTTGAGCTCCTTGATCACGTCGTCGTAGATCTTATCGAGCTGATAGAAGCTCAGGGCGACGATCGCGATGATGAACATGAGCGGCGGAATAATGGTGTGCGCGGCTAAGATCGCGTCCATGGCTTGCGCCGTCTGGGTGGCGGCGCCGTTGACGTAACCGCCGAAGTTCATGACCAAGGAGGAAACCAGCACGCCTAAGCCACCGGCGACCTTGGAGGCAAAGGAAACAGAAGAGTAGACCAAGCCCTCATGGCGCTCATGGTCGCGATACTCACTGTACTCAACGCAGTCTGGAATCATGGCAAAGAGGCAGGTGTAGGTAAAGCCTGAGCCTAAGCCACATAAGGCCGAGATGACGTAGTTGAGTTCAACGCTGTAAGGAGCAACAGTGCGACTTAAGTTAGCGCCCACGATGACCGCTGCCGCCAGCATCAGGCTGTTGCGCTTGCCCAACTGCTTGAGCATGAAGGGCACGATTAAGATCATGCCGGCAACCTTGCAGATATTGGAGATGGCCGCTAAGGTGCCGATCAAGGTGTCATCTTGCAGATAGTAGCGGCAGTAGTAGGCACTGGCATTGCCCGATACGATGTCGGCGGCGCACACAAAGAGCATGGCGATGGTGAGCATGACCCAGTACTTGTTGCACATGATCTTCTTGATCGCCTTTAAGGTGTCGCCGCGCTCAGCGGAAACCGGCGCTGAGACCACGCGCTCATGGCAAAAGTAGAAGGTGCAGAAGAAGCCTAAGCAGGCGATAGCCGAAATGACCGCCGCGGTGATGGTCCATGCCATTTGGTCATTGCCCAAGTAGTGCACTAAAGGCAGCACGCCCATCATGACCAAGGTACCACCAGCGGTAGCGCCCAACATGCGGAAGATGACCAAGACTGAGCGCTGGTAAGAGTCCTGCGTCATTAAGGTTGATAACGCGCCGTAGGGCAGGTTAATGGAGGTGTAAACCACGGTGATGGTCAGGTTGTAGACCAAGAAGATGTAGATGTACTTAAGCCAGTCCGACAGCCCCGCCGGTACCGAGAAGATGGCGACGCCGCAGATAAAGTACGGGATGATCATGCGCAAGATCCAAGCACGGGTCTTGCCGTAAGGGCTCTTGGTGCGCTCAATGAGATAGCCCACCAAAAGATCCGACACGCCATCGAACACGCGCGAGAGCATCATTATGAAGCCGACCTCGGCCATTCCAATGTTGACGTACTCAGTGGCGTAGTACATAAAGAGCATGCTCACAGGGGTGAGCAAGAGCTGCGATGAGAAGTCGCCTAAGCCATAGGAGATTTTCTCAATGAGGCCAATGGCCGGATTCTTATCAGGACGATTAACAAATGCTTTGATCACTAAGGCCATGGCCTTCCTCCCACACACAATCAGCAGACACCTCATGACCGCATATTAACGTACTGTAATACTTTGCTGACCCCGATGTACTCGAAGCCCCGTGCGTCTCTGAGATTATCTGTGCGCGTACACCGTAAGGGGGCTGAGCCACCACACACACTGACTCAGCTTTGACTCGACTAGGGCCTAGCACCAGTACAACCCTACTAGGCACTGCCTAGGGCCAAGCCAACCTCACAGCGCGCTGTCATGACCGCGATTATAGGGAGCTTGCCACGCCAATGTGTTACCGCTACGGCCCTAAAACTACACTATAATGACCTCATCCTCGAAAAGCTTGATAAGCATCACACTAGCGTGCGCAAATTAACGCAAAATGCACACTTGGCTCAAATACCGCCCTTATCATGAGGCACCAGCACAGTTACAGCACGCAAACCTCACTATCACCAATGCAACCGCTCCCGCCAGAATATACTGGTTTAACCTTAAGCCCCGATTCCCCCTTCGATCGAACGTTCCTCCGCATCCAATTGCGTCGCAATTTACGCCCTCGCCATGCCATGCCCCAGTCGACCTCCAGTCTATCCGCGGCAGCCTCCGCCCCTACCCCCATAACGGCCAGCATCCCGGCTGCAAGCAGCTGAGGCGCTGGAAAAGCGGGATACCAAGACGCTACTTAGACTGAGTTGGCGAAGCATCAGCCTTTGTTTGCGCAGCAGCGGACGTAGGAGCGGGCTCGGATGAGGCGCTGGGAGCGGCAACGGCGGCGGGAGCGGCAACGGCGGCGGGAGTGGTTGCTGCGGGAGCGGCGGGTTCGGGGGTGAGGTGATTGCGTTTCCAGCCTTCGATCAGGATTTTGCGAGTGATAAAGTTGAACACCATGACCACGGCGGTAGCAACTAACTTACCGATGATATAACTTAAGCCCAAAAGTTCCACAAAGGCCCACATGATGCCATTGTTGATGAACAGGCCCATGGTTGAGAGCGCAAAAAATAGCACCGCCTTAAAGGTGGCGTAGGCCTTAGACTTGGCCTTGGACTGGGGCGCGGTGGGCTTTTGATTGGTAAACACCCACATGATGCTCAAGACATAGTTGAATAAGACCGAGGCAATAAAGGAAATGGTGGCGGAAACGAGGTAATTGAGGCCCACCCCCTCGGTTAATAACAAGAGCAAACCAAAGTCGACGATAAAGGCGAGCCCGCCAACCACCGCAAAGCGCATGATTTGCAGCATCAAGGGCTTCATCATCAGCTCTTGCAGCGGCTGAGGTAATAGTGCTAAGAGCTTTAACATAGCGCGCTCAAAGGCCATGGTCATCCTCTCACCAATATCAGAATTGCCGCAGCGCGGCCCAGCTTCCAAAGTTCCAAAGTGCCTCATGATACACTGAGTTATAGCGCTTGCAGCGCGCAAGGAGGAAATATGGCTCATATGGCTCAAGACCCCAGCAAGCCCCAAAGCTTAGTGCCCCGCCGGCTGGGCCCTAAGCCCCCATCGTTAAGCCGTGCCTATGTGGTACACCAGCCCTCGCTGCAAGAGCATATTGAACTGGCGGCGCGGCAAGCGCAGCAGCTTAAGCGCCACCTCACCCAAGCGTTGCTCAAAGAGCACTTCTCCAAGGCGAGCAAGACCAATTTGCTTAAGACCTACCAGCAAGTGCAGACCCAGCCGCAGTGCCCTCATGGACTCATGGCCCTGTATTTAGTGCTAATGGTCAGCGCGCACGAGCGCAAACTCTTAGCC
>DXIF01000220.1 GCA_019113025.1 Candidatus Anaerobiospirillum stercoravium | reverse complement strand
GCCTCTAACTCCACTCATGCACCGCTTCGCCCCCTAACCCAAGGTCATGACCGCTCCCTTGAGCGCGCTGGGTTCTGGTCTGAGCCCTGTTGGCTCTGCGCAGATTCCTAAGCTGTGCTGAGGAGTTGAGCCTCAAACCCGTTGCTTGGTCACTACCTAATCCTAAGCGCTGTCGGCGCCCAATTGCGCCAAAATGGCATCTAACGCCTCACATGCATCGCTTCGCCCCCTAACCCAAGGTCATGACCGCTCCCTTGAGCGCGGTTGGCACAGGTCTGAGCCCTGATGGCCTCCGTGCCGGCTCCTACGCGGCACTGAGGAGTTGAGCCGCAAACCTGTTGCTTGGTCACTTCCCGATCCTAAGCGACATGGCTGCTGATTTGCGCTCAAGTGGCACCTAAAGCCACTCATACATCGCTTAGCCCCCTAACCCAAGGTCATGACCGCTCCCTTGAGCTCAGTGGCCCCAGGTCTGAGCCATGATGGCTCTGCGCAGATTCCTGAGCTGTGCTGAGGAATTGAGCCGCCGACCACCTATTCTCAGCTAAACTGATGCCCAAGCCGATTTAGTCCCAAGGGGGCACCTAAAGCCACTCGTGCACCGCATCGATGTCAGGCTCAAACCTTGCCCCGGATCTGGCGGCTAATGCGACTCAAGTCGAGCTTTTGCGATCTCGTCCGACCAAGCAACTGAGTGAGGCACCTGATTCAGGATGAGGGCGGTACAATGCCCAGCACCGCGCGTGAGGGCGCGCCTTTTTCTGGGAGGTGCTTTATGGCTACCATTGAGCTTCCAACCGTTATCACCACCGATCAAATCCGCATCAGTGCGCTCAGCACCCTGTTCCCGGCCTGCAGCATCGCGGCGCTGGAAGCTGAGCTCAAGCAGCAACTACGACTTCAGCCCCCGCCTGATGTACGTGCCTTTGTACCTGTACCCGCCGCGGGAGCTTACGCTCTATGGCGCGCAGGAGCTGGCGCCGGACAAGTTCCTGATGCAAGCCCAAAAGCTGGCGGCCACCATCATCGATCAGGCCATCTGCGCCGAGCTCAGCGCTGCCATTGTGGTCGCGTCGCTCGATGAGTCCGACGAGTACTCGGTGCTCTTTTCCTCGTTGGTGGCGCTAAGCTCCGCCGAGAAAATCATCTCGGCGGTCGACCCCAAGTATGGCATTAAGTCATATAAGGAAGCCACGCGCTGGGAGGATAAAGCGCCACTGGAGACGGGAGCCTGTGCCATCTACCACGACCCCTATCAGAGCATGGTGGCTTTAAGCCAAAAGCTTGCGGTGAGCTTGAGCTATCTGACCCACCATTTGACCTTGGTGCTCCCGGCAACGCACCTGCCCTTCCTCTTAGCCCATACCGGCTCTTACGCCTCAGCGTGGGAGACGATTAAGGCCGCGTGCCATAAGCTTGAGCTGGCAGTTCTGCCCGAGCTTACTTGGTCTAAGGAGCCATGCGCCCTGCTCATTTGTAATGATGCCACGCTGGGCCACCCGGGTTATTTAGCATTAGCCGGTGATATTCAATTACAAGCCGCGGCGGCTAATTCTAATCACCAAAATCAGTACAGCTTGAAGATCCCAGCACAGCGTTTGATAATTACGAACCCGGAGTGCATTGCAGTGTTAACTGGTATTTAAGTAGGATCCTTGAGACGCTTTTACGCCATCCAAGACGTACGCACCGGATGCCTCCAGGCTAAATCGCCCATGCCGTGACTAAGCTTACCCGCCCTCACTTTTGCATATCTTGAACTTCATTCAACAGCATTCAGGAGTGGGGGCGGTTGACAGAATATAACGCTAATAGTACGCTAAGCTTTAAGTTATAATTTTTTGTTTTTGTGATTAATTTGGAGCGTTCTGGTATGAATAGCGTCAAAGAGATTACCCTAGAGCAGCTGTTAAGCGATAAGCTGACGGTCGGCGAGATGCGCGGCATCATGGGCTGTGAAATCCATGCTAAAAACGGCGTCTTGACCATCACCACCCCTAGTAAGACCATCACCATTAAGGATACCGATAAAGGTGGCGCTAAGGCCCCTCGTGCTAGTGCAGCCCCTAAGGCTGCTGGTGCCCGCTCTGGCACCGGCCGTCGTGGCCGTCGGCCGTCTCATACCTTCGAGGAATTAGCCCCACGTGTTAAGGAAATGCGCGATCAGGGCATGACGCAAAGAGAAGTAGCCGAGGCGCTGGACACCACCCAAGCTAACGTCAGCAAGATTGAGCGTCAGTTAAAACAGATGGAGGCTGAAGGTCAAACCATCGCCCCTAATAACGTAGTACCAACTGAAGTGCCAATCGAAACTCCAGCTGAGACCCAAGCCTAACCATTAATCTAATGGCGTAAGAGCCCGCAGGCCCGCCGCGTGCGGCTTGCGGTGCGCGCGGCGGCGCAGTGAAACTGCGCCGCATGTGTCTTAACTCCCCGCGCACTTTGCTGCTACCTCCAGCGCGCTCCGCCCACGGCGCCTCAGCCGCCACGTGCCCGCCGCGCCTCCTCTATAGTCTATAGTCTGCCCCCGCTGGTACCGAGCTTAAACCTCCGCCCACCTAGGTTATTGGTGTGTCCGGATATTCCCTCTGCTGCTCCCCGCTGTACGGCTGTTATTAGAATAGCCCAGTCGTAGCTCTCGATAGGCGTGGATTGTTGCGACAAGTTAGCAGTAACTAACCATAAGGCTGCTTTCCCTGCTATCCTGAAGGCCATGTGCCCCTATGGCTTTAACTCGGTGAGGCTTACTCATGTTCCCTGCGTTTACCGCCGTCGACAGCAACGATTTGCTCGCTAACTTCCGCTACCAAGTAGCGCCGATGAATCTCAACCAGCATCAGGCTCATGCCCTGCTCGAGCAAAACGGTGCCATCTTAATCGACGTGCGCACCCGTGCGGAATATGACGAGGGCCATATTGCCGGAGCCTACCTCATGCCCTTAGATGAGATCTACCAGCACCCAGAGCTCCATTTGCTTAAAAAGCGCGACACGCCCGTTTTGCTCTATTGCCGCTCGGGCCGCCGCTCCGGTCTGGTCATGCACGACTTAGCCCGTTTGGGCTATAAGTACCTCATGAATATGGGTGGGGTGCTCACCTGGGAATATGGCCTGACCAATGCTGAGCCCACGCTGAGCTTTGCGCAGGCGTTAGAGCGCGTCACCCCGCTGGCCGACAAGTTCTAACCACAAGCCCGTGGTACGTGGTGGTCAGTCGGCCGCCCCCAGCGCTTCTGATGCTCAACTACCACCTGGAGAAAGATATATGGCTCGTCGCACGGTATTACGTTCTACCTTAGCTGCTCTGACCTTGAGCGTCTTGGCCTTAAGTCCAACCTTTGCCGCTGACGCCCCCAAGCTCTTTAGCTATGTCGAGGAAGGCCATGAGCCGGTGGCGCTGCAAACCATGGATCGCCATCAGATCAAGCAGCTGACCATCGACTTTGATTACACGCGCGAGGCGCAAGTTGTGCCACAAGACACCGCCTATGCCTTAATCCAAAGCCGCGGCGCGGTCGTGATCGATGTGCGTGAGCCTGATGAGTACGCTGCTGGGCACTTAGTGGGCGCCTATAACATACCTAAGGACTCCCTGCTGCACAACCAGGAGTTTGCAGCCGCGATCAAGGAAAGCAAGACCCCCGTCATGGTCTATTGCCGCTCGGGCGTGCGCGCCGGTGAGGCCATGAAAATGCTGGAGGACGCAGGCTACAAGTACGTCATGAGCATTGGCGGCGTGAAAACGTGGCCTTATGGCTTAACCACTGAGCCAACCACCAAGCCGATAGAGCAAGCAGCCGCCGAGGTTAAAATGCCGTGGAACCGTTAGGCGCACGCAGCGGACTCAAGCTGAGCCCTCAGCCCAGCGCCAGGCAAGATGCAGCAGGCCCCACCACCTCAGTGGTGGGGCCTGCTACCTTTCGGCCTTGTGCCAACCACCCCGCGGGGAGAACCGCATGGTGCGAGCAAGGCGGCTCCCGCTGAGCCGCCGGTGCATTAAGTCTAAACAAACTTAACTAAGCCCAAACTAAGGCTAACGCTCAGCAGCAGCCGCGCTGCTGTCAGCGCCTATCTGAGCCCCAGCGCTGGGATGAGGCCCCGTGCCTTGGGCCTTGGCCGTAGCGCTGGCCTTAGGCTGAGGCAGCTTAGTCTGAGGCTTAGGGCTTAAGTCGGGCAAATCGACTGTGACGCACAGTCCATGAGGCGAGACATTAGCAAATTTGAGCTCGGCCTTAATCGAGTCACATGAGGCTTTGACAATGGCCAGGCCCAGACCTGTGCCTTGAATCTCGGAGCGGTCGCCGTGGACGCGATAAAACGGCTCTAGGATGTGGCTTAATTGCTCCTCGGGGATACCCGGGCCATCGTCTTGGACGCACAGACGCAGCGCGCCATCGGGCAGCGGCTGGGCCATTAAGTTGATCCGGCCGCCGCGTGGGGTGTACTTGATGGCATTGGAGACCAAATTTGACATCACGCGCATCAGACGCATGCGGTCAGTTACGATGTGGTAGTTAGCCTTCCCCTCAACGCCTAAGTCGATGTCCTTTTCGTCGGCGAGTAGACCTTGGTCCTCAATCAACTTGATGAAGAGATCGAAGATATCAATCGTCTCTAAGGTCATGTCGACCTTGTTTTGCTCGCGGGCTAAGGTCAAGAGCGCCGTCATTAAGTCACGCTCACGCGAGATCGCGCGATGGAGCTTTTCGACCTTAAGGCGGGCACTCTCAGGTAGATCTTCCTTAGCAAGAGACTCAGCTTGCAGCGAGAGCGCGGTGAGCGGGGTCCGCATTTCATGCGCAGCATCAGCAATGAAGCGGCGCTTGGACTGAATGCCATCGTCGATGCGCACGAACAGACGGTTGAGCGCTTGGATAAAGCTGTCAAGCTCCGAGGGCACAAAGCCAGTGTGCTCTGCCGAGATCACCGGGCTTAAGTCATCTTCCTTGCGCTTATAGAGCGACTTAGCGATGCGATTTAAGGTGACAAACATCAGGCGCACCGACAAGATCAAGATCGGGATGACTAAGAGGTTAACGCCTAAGAACTGCCAAATTGAGCTTAGCAGCGCCTGATGGGTAATACCCTCAATGGAGTCCAAAGGACGCGCCACCACAAAGCGCTGGCCCAAGGTATTGGTCGAGATAAAGGCGCGTACGCGCTCATCGGCCACCATTACGGTGTAAAAGCCGTCCGCTACCCCCGGCGGGATGTAGAGGGCATCGCCCGGACGCCCATAGAGCGGAGCGATGATGATGTCGTACTTTAAGTTGTAGAGGTCGATAATCGACGGCGTTAACTGCGGCTGTGGCTCAGGGTCTGCCATGCCGCGCCCGGCCCCGGGGCCCCGGCCCATGCCACTACCCGTAGTAGGCACGGTGGCATACTCAACCACAATGGAGCCATTGCGCTGGCGCAGCCGCAAAATGCGCTCGTGATTGCGCCGTGGCGCTTCCCAGCGCCGCGGGATGATCATGTTATAGTTAATCGCAACCGAGGAGATCTGTGAGAGCTCTTCGTCGACAAATTGCTGGGTGCTCTTAACCATATGGTTATAAGAGAGCCCACACATGATGGCCGACAAGATCATGCCCACCACCACGAAGATGACCATGAGGCGAAATTGCAGCGAGCGCATGAACTTAAAGCGCGGCTGCGGCACTCGTGCCTCAGCAGCCTCGGCAGCAGAGGAGGCCAAGGTGGCTTGAGCGGCTGACGCTGCCGCGCGCGCAGCCGAGCCGTCCCCGACGGGGCGCAAGTCCTCGGCGCGCGCCGACGGCGCAGCTTGCTGCATTGCATTATCTTGTGTCATAGCAAACCCATTCCCTGTCTCAAGAGCTGCCCCCACGAGCACCTCAACTGCGACAGGTGGTACTGACTACCGCTCAAAACCACAAACCAAACAACGAACCGGTACTACGTACCAAATGCGCTCAGCGCGCCCAGCGCGGCGCCCGGCAGCGGCCCCTAGGGCGCCGCTGCGTTGCGCCTCAGGGCGGCTACCCACGGTAACGCGTAGCGCTACTTTGCGCCACTGGCGCCCTCCTCATCGGGGGCTGCGCCCTCTTGGCTCTTGGTAATCTTATTGATCTTCCAGCCCACACCACGGATGTTCTTGATGAACTCCGAGCCGATCTTACGGCGCAGGGCATAGAGCAGATACTCAATGGCGTTGGAGTCAACCTCCTCATCCCAGCCGTAGATACGGCCCTCTAAGGCCTCACGGGAAAGCACGGCGCCTGGGCGCGACATCAAGGCCTCAAACAAGGCAAACTCACGGCTGGTGAGAATCAAGGAGCGCTCGCCCCCTACCTCACGGACCCGAACCTCATGGTTATTAGGGATTAAGGTGAGGTCACCATAGGTGATAGTGCCATCCGGATCAGCTCCGGCGCGGCGGCGCGTGACCGCGCGAATACGTGCTAAGAGCTCGGCCATGGCAAAGGGCTTGACCACGTAGTCATCGGCGCCGGTATCAAGCCCGGTGACACGGTCTTCTAGCTCATCGCGCGCGGTCATGATAATGACGGGGGCCTTAAGCTTATTCTTGCGCCAGTACTCCAGCACCTTAATGCCATCGACTAAAGGTAAGCCTAGGTCTAACAGGCAGACATCATAGTCCGTGGCAAACGGGGCTTCTAAGGCATCCTTCCCGTTTTTAAACCAGTCCACGGCGTAAGCCGCCTCTGCTAGGTTTTCAGCCACCGACGAGCCAATCATTTCATCATCTTCAATGAGCAGAACGCGCATAACTAAAACCTCTCCTCACGACCTCAGCTCAACCACTTGTCCCAAACCAGCAGCGCAAAGCAACAACCAAGCAACAACAACCAGATACCGCCAGCTTGTGCGCAAGTGTCCGTATCAGCATTCTAAATTACCAAAGCTTAGCATTTCCTTAGCCGAGCGCGGCAGCAGCAGCCTGTCGCGGCGGCGCAAACCGCGCCATCTCTCCTAGCGCAACAGCGCCACCGTCCCAGGGCGTTGAATCTTAAGGCTTTGCGACCACCCCGGTCGGCGGCCCTGCGCGCGAGCGCGCCCGCCGCCGACCCGGCGCCACCGTGCGGCGCTCAACGCCGCGCGCTCACACTAGGACATAAACCCGGGGGTTAATTCATTTAAAGCGGGTAAAGTCTATACATGCAGACAGGCAGGAGGATAGAGCAAATAGCGTACCGAAATTTCAGATAAATTAGATTATTTGCGCTGTTTTACAGCTTTTGCTAGTCAATTTAACCCCAGAATCAACCACGTGACTGCCTAGCCCTTAACCAAGGCAGATGACGTTGCGAGCGTCTCACCCAGTTGCTGTTCACGGCACCGCAGCGACGTATCCGTATGGGCTGCCCTTGCAACGCAATGTGCAATTGTGAACATAGGACACGACTATGGCAGTTTACGTCAACACCAATGTCAGCTCGCTCAACGGCCAGCGCTATCTGAGCAATGTGCAGAATAGCCTCAACACTACCTACACTCGCCTCTCCTCGGGCTTACGCATCAACTCGGCCAAGGATGACGCCGCTGGTCTTCAAATCGCCGACCGCCTGACCTCGCAGATCAATGGCTTAAATCAGGGTAACCGCAACGCCAACGATGGTATCGCCTTAGCCCAGACCATTGAGGGTGGCCTCGATGAAATCTCGAACATGCTCCAGCGCATGCGTACCCTTGCGGTGCAGTCGGCAAACGGCACCTTAGGCGATGATGATCGCGTCGCGATCCAAAATGAATCTGACCAGCTGGTTCAAGAAATCAACCGTATCGCGACCGAGACCACATTTGGCGGCAAGACCATTTTGGCTGGCCATGAGGCCGACTCGATCTACTCAGAAGAGACAGATCTGCCAATCACCGATGAAGCCACCAAAAAAGTTAAGGGAGGCAAACTCAGCCTACACGTTGGCGCCAATACCGGCAATAAGATCGAAATGGAGGTATACAGTTTCGTATTTTCCACACTGGCCAGTGCTGCGAATCTTGATGGAGACAAAAGCTACTCTACGGGTAAAGACGGTATGGCTAACATCGGCCGTATTCTCATGAACAGCCAAGGCAAAGTCAACACAGCCATCGATAGCATTGACGCCTTAATCAAGGTTGTCGACAGCCAGCGTGCCGACCTAGGCGCGATCCAGAACCGCTTAGAGTCCTCGATTCGCAACCAGTCCAACGTCTCGGCAAACTCCGCTGACGCTCGCTCACGTATCCGCGATGCTGACTTTGCTGAGGAGTCAGCTAACCTGTCGCAGCAGAGCATCATCCAGCAGGCTACTACCTCAATGCTGATGCAGGCTAACACCCGTCCGCAACTGGCTCTGTCGATGCTGGGCTAAACCGGCTAAGCCGCAGCTGAGCGCAGCGCGCTCATAGCCACAGCGCCGCAGCCCACCTGCAGCGCCCGCACCAAGGCTCAACTGCCACACGGCAGTTGAGCCTTGCTGTTTGGACTCGCCGCACCTGCTATCGCCTCAAAACGCCATAGGCCATTAGGCACTCGCCCTCTTAAGCCGCTACGGCTCTAAGGCAAAGGCTAAGATGTCCGGGATGAGCGCGGCAAAGTTGTGGGTAAAGGCGTGGTCCTCGCCCGGGATAAAGCGTATGTCGCAGGCGTTATAGCGCAGCATGCTCTTGCGCCAATCTAAGGTCTCATCGCAGCTGCCTAAATACACCCGCGTAAACTCAGGGCGGATGACCGTCGCCTCATCACAAGCTCTGAGGAAGGTGATCATCTCCGGCTTGAGCTCAAAGTGCCGTTCCGTGACCGGATTAAACTGGGGGCCAATCAGCTGCTCAAAGTAATCCTGCGGGCTGGTGCAAGGGTTGAGCAACACCATTTTGCAGTTGAACTCCGCGCCCAACAAGGTGCTGAAAAATCCCCCCATCGAGCTGCCCACCAAGACCACCGCCCGCTCCGGCTCGCGTTCCTTGAGCGCGCGCAGCCATGCCCGCAGCGCGGCATAGGCCTCTTGCGGCGTGTCCGGAAAATCAGGCGCCTCAAACTTAATGTCGCCCAACTGGGTACCCTGCGTTTGCAGATAGCCTTGTAAGGCCCGGGCTTTGGCCGCAGTTGGCCCAGATAAGAAGCCGTGAATGTAGCACAGCGTAATAGGGCGCGTTCCTACCTTAATCATGATTCCTCCTCATAGTTCGTGCTAAGCAAGTACTACCTGCTACTACCTGCATTCTAACAAGGAGGCTTGTGCCATGACGCGTCCTGCGTCGCAGCTGCACCATGCAATTTACCGGGTGCGGCGTTATCTTGCCTAACTTTTCCTTGCCTTAGTAGCCGCTAACACCGACGTCCGGGGTAAAGCTGCCCTGAGGCAGACGGTAGACTTGGGTGCTGATGGCGCCATTGGGGGCAAATTGCAAGTAGCGCCAGCCTGGAGCTTGCGAGTCTAAGGCAAAGTCGTGGGAGAGCGGCTCAAACTGAATCGAGGTCGAAGGGCTAGCAATGTAGCGGATACGCCCGTAAACCTCATCGATTTCTTGATGCACATGACCACATAGCACCAACTTGAGGTTAGGCAGGCTGGCGACAAAGTTGTTGAACTCGTCTTGGTTGTGCATGGTCTGGGTATCGAGCCAACGGCTGTGCACTAAGCGCGGTAAGTGATGCACTACCACTACCGTGTTGAGGTCAGGATAGTCCTCGTAGCACTCTTTGAGGAAGTTGAGCTCGGAGCGCTCAACCCAGCCATGCGGGACGCTGTAGACCTCGGAGTTTAAGAAGACAAAGTGCCAATTGCCACAGATGAGCGAGCGCTCAGTGTGGACCTCGTATTGGTCAAAAATACGGTACATCAAAGGGCCATCATCATGGTTGCCCGGGACAAAGAAGACTGGCGCCTTGAGCACCGAGATGGCATGGGCAAAACGCTGGTACGAGGCCAGCGAATAGTCTTGGCTGATGTCACCGGAGACAATGATGAGGTCAATCGGCAGATTTTGGTTCAGGATCGACTGGAGCACGGCCTTAAAGGAGTCAGCAGTGCGCACTCCCAGCAGTTTGCCGGACTCTTCTGCAAACAAATGGCAGTCCGTAAGTTGCAGCACATTTAAGGGCTGGGACTGATGATTAGTAAGCTGCAGGTTAATCGTTCTCATCATTAATCCTGTGGGTCACCTGACGGTGCCCTCCCTATGGCTCAATGGCCGGTGAATCTACTACCAAGTTTGAGCTGTGATCAGCGCTGCTCCTTGGGGTTAGAGCTAAAGGGCAACCTCGGGGCTCAAGGCAGTGGCTTGGGCTACCACCTGAGCCGACCTAAGATGCAACGCATTGGAGCAAGGGTGCGGTGACGTTAAGCAAGCTCAGCGCGAGCACTAACCTGACTTACAGTCATGCGAACTTAGCGCGCACCACGAATCTGGGACTACGCCCATCCTGACTGCTGGGCATATTAGCGGAGATTAATGACAAAAACAGGAAGCATTACGCCAGAGTGTGCGTTTACCCTAGTTTTTGGTACACGTTTTACCCAGATTTTGGGGGTTGGTCACATTATCTGGGCGCTTCTAACAGGCGCGGGTACGCCCCGTGCACGCACGTGCCAATGCGCTTTAAATTTCGCCCACCCCCGCACTACCATACAAGTTGCAGACCGCCCAAAGTATATAACGGCACTCTTAATTTGGGTATATGCCCCAGCTCACAGTGCTGCTCTTTTTAGATAACTATAGTCCCAAATTATACCAAAACGAGCCAAAACGCGTCCTATAAGGCTTTGCCCCCTTGCAGCGATATACCTAAATTAACGCTGATCCGTCGCGGGATGCGCACCATTTTGCACCAATACAGCATCCAAAAGGCTTATTGATCGCATTGGCGCGGCATTAGGTATGCCGCCGGAACATACCAAAACCAAGAGTGCGCCCCGTCACAATGGTACGGTTTTAGGTATCTTCCACCGGCCCCCGCGCGCTCCTGCGCAGAGCGACGCACCGCGGCGATAGCCTCACCTGCTTACAGCACGATCCGGCATTGCCCCCAATGCATAACCCTTAATCAGAGGCGCGCCTGCGCTTCAGCACGCCTTACGGTACCACCTTGAGAACTGGTCTTATCCCGACGGCTGGGCGCCTGCTGGTCGTAGCGGCGCGCTCTAAGCTTGAGGCCATGCGCGCTGGGCGCGCGCAACCAACTATGTGCCTTGAGCTGCTGCTTGCACGCAGCAGCTCTGTGCTGCCACCTGAACGCCCACGCCCCCTAAACCATGCCCGCGCGCTGGAGTAACGCACGCACAGGAGGCCATTGCACCGCGCCTGCTTAATTCGCAGCTGCTGAGCCCTGTGCCCCCTTAGTTATCAGGTGGCGCCGCCCCATCAGGGACAAGCCACGGCAGGGACAAGCCGCGGCAGCCAGCACTGCGCCGCGCCCTAACGACTCTCGTTGCTCATGGGACAGGAGCCGTGAGCGCTGGCCTCGCCTTAGAACCAAAGACGGTGCCACTCCGGCGCGGTGGTTAAAGTGACTGCTCAGCGTCCGCGTAAGCGGAAGCGCCGCAGCACGAAGCGGTTCGAGCTGCCCTATTTTTCCCAATCTGCCCGATATTCCCTGCTCTAGCTTTCCTCGCCTCAGCGTCGTGCGGACAGGGAGTCGCACCTAGTACCAGATGGGGCACCTTAGATTGGAGCACCTTAGGTTAGCTTGGGATGGAGACATGTTGCATTGGGGGAGGTGGGACGTTACTTTGCCGCTTGACCTAAGAACTTGGTGCGGATAGCGTCGTAGTTGATTTGCAGGTGCTGCAGCGCCAGCAGGGCTGCGGCATTGTTGATGCGGCCATTTTGGCACAGCTCAAAGGCCTTTTGTACCGGCAGCTTGAAGATGCGGATGTCCTCTTCTTCGCTGGCGAGACCCCCTTGGTCTAACAGGTGGTCGGCCCGAATCTTACCGACGTATAAGGTGACCCGCTCAGAGGCGCCACCCGGGCTTGGGTAAACGGCATTGATGTAGTGCAGGTCATCGGGGGTAATGGTCAGGCCCGACTCTTCTTGCAGCTCACGCACTGCCGCTTGCAGCTCGGTTTCACCGGGGTCAATCATGCCCGCCACAATCTCAATGAGCCACGGCGAAACCGGGTCCTTTAGGGCCCCGGGACGGAACTGCTCAATTAAGACTACTTCCTCACTTACCGGGTCAAAGGGCAGGATGGCGACGGCATCGGCATCGCGCTCGAAGATGATGCGATCTAAGATGCGCGTGGTCGAACCATTGAACTTAGGATAGGAGACACGGTACAAATCAAGCGCGAAGTGACGCTGAAACAGGCGCGTTTTCTCGTGGATTTCCACGTCCTTTAAGCTAAAGCGCGGCGCGGTGAGTTGATCATATCTGTCCATCACAAGTACCTATCTATCTCGACCAAACGAGCTAACCAGAAACTAGAAACCAGAGCGTAAGCCCCTCACGGCAGCCTTAGGCTCCAAAACAGCGCCATTGTACCGCGCTCGCTTTCCTCACGCCGTGATCAAACGCGCCCTTAGGGGCCGCAAGCGATGAATGCTGCGCTTCGTAATCAGCCCAGTACTGAGCGCTGGGGTACCTCATGCTTAGATCCAGAGACTAAACCAGTTTACCAATGGTGACCAACGGGGCGCCCTGATGGTCTCCTCGCTCCAAAGCGTACATGTAGTCTGAGCCCTGATCGACCAAGACGGTCACACGGCTTTGTTGGTCTAGAACCGAAATCAGCGCAAATTACTGCCCTTGCTGAGCGTTCTGAGCTTGCTGGACTTTCCGCGCTAAGTCGACCGCAATGATGCGGTTGCGCATTGTGCAGGCGGCGGCATGGGGCGCGCGCTCATGGCAACAGAGATGAAAATCAGCGCGGGTGGGATCCATGGTGCTGGAGCCGTGCACTGAGGCCAAGCGCGCTAAGAGCACCTTCGGCGCATCGTCCACGTAACCATCAACGTAGCTTCCCGCCGCCTCATGCTCCAGCGTGATGGTGTCCGGGTGCGGCAGCACCGGCACCGCTTGCTTAATGAAGTGCTCCCCCAAGTCCATGCTGCCTCCGGCTTGACAATGCTTCCGCTCCAACAATGCCTCAGGCCCGGCAACGCGTTTGGCCTGGTGAGGCCCAGTGAGATCCGGCGAGGCCCGGCGCGGTCCGGGTATCATTATGCCAAAAGCATTCGCGCAGAGAGTAAAGTCGGTAAGAACAAGGTCGACCAGAAAGTCGGCGCTGAGGTCAGCGCTGCGGTCGGGCCTTGCATTCCTCATCAATGGGGTAACCCAATGGGGTAAACTGAGAGTGGCGCCGAGAGGCGCTGTGGTTTTGGCAAACAGCTTTAGACAATATGAAGTGACGTCTCGTGATTCTTTTCGTTTCCTCAGCGGCTATACTGGGGTCTGAGCTCATTCCTTAGGAGACTCTGGTTGCCGCTGTGGTTCTTAAGATTAAGAGAGGTCGATATGCAAC
>DXIF01000219.1 GCA_019113025.1 Candidatus Anaerobiospirillum stercoravium | reverse complement strand
GTTTGGCAAAACGGTTACATCAAAAATATAAACTCATTTTCTCAAATTCAAAAATCACGCTTTTTGAGAGCTCCAGAAGGAGGCGTTTGGGCTGATTTTGAACCGACTTTGGCTTAAGTTGATCGTGTATGAAGCGCGCTCTTCTTTTTTGACCATGGTATTGGTGCAATCTGGACTATTATGGATACCGATCACGCTCCGATATATGCACCGGGATTTAACCTACTATACGGCGATGATGACGATGATGTGTCGTGATTACCAGTGGAAATTCAGATTTGTGGGCTGTTGTTATCTTGAGTTCAAGGCTCAAAGTAAAGCGGCGTCCGGCGTAAGGCGGGCGCCGCTTTGTGTTGAGCCGCCTTGCTTGGTACGAGGTGAGCCCAAGCCTTGGTGGAACCTTGGTGCGGGGAAAATTCGTTCACTTCCAGAATGCGGCAAGATGCCGGACTACCATGACTTTACTTCCAATTGTTGGGAGTCAATGCGGCGAGGCTGTTCCAAAGCCAGAGGGCTGATCCTAAGAGCCTAAGGTAGCCTTGAATCGCCGGTTGCTGCATGCTTGTGCGGAGGAATGGACGATGTTTGAGGTATTGACGGGACTTAGCACCATGATCAGCGCGACGCTGGGATTAGGTATGGCGCTCAAGAGCGCGGACGGGGCGGATGAGACTGACCTTGGCGCTGATGAGAATAGTGGCGCGCAGCTCAAGCGCTCTAAGTGCGACTTGGCGCAGCTTGAGGTAGAGTATGGGGCTAAGAAAGATGGCGCTGCTAAGGTGGATGAGGCGCCACGCATTGACCCGCAATTTTTTACCAAGGGCCAAGCCCTGCTTGATCAGGTCGATCAGCTCTCAGCGCTTGATTCTGATGAGCCTGAGGACTTGGGGACTGCGCTGCAAGCTTTAGCGCAGTTGCAACAGTTGTTTGACTCCTTGGATGAGTGGCTCAAGCTGATGCCGCAAGAGCTCCCTGAGTTTGCTGAGATCAAATCTGACTTTCAGGGGCTCCAGCAGGAATTAGTTAAGTTCCGCGCGAACATCAGTTCAGGCGATCAGGAGCTACTGAGCTAACTTGGTCGCAGTCCTGTTGAGAGCACTGCAAGGCAGCAGCCCTTGCGCCGGGGCGCTGCCTTAATTTTGGCTTAAGGACGATACTTCCGAAATCCGGAATAATGCTTGGCTACCATGACGGTGCGTCCTGGTTTAGGGTCTGGGGGCAAGCGCGGCCCGGTCGGTCGGCAGGACGGCAGGATGGGCGCGGCTGCGTGTGCTCAGGTGTTGATAGTTGGTAGTTGAGCCCATTGGAGGTGGTCATGGGGCAGAAAATGGATAAGGACAGTACCGCAACCGATAAGGTGCTGCGGCTGTTTCGGCTACTGTTGTCGTCAGATAAGCAGTGGTACTTGCCGGAGCTAGCGGATCATCTTAATTGCTCGCCGCAGACGGTGCTGCGCTTGAGCGAGTCTATTGAGCGTGAAATGGGCGAGAGCCTGCAAACGGGCAAGGACGGGAAGTATCGCTGGTATCGCTTGGTGCCTAAAAGTCGGCCTGGTCGCCTCGCTTTGCCCAAAGAAGAGCTGCGCTTATTGGAGATCTGCCAAGATCTGACCGAGCCTTTCCTGCTCAAATCAAGCTTGGATGTTGCGGAGCAGGACTTGCAAAAGTTAGCCTTGCTCTTGAGCGATGAGGGCGCAGCCTCACAGTTGCATAAGAAGTTTGTCTTCTGCGATAAGGGCTATATCGATTATCAGCCTTACACGGCCACCATGGAGCAACTGTCCCGGGCGATCAGCGATAAGGTGGTGTTAGACCTTGAGTTCACGAGTTTGCAGCAAAAAAAGACGATCCATTACCTGTGGGCGCCGCAGGTCATTAGCGCTATGAACGGAGCGCTCTATGTCTTTGGCTGTGAGCTCAAGCCTGACCTGAGCGTCAAAGAAAGGCGCTTTGTGGCGATTCACCGCATCACCAACTTGGTATGGCGTGATGAGCACTTTAGCATGCCGTCCACTGAGCTGGACTATAAGAAGTTGGTGCTACCGTGGGATAAGCTGCGTACCTACGTCATCCGTTTTAAGCCGGGTAAGGTCGCCGAGTACGTGCGTGAGCGTACTTGGGCGAGCAGTGAGGTCAAGCGTGACTTGGACGATGGGGGCTTGGAGCTTGAGATCACCACCAACAATAGCGCCGATCTGCACAATTGGGTGCAGCGCTTTGCCCCGGATTCCACACTGGTGTCAGAGCAAGAGGTTGACTTTGGAACTAAGAAAGGCGCTGTCCACGGCATCCTCATGGGCGCGGCTTGCGGCGCGTTCGTGTTGCCTAGAATTTTGAAATCCATGGGCAAGTTGGGCTCACGCCCTGAGGCCGTGCCGGAGACCATCACCCCAGCTGATGATGCTGAAGCCGCACAATGGGCAGATCTCCAGCTTGAGTGCGCGCTGTACCATGGCGAGCTGTAGTGCAGGGGGGTTGAGTCTTCAAACAACACGGCCGCACGCTTGAGGCTTTAAGCTTCAGGCGCACGGCCGTGGGGTATTAGGCGCTGCTGTGTTGCCGCTCCTTGTCGACGTGCCTTGCGGACGCTGCGCTTGGCTCGGCACTAAGTTCAGGGCTAAGCTTGTTGGGAGCCGGGGCTTGAGGGCAGGCCTAGGGGGCAGGCCTTGGGCTTTAGTCGACGTTGGTCGAGCCAAAGCCCTTGGTGCCGCGCTGGGTTGGGGTGAATTTTTTCACCCGCTTAAAGTGCGGCCGAATGATCGGCAGGAATACCAGCTGAGCGATGCGCATGCCAACCGTAATGGTAAAAGGCGTATCAGAGCGATTCCACAGCGGCACCATGAGCTCACCTTGGTAGTCGGCGTCAATTAGGCCCACCAGATTGCCCAGCACGATGCCTTGTCTAAAGCCTAAGCCCGAGCGCGGTAGCACCGTGGCGCACATGCCGCTTCTGCCCATATTAAGGGCGATGCCGGTAGGAATCAGCATGGTTTGGTTGGGCTCGATCACTACATCGTAGTCAAACATGGCGCGCAGGTCGATGCCCGCGGCTAATTCCGACTCATATTGCGGCAGCGCAAATTCGCTCTCATAGCGTGGGTCAATGACCATGAGCTCGATTTCTGGCGATAGCGGCTGATCTAAGAACGAGGCCTGCGTACTGCCTGCTTGCGGCGCGCCTGCCTGCGGTGTACTTGCCTGTGGCGCACTTGCTTGCTGGGCGCTGGCCGAGTTAGCTGGGGACTCTGGCTCTAAGGCCGCATCGATATTAAGCAATTGTGGTTGCGCGCTTGGGCGGGCGCTGGCGGCTGGACGAGACGCTGAGCGTGGGGGCGTTAAGCGCGGCGGTTGGGCGTTGCGCGGGGCGGTGCTCGGAGCGCTGCGCGGGGCGGCCCCGGTGATAGGAGCAAACGGCAAGACCGCTGGCTCGTCGTCCTCAAAGAAAGCGGGGCTCGGCGTGAGCTTTGGGCCCTGATAAGGGGCAAAAGGCTCATAAGACAGGGTGCGGGCGCTGGCGTTAGGGGCCATCGCGGCCGTAGCCTGAGCGCGGTCTTGTAACGAGTAGCCGGTGCTGAGCGTGTTGGCTTGCGCGTGAGGCTTGGGCTGCTGCAGCTGCGAGACAAAGCCATCTAAGTAACCTAGGTTAGCCGCTGAGAGTTGCTCAACTTGCGGCTTAGTGTTGGCGGCGCTTGAGCGGCGCGGACCAGCTTTGATCTGGGTCAGCACTTGGTTGCTTTGGGTGGTCTTCTGGGCCTTATCAATGGCCTTGAGACGCTTGGCGCCTGGGCCCTTGAATTGCGGGCTGACCTCAGGGAGGGTTGGGAGATCTTCCTCTAACGGCAGCGTGGCCGTGACCTCGCCTACGACCTCAATGGTTGAGCGGGTCGTGCTCGCTGGGGCGGTCGTGCTCGTTGGGGCGGTCGTACTAGTAGGACTGCTGAGGCTGGTCGTGCTCGGGGCACTGGCCGTGGCGGCTGCTTGGAGCTCCGTCTCATTGAGCGGCGTTTCGCCCTTCTTAGGGCGGCCGCGGCGCGCGTACTTAGGACGTACCGGCGTACTATCAATCTCAGGAATTGGAGGGGCCTTTTTGCGCTTGCGAAGAGTCGTGCCTTCGAGCTGAGCACGCTGCTCGGGGGTTACTGTGGCGACCGCTTCGCGGGCCTTGGGCGCAGGAGCAGCGCTCTGTGCCGGTTCTGAGGCCGCACTTGGGGCTGCTTGAACCTTGGAAGGCTTTCCTCTTGGTTTTGCCTTGGTGACTGGCATAGGGGCAAACTCCTCTGTTAAGCAAAAATGAATGGCTAGTGGTTTTAAACCACGCTATTAATAATTATATCATACTTGATTAGGAATAAGGCTTTAAGCGCGTAAACAGCCGGTAATAAAAACAAGTGCGCCATCCCCCACGGCGGTGGGAGATGGCGCACTAGTAAATAAGCTTAGCCTTTGCCCGCGTAGGCGGGGCTTTTCTGTATGGACTGGCGTTGAGCCCTTAGGGGGACTCTCAATTGAGTCTGGGCTCAGTGTTTGGGGCTAGGCCGTTTGGTGGCTTGGCCGTTTGGGGCTGGGCCACTTGGGAGCTAAGCCGTTTGGGAACTAGGCCTTGGTCGAGTGGGCTTCCTTGTACTGGCTGATGATGAGCTCCATCAAGAGGTCAGCCAGCTTGATCTTGCTCATCTTGCCAAACTCGGTGACGATGCCCTTAGGCGAGTAGACTGAGGCGGCATTGTCGTTGGAGTTGAAGCCAATCTCGCGGTCGGCAACATTGTTGACGATGATGAGGTCGAGCTTCTTGCGTTGGATCTTGTCCTCAGCATTCTTTTGGAAGTTGTCGGTCTCGGCGGCAAAGCCCACGGTGAATGGGCGGCCTTCGTCTAAGTGGCCAACGTAGGAGATAATGTCCTCGTTCTTAACTAATTGCAGGGTTAAGAACTCGCCATGCTCCTCCTTCTTGAGCTTGGTGTTCATCGGCTCAATTAAGCGGTAATCGGCGACCGCAGCGCAGCCGATGAAGATGTCGGCTTGGCCCATCTGCGACTTGACCGCATCTAACATTTGGCTTGCGGTCGTGACGTCAATGCGCTTGACGTTATTAGGGGTTGCGAGGTTAGTTGGGCCCGAAATCAAGGTGACGTCCGCGCCCATGGTCGCCGCCATTTGGGCGAGGGCATAGCCCATCTTGCCCGAGCTCTTATTGGTGATGACCCGGGCTGGATCAATGCTCTCTTCGGTTGGACCTGCGGTAACCACAATCTTAAGGCCTGCTCCATGCGACTTCGGCAAGAGCTTGGTCTGGGTGATGGCAATGGGCTCTTGTGGCGCCGGTAGGGCCGTAAACTTGGTTGGGTCGTACGGCAGCGCGATGTGCTCGTTGAGCAGGGCGCAGATGTACGAGAAGATGTCGTCGACATTGCGCATGCGGCCCATACCGCTGTCGCCGCAGGCCAAATCACCTTCTTCCGGGGCAATGATAAAGATGCCGCGGCTTTGCAGCGTCTTTAAGTTGTCCTTGGTTGCCTCATTGATCAACATGCGAGTGTTCATCGCTGGGGCGACGACCACTGGGCAGGCTGAGGCTAAGACGCTGGTGGTAACGGCATTGTCGGCCATGCCCGCGACCATCTTGGCTAAGGTGTTGGCGGTGGCAGGGGCAATGACATAAAGGTCGGCGTCCTTGGTGATGCCGATGTGATCGATGCCTTCGGCGCTGTCAAAGATATCGGTTAAGACCTCATGGTGGCTGAGGGCCGCAAAGGTATTAGGAGTTACTAATTTGGTGGCAGCCTCGGTCATAACGACACGCACATCAGCGCCATTTTTAATGAGCTTACGGCATAGTTCGCAGGCCTTGTAAGCGGCAATTCCACCTGTAATTCCGAGCACTATCTTGCGATTTTGAAGAAGTAATTGGCTCATGAAACATCTCCTTACTGAGTCCTGCTTGAGACAAGGCACAAGGCTAAGGCGCGGCGTAAGCGCACGCTCCTGAAAATTTGGTGCTATTGCTCTAACTTGCATGTCCTAGGTTCCACTGTCGCACCAGTGGTGCCACTCAGGTGGCGTTGCGCTGGGGGCGGCTTGGGCCCTAGGGCCTAGGTTCATCTTAAGGCACTTAGTGCTTAAGTGGGATCATTTATGTGGAGATCTGAGAGCTAACCGCGCAAACGCTGGGCGCGCGTGTCGCGCGTTGCTGCCGTTTGGGGCTAAGCTGCGCTCCAACGTTGATCCCCTGGTCTCAAGCAGGGAGCTTCCATGAATTAATATGGAGGCAAAATGCCGATTTTCAAGCATTAATCCCCACCATTATTAGAGCGTGCCGCGCCGCGGCGGTGGTGCGTCGGGCCGTGCCGCGGGCGCGTTGGGGCCGAGCCGCGGGCGCGCCGGGGCTGAGCCGCGGACGCGTTGGAGCCGTGC
>DXIF01000026.1 GCA_019113025.1 Candidatus Anaerobiospirillum stercoravium | reverse complement strand
CAAGAGCAGGCAGCAGCTGCGCGTGAGCTGTAAGAAAGTGCCTTGGGGGAGAGCGTGGGAAATGAAATGCTAAGACCGGACCGGCCGGGAACAGGAAAGGCCAGAACCGGCAAGGAACGGAAAGGAAGCGCGGCCGCTGCCGACACCCCGCCGCCTGGGCGCTGGGACGCGCCATAGAGTAAAAGCGCGCAGAAATGAAAGCTGCGCGGCGGGGTGAAAAGTTAGTACCGGATAGATAAGAAGATAAGCAGATAAGAAGAGGAGCGAGCGCCGCTTAGTGACGCTGAATGCTGACCTCACCTAATGGAGCGGCCTTGAGCTGCTCCAGATCGTGCGGCGCAACGTGGCCCAAGGTGATGAGGTCACGAGAGGGACGCCCCGCGCGCAAGAAGATGCAGACATTGCCCCATGGGCGGTAAATGGCCACCGTGCCTACGGTGGCATCAGAACCTGCCTTGACGTCGGAGTAGTCGAGCTCACGGTCTAGGTAGAAGATGCGCTCCGCGCCGCCGCCAAAGTCCTCCAGCTGCACCTTGAGCGGTGCGCGTGCTGCTAAGTCGCGGGTCGCGCTATTGCTCTCTAACTCCAAGCTAATGGTGCTAGTACCTAAATCCAGCGACAATGAAATCATCTCTTGCTCCTTAGTTGCTGCGGCCTCAGCCACAGAGCACAATAACTGCAAATTAGCCAAACCCATTAAGGCTCCGGATACGGCTAAGCCCCAGAGGGCGCCGCGACGCAGTTTACGCTCGCACCGTTCCAGCCAGCTTACCTGCTGCATTACTGGCACTTGCTGCCTTGCTGGCACTAAGTTCTCTTGCGACTTTTGGGCGGTCATCGCGCCTCCTTGTGCGCCCACCTGGGCGTGAATACTGAACTTACCCTGACCTAAGCGCGGCGCCCCAGAACTAAACCCCGTTCGGTTAGACATCCCGCTTAGGTCTTGCCCCTATTATCAGCAAGCTGCGGGGAGCGCAGCGCACAGAGAGAAAATCAGGCAAAACTTTGAGAAGAGCCCACCTCAACGCGGCCGGTTGCACGCCAAATGCGCGTGGCGGTGCAGTTAGGTGAACCATGGTCAAAAGCCCTGAGAGCAAGCGGTTACGGCCCGAAACCTCACCTAGAATGACATTTGCGCCCGCCTGATATCAGGGATGACAGCGACGCTTGGCAACGCACGTCCCAACTAGGCCCTAGAGGTAAGCCCAGGGGCTACCCAGCGCGCGGGCTTAACCTCAGTCTTAACCCAATGCCCCATGAAGCGGCAAAAACCGTGCGCGCTGCGCTGTTAGAGCGCAAGGCTCACCCCAACCCCGCTCAGATTGCGCGCGCAGACTATACTTGCAGCACTTACGCATAAGCTGTAAACAAATCTTCTGGGATCTCAGGGTCTGTGGCGCGAGCGCACTGGGCCGCGGGGGCGCTGCACCTAACCGCCCCGAACCGCCTCCGCTAGCTCCAACCAACAGGCACATTGAAGCCGGAAGATCCATGATAAAAATCACAAAAACCGCTATAATTACGCCCATTCTTAGCTGTAATTCTTGGTGCTTAGCGCGCCGCTGCGCGTTCGTTGGTTTCAACTTCTGACATACGACTTCAGACATCAGACAATGGCTCGACTTGTGTCTTACCGTTATCTCCTCGCCTTAGCGCTCTGTGGCCTCAGCACAGTGAGCGCCGCCGTGCCCTCGGCACCTGCGGGCTATGCCTTAAGTGACCTCCTGCACGCCGCGGGCGCACCGCTCGTGCTCGAGATGGAAGAAGAGGAACTCGCATCCGAGTTGGCATCACAACACGCATCCGAGCAAGCCCCGGTGAGCTTACCTGAGCTGAGCGCTACGGAGCACAATGCCTTAAATCCTGAAGACTGCCTGATGTGCCTTGGCCCGTGCCGCCACAGCAAGCTCATCGTCGTCAAGCATCTCAAAGATCTCTCGCCCAACAATGCCGAGGGCAACCGCGCTCAAGCCTTAGACGCGGCCTATCAGCGGGCATTACAGGTTAAGAGCGCACTTGTGGACCAACCAACCTCAACGGCGGACTTCTTAGAGCAATTAGATCTGAGCATCGATCATCAACAAGATTGCTCCCGGTGCCTCAAGCAAGTGCAGGCCGAGGCTCAGACCTTAGAGTGCGAGCAACCTAATGCTCCTGCCGATCTGGGGCCCACCGCGCTGCGGCACCCCATGCGCACCCACACCCAGCACTTTGAGCTTATCACCACGGTAGAAGCCAGCGAAATCGACTCCCTGCCGCCCCTAAGTGCACCGCCTAAGTTAGTTGCATCAGCTGAATTAGATGCGTCGACGGAGTTAGGCGCGTCGACCAATTTAGGCGTGCCAACTGAGCTAGATGCATCGACCGAGTTAGGCGCATCTACCGAGATAGGCGTGCCAACTGAGTTAGGCGTGTCCCAGCGCGCGCAAGTTGGCTCTGGTGTGACCTTAAGCCCACAAGCCCTTAAGCTTGCTCAGCAGCTGCTGGCGGCCCAGCCCGTGCAAAAGCTTAAGCTGCGCCTGAGCTTTAATGAGAATGATCCGCTTTTCATCTTAAGTGACGATGAACTGCAACGCACCCGCGTATCCTGCTTGCAAGGCAATGCTATGCAGTGTTATCTGGCCGGGCGCCACTATGACGCGCGGGTCAATGCCGAGCTCCAAGCCCGCCTGAAGGCCGCCGAACATGATGATGATGCAGCCCAGGAGCGCGTACGCCAAGCGAGCTTGCGCCAAGCCGAAAAGCGCCAACTCACAGCGATCAAGGAGCGCCAAGAAGCCTCGCTGCGCGATCACACCATTCCTCAAGTCAATAGCGCGGTGCAAAACAAGCAGATCTTGGTGCGCTCGCCGGGCCATGACGTGGGGCGCGACCTACCAAAGATCGCAAGCAACGTCATGCACATGATCTCCTTTTACCGTCACGGTTGCACCCAAGGCTCACAAGAAAGCTGTTTAATGCTGGCCAATGCCAATGGCCGCATTGGCGTGGCGATAACCTTGGGCTTAATTGGCTTAGATCAGCCTCAGGTCGCACTTAAGTACTTGCAACAAGGTTGTGACCGACGTGATCCGGCCGCTTGCGCTAACCTCGCTCTAGTGCATTTCAATGGCATGCTGGGCACCCATAAGTCCGTGGATCAGAGCGTCCGCGAACTCAAGCAAGCCTGTGCCCTGGCCCGCAGCGCCCAAAGCGCGCTGCGCGCGTTTGACCACAATATTGCCTTGGGTTGCCTCAGTGTCGGCACCATTGAGCTCTATGGCGCCCAAACTAATAGTAGCCTCAAGTCGTTGGCGCCCGACCTCGTGCGCGCCTATCAAGACTTAAGTATTGCCTGCAATCTCAACAACTTAGAAGGCTGTGCTCTGCTACAGCAGTTAGATGCCACTTTAGAGCGCGCGGCGCTAGGCGCCGCCCACTAAGCGCCCTAGCCCCTGAGCCCCTGCTAAATCGTCAAGCACTTTTACTTACCTTCAGCTTAGGCTAAGCTAAGCAAGCTTTGCGCTCTTAAGGGCGCACCGCAGGCTTCTGATGTTAGGCAAGGGAGGTGGATGATGCGCTATGCCTTATATCTGTGCTTAGGCCTGATGGGCATGGTAGCCTTTAGCGCTCCCGCCCACGATTTGATCTTGCACATCTTAGATCTGATTGCGCTTGAGGGGGGTCAGGGCTTCTATGATGCCCTAGCGCACACCGCCCAGGTCTTGCTTGCCACCTACACCATTCCCGATCTCATCTTGACGCTCTTAGGGCCGGTCTGCTTTGCCCTCAGCTTTGTCTGGGCAGGCATCATCTTCCTTGTGCCCATGTCGGCCAAACTGCGTTTAGTGCTGATCATGGCCTTCTTAGGTGCGCTGCTTGTGGTCACCATGGAAGTTGACATCAATGGGGTCAGCCCAATTGTCGGCGCGTTCTTGGGCTTTATGATGATGGCCTTACTCATCTTGCTCAAGCGCATCCGCTTGGTAGGTCAAATCCAGCAGCTGCTGCGTGCCTACTATCTGCCCGAATTAGTCCAATTAGACCGTAAGGGCCGTTTGAAGCTTTCAACCAAGCGCTCAGGTCTGATTTTCCAGTCACGACTGCTCCCCGCGCCCGTCGAGCTCAACGAGTCGATGCGTCTTGCGGCCTTGC
Source organism: Candidatus Anaerobiospirillum stercoravium (assembly GCA_019113025.1). Lineage (GTDB taxonomy): Bacteria > Pseudomonadota > Gammaproteobacteria > Enterobacterales > Succinivibrionaceae > Anaerobiospirillum > Anaerobiospirillum stercoravium. The sequence goes on along the minus strand of DXIF01000026.1, from coordinate 22,562 downwards.
ATGCCCTCAACACCACTGATCTTACCTTGCGGCGCAACCGAGCCTTGCTTGAACTCTCGCAGCTGTGCCAAAGCACCATTGCCCGCCCCATTTGCTGCAGTCTGTGGGGTTACACCATTGCCTTAACCGATCTCCCCTTTGTGGTCCAAGCCCTAGGCGCTGCGACCCAAGGCAATTTCACCATCTTGCGCCGAGTTCATGACTACGCTCAGGCCTATATTGAGGCGGCGCAATCAGGTAAGCTCAACGCTCAGATGAAGCGCTTTGCCCGCAACCACCTAACTGCGAGTGAAGCCCTCGCCTTAAAGGTCAATCTCAAGGTCATCGCCGAGCTCTTATTAGAGCACATCCCGACCAAGCTGGAGCTCTTTGCCGCCGAGAGCCAAGGTCAGCTCGCGCAATTAGATGCCGAGCGCTGCGCCTTTTCCACTGAAGCGGTACTGCAAGCTTGGCGCTATGACCAAGACTTAAGCCACATCACGGGCAACTATCACCCCAATGCGCAAGCGACGCTGCACACTACCAACCGCAAAGTTAAACTTACCCCCGAGCAACAGCATTGCCAAGCGCTGCGCGTGGCTTTGTACCATGAGCTCAGCCTCAGCTTAAGCGCGGGCCACCATAACAATCCGCCCAACGCCTATCCACCGGTGCGCCAGCGCGTTACCGACTGGGAGCTATTGCAAGTAAGCTTTGATGTCAGCGTCATCCCGCATTACATGAGCCGGGTAAAGGGGCCCAGCGCCTCAGCGCCCAAGCCCGCCACCCCCAGCATCCCCCTCAATGAGAGCGCTCCAGCGCCTGATGCCGTCCGCAACACCGCCGCCTTCAATGCCGTCCCCCGCAACGGCGCTGCCTCTAATGATGCTGCGCCCAACGCTGCACCCGACGCCGCGGCCTTCAATAGCACCGCAGGCTCCGAGTTATCAGTCTTGCCTAATGCCATGCTCACAGTGGTGACCATGGGGCGTTTGCGCGTCTTAGGCTTATTACGCCTCTTGGCGCCGCTATGTGAGCTAATGGTAGTGCTCACCGTCTTATGGGGATTGCTCCAAGACGTCACGGTGCAAGCACTGCTCGAGTTCCAAGCTCACCACTATCTCAATGTCTATGCTGAGGCGATCGGCACTAATGTCACGGAGCTTGCCGCTCAAGCCTACCGCCCGCCCCTTGAGGACTTTATCTCCCATAACGCGGTGATGGGGCTAAGCCATGAGATGGCCCTCATGCCGCTGACGCTCTATAGCGAAGCTCTGCTCTCGGGCTACAACCTGTGGTTGTTGTGCCTGCTTTTGACCTTGGTGGTCGGTGCGCTCTTGATTCTCTCGGGAGTTACCAGCACCTTGGTGATGCTATTTCGGCGGGCCCAAATTCAACTGGGTTACTCCTACACCTTAAACTTATTGCAAGTGTATGTGGCCTGCGCGGCCCTCTTTATCATCTTGGCGGTCAGCTTTGCTTACCACAGTAAGCTTGTGCACCTGTGGTACAACGTCAACTATGATCTTAACGCCCTGCAAAGCGAGCTTACGACCACCTATGACTTAAAAGCCCCCCACGCTACCAGCAAACTGCTCACCCTCAATGGCATCATCAACCGCCACGCCAGTGAGTATGCCCTCGGCCCCAATGGCAACGTCAAGACCATGCGCCGCATGGGCTTGTATAGCCCTGATACGGGCCTACGCTGGATCGCAATCTACGCGCCGCTGCACTCAACCCAAATTGCCGAAATCCTCGCCCAGGTTCGCCGCGAGCAAGACCAACGCTTCTTTAATAAAAACGATAATAAAAACGATGGTCCACAGCGACGCCCCATCGAGCACAACGCTTCGGTTACCCCGTACCGGCTAACCCTTACCCCTCGCCTACACGTCGTTGTCGATCTGCAGCCGCTGGCTTTAGAATAGGAGGATTCTCCCATTAGACTCATCCATCATTTGGGCGGGCATTTAGGCTTGCTGCGGCTGTTATTACCGGTGTTAGAACTAATGGCCGTCCTAGCGCTGCTGCGCTTCTTACTCACAGATAGCACCGTCCAAGCCTTGTTAGAGCTGCGCGAGCAGCACTATCTGGAGCTCTATCTCCAAGCGCACGCAAGCAGCGCCGCTGAGCTCACCGCGCAAATGAACGCGCCGTCCCATGAGGACGAGGTGCTGCAACCAGCGGTGCTCGCAACCGGCCATGAACTCTCTTTGCTGCCTCTGTCGCTACAAAGCGAAGCCTTGCTCTCAGGCTATAACCTGTGGCTGATAAGCCTCATGGCCACCATAGTCTTAGGCATGGTGCTGCTAGTGGGCGGCTTAATCCATACCGCGCTGCGCTGCTTACAACGCCCTCAACTCAACACTGACCCTAGCATCACGCTCAACCTCTTACAGGTGTACTTAACCTGCGCCGTACTCTTTGGCCTGATCTCAGGGGCTATGAGTTACAAAACCAAGCTCGTATCGCTGTGGTATGACCTCCACTGCGATCTGAGCGTGCTGCAAGCAGCGCGCACTGATCAGATGGAGCTTAGTTCCAGCAGCCCGGACCTGATCACCTGCAACGGCATTGTGGCCAAGCACGCGAGCGAAGTGGCGCTCGGGCCTAATGGCAACGTCATCACCCTAAAGCGCATGAGCTTATATCGCCCTGACAGCGCGCAGCACTGGCTCACCTTCTATGCGCCCCTGTACTCGCCCGAAGTGGCCTTGGTCTTAGCTCGGATTCGCCGCGCCCAAGATCAGCACTTCAACGCTTATACCTTGCAGCCTGAGCCCCCCGAGAGCAATGAGATCAATGTGGCGCTCACGGCGTACCAGCTGACCTTAACCCCCAACTTACATCTGGTGGTCGCCCTTGAGCCCCTTGACGGAGAACTTGACACCCCATGATTGCACCGCCCCCAAGCTGTCTTGAAATCTGCACCGAAGCCGACAATCAAGCCCTAGGGAAGCGGTGACCCAACTGAGGGCGTTTTCCCACCTTGCTACAAAGGGATGGATGGCACCACGCTCCAAAGAGCTGTCCCCTTGCCATTCGCGGCATTTAGTTAAACCTGCTCTAATCTAGTGGTACACTTACAAAGTATCGCCGTTAATGAGAAGAGGAGAGCTTGTGCTTAAACCACCCCTGACTTGTCTTGAAATTTGTGCTGGAGCTGGCGGCCAAGCCCTAGAGGATTTGTCCATGTAGCTTTAGTCGAATACGAGGCAAATTACTGCAAAGTGCTGTCACTAAATCGCCCGGAGTGGAATGTGATCTGCGCTGATGTGCGCGCTTTCGATGGTCGTCCCTATTGCGGCATTGACTTATTGGCAGGTGGGGTGCCTTGTCCTCCTTTTTCTGTTGCAGGAAAACAACTGGGCGCAGATGATGAGCGCGATCTCTTCCCTCAAGCAATTCGCCTCATTGCTGAAACCAAGCCCAAAGCAATCATGCTAGAGAACGTGCGTGGTTTCCTTGATCCGAGCTTCGAAGATTATCGCAACTCAATCTTAAGTGCCATCTCCAAGCTTGGTTACAGCACTCAAATTAAGTTGCTTAACGCTTGTGACTTTGGAGTACCTCAACTTAGACCAAGAGTTGTCATTATCGGCATAAGAGCAGACCAACTAGGCACTTTTACCTATCCTGAAGCTAGTGCTACCCCCGCCCCAACCGTAGGCACGGTACTTTATGACTTGATGGCGGCAAGAGGGTGGGAACAAGCTAAGTCTTGGGCCAAGCAAGCTCAAAACATAGCTCCAACTTTAGTTGGAGGGTCTAAAAAGCATGGAGGACCTGACTTAGGACCTTCTAGGGCTCGTCGCGCTTGGGCCACACTGGGAGTAGATGGCCGCGGTGTTGCAAATGAAGCGCCTGCCCCAAGCTTTGAGGGAATGCCTAGACTTACGCCGCGCATGCTGGCACGGCTCCAAGGCTTTCCTGATACCTGGAACTTCGGCCGAGGCAAAACCGAAGCGTGCCGGATGATTGGCAACGCCTTCCCAAGCCCAGTTGCTCAGGCTGTGGGCATAAAAATCAAGGAGTGCCTTGCTTATGGCAGCATTATTAGCTGAAGCAAGACGTCAGCTTCATCAGAGCATGTTCGACACCAAGGCATTGACCATTAGCGCCTCAGGAATCGCATCCCCTGTTAAGGGTTAACCGTTAAGAGTTAACCTTCTTTGTGTCAACGAATCCAAAGACAACAACGCTCTTGCTGCATCCGCCCCAAGAGCATTGTCCTAATGTATCCAAAGGTAAAGGCGTAACACCCTTACTTATGCGCTTTACTGATGAGCTTTATTTACCGGCTTTGAGCTCAGCGGCCAGCTGGGTTAAGTTGGCAAGGCGCTCATCGTCAGCCGGGTGAGTGCTCAAGAGCGCAGCTAAACCACTGTTGCTCGAGCCTTGAGCCATCATCTTCTCCCAGATCTTAATGCCCTTTTGTGGGTCGTAACCGGCCTTGTACATCAGCTCAAGACCTAATTCATCGGCCTCGGTCTCATGGGAGCGCGAGAATGGCAAGCTGACGCCAACCTCAGCTAAGGTATTGGCGATATTGAGCGTGGTGTTGCTGACGCCAAAGAGCGAAGCGATACCTAAGGCGCCTTGCTTTAAGGTCTGAGTGCTCATCTGCTCGCGCACGTGCTCACGTAAGGCGTGAGCAATCTCGTGGCCCATCACGGTCGCGAGCTCATCGTCCGTTAAGTTGAGCTGCTCAACTAAAGCGGTGTAGACCGCGATCTTGCCCCCGGCCATGCACCAAGCATTGAGCTCTTGCGAGGTAATGACATTAACCTCCCAGTCCCATTGGGCGCAGTCAGCTCTAAAGGTTGGAGCCTTAGCAATGAGGCGATCGCCAATCTTTTGCACGCGCGCGGTCAGCGCCTTATTGGTGTTGAGCACGCCTTGAGCCTTAGCCTGAGCAATGACCTCATCATAGGCTTGCGCCGATTGGGTCATTACCTCTTGCTCGGAGACCAGCATGAGTTGCGAGCGATCAGTCGTGCTCGAGTTTGAGGTCGTGTTGCTGACACAGCCGACCATAGTAGGCGCTGATAAAGCCATGACACCGGCCACGGCCAGCGCCATCAGAGATTGCTTTAGCGGCATAGTTACCTCTTACCACCAGATTACGCGAAAATGTCAATAAACCTACTCAAGTGCAAGCTTTGCACCACTTAATATTTTGTGTGACCTAGGACACAGGCTAACCGACAAGCCCAAGCCCCAGCGCCGAGACGCCCGCGCCCCTTGCTACAATGGCCGAATGTCTTAACGCAAGTAACGAGGAGCTGCTGCTATGAAGCCTGAGCGCGTGGTCATTGCCTACTTTTCCCCCACCGGAGGCACCAAGAAGGTGGCGCAAGCCCTCAAAGATGGGCTTGAAGCCGCGCTCACTACCGCACCAACTACTGCACCAACAACCGCGCTCCCTGCTCTCAGCACCCAAGCTCCGGTAATTAAGGCCCAGGGCCTAAACATCAAGCTAGGTGCGCGCTCAAGCGCCCCGTCGGCGGCGCTCACCTTGCGTCCGACTATCCCCGCAACTACCCCTGATACCCCTGACCCCAGCGCCAAGCCCACCCCGGTCACCACCGTTAACTGCCTAACCGTCAAGAGCCGCCATAAGGACTTAGCTCTGGGGCCACGCGATCTCTTCGTCTTGGTCTACCCGGTCTACTTTGGGCGGATGCCATGGGCGCTGCAACAGTGGCCCGCCTTGCACGGACACGGGGCATCAGCCTTAGTGGTCTCGGTTTACGGCAATCGCGCGATCGAAGATGGCGAGCGCGAAAGCATGGCTCTGCTTAAGGAGCATGGCTTTAAGGTGGTAGGCGCGATCGAGGCCATCGCTGAGCACTCCCAAGAGCGCACCTTGGCCCAAGGCCGCCCTGACGCTCAAGACGCGCACGACTTTAAAACCATGGCCGCCCACATCATCGCAACCTTAACTCAAGGGGAGTTACCCGAGTACGCCTTTGATGTCACTACGGCTCTCAAAGCCCCGGGCAAGGCTCCGGCGGTCCCGCGCATCTTAGAGCGGGCTCAATGCGATGACTGCGGGCGCTGCGCCCGTCTCTGCCCAATGCAGATTATCGATCCTCAGACCTTAGAGGTTCCTGAGGAAAAGGCTGCGCTGTGCATGGGCTGTCGCGCCTGCATGGCCTGCTGCAAGCTGCAATGCCGCGGTTTCCCCCAGCCCATCTTAGCCGCTATTGCCGCGCGCATGAGCCAGATCAAAGCCGCTAATCCTGAGCGCAAGCCTAATGTGCTCAAGCTCAGCTCCGAGCAAGCTGCTGCGCCCCATAGTGCCCCTACGACTTAAGCGCCAGACTAAACCTAAGCTCGACTAAACTTAAGCCTGAGCAAGAGTTAACGAGTCCTGCGCGCAAGTCCCGTCGGACGGGGCCTGCGCGCCCATCTTAGGGGCCCGCGTGCTATAATTTGGCTCGTTGGTTGTGCCGGGCGTGGCCCAACTACGGGTGGCCCAGACGCTACTAACTTATAAATTACAGGCGCACCGCGCATCACGGACGCAGTGCCATAACCCAAGGGCTCTTGCTAGATGGGAGCTAGTATCCTTTGGTTGGGGGATCTCGGATGAAGCTGCAAGCTTGCTCAAAAATCATTACCCTGTCAGCGCTGGGCTTTACCCTGACCGCGGCAGGTGCTTTCTATGCCTTAAATCAGGCACAGCAAAGTATCATGGCAAGCTACCAGCAAAACCTTGAACAGCATTTAGATAGCGTCGGGGCCGACTTAAACCATTATGTCCAGCGCATCAATGGCGATTACTATCAGCTGATCAATCAATCGCTGAGCAATATCTTGGCGCTGGATCAAAGCTACTACCAAAAAGATCCGCTCCTAGCCTTCTTTGACCACAATATTCGCACCACCAGCGCCTATAGCAGTGGGCAAAATCTGCGCTACGCCTTAGACGCCCTTGCCTACTTTAAGATCCCCTACATCTCCCATGATTTTAAGAGCGGCAAGACCCAAGTCCATGGTTTAGAAGATTCCACCATGGCGACCAATCTGCTCAAGGCAAAGGCCCAAGATGGCACCCAAGTGGTCGATCAAATCGCTAAGCGTCCGGCTTTAGAGCATGGCTTTAGCATCTTCTTTTCCGGCAGTGACTTCTTAATCGGACTTAAGCTCTATGATCGCTTAGAGGATCGCAACTACTACGTGCTCACGAGCTACCTCAACGTCTTAAACAACACCGTCGCCAACATAAAGTACGTCTTTGCCGATATCGACCCAATGATCGCGGGCATCCTCCAAGGCGATGCGGTCAAGATTGTGCGCCACGGCACCACCATCTTTGCTACCGACGAGTTTAAGCTCGAGCTTGATACCAGCACCGATAATTTGCGCAAGCTGGTGGGCGTGCACCTCATCACCCCTGAGGGCACGGAGATCGATAATCCCAGCGCGCTCAAGCCCACCGATCCAGTCAGCATTGTCGCGACTTCTTATCTGCGCTCGATCAACTCCTATTTGATCATCGAGCGTCCCTTCGACCTCTATGCCCCAGACTTTAAATATCTGCACTGGGCGCAAGGTCTGATCATCGCCTTTAGTGCCTTGTTCTTGCTATTGATCTTGCGCAAGCTGCTCAAGGAGGGCAAGCAAGCACGGCACCAACAGTATGATATCGACCACTTGATCAAGAAGCTCGAGAGCATCGACGCCCCGGCCTTTAAGCATAACTTCGCCCACGCCTTAAGCACGCTGCAAGGCAAGACCCTTGCGCTCAGCGCCTCTGCCCCGGTTGAACCAGCAACCAAGGAAGCGATGCCGACTCCTGAGCCCCAAGAGAGCGCCACCCCAGACTCTGACCAGCAAGCTAAGTCCCAGGCTGAACCAAAAGCTATTGCATCGGCCGACCAGACTGCTTTAAGTGCCGATCAGGCTTTATTGAGCGCTGAGGCGGCGCGCGCAAGCGCCCCTCAGAGCGACGCTACGAGCGCCACCACAAGCGCCCCAGCAGCTGAGAGCACTGCCGCGTCGGCAACCGAGACGACGGCTGACGGCGCCTTGGAGCGCAGCGCAGCGCACCAAGATGCTGCCATCCCGGCTCCGACTCAGGACGCGACGCTGGAGCAAACTCCAGCTGAGCCTAAGGGCGAAGAGCCGCACTCAGGTGAGAATCATTCGGGCGAGCAGCATCAAGGTGACAACCATCACGGCGATAACCACGATGAGGGCAACGCCGAGCGCATTGAGCTCAACCCAGCTCAAAGCCAAGCCTTAGATGAGAAGCTGCTCCAAGAGCTGTTACAAGGCGAGGCCTTTGATGAACACTCTGCTTTAGGACGGCTGCTGGGCTCATCGCTCAAGCTCGCGCGCGAACTTACGATCAACTACCACAATGAGATCTGCAGCTTAAAGGACGAGTTTAAAGGCCGCATTGGGCAGTACCGCAAGGAAGGCCAGTTTATGGCCGCGCGCCAAATGCTGCTTGCGGCGCTCCCGCGCGAGGAGGCTATGCCTTCGTCCAATTATGTGGACTTTGCCGCCTTTACCGTGCCCGCCCGCGAGCTCTCCGGCAACTTCTACTCAATCAAGCGCTTAGATGAAAACAATCTGGCCTTTGTCATGGGCGACTGCGCCGCCTCGGGCATCAAGGCCGCCTACACCGTGGCTGTGGTCAACGTCTTAGTGGAAGAGGCCTTAAAGCTTGATTTAGACCCGCCGCACGTCATGGCCTACTTAAACGAGCGCCTGTGCGAGCTGCCGAATATCTCCTCGGTCGCGCTCTTTATCGGCATGATCTCCGAGAAAACCGGCAATATCATTGCCGCTAACGCAGGTCACGCCGTGCCAATTTGCGTTGACGACCAAGGGCCGCGCTTTATTGCCGAGCGCAACGAGCTGCGCCTAGGCGTCAACAAAGAGCTGCAATTTGACCTGCTCAAATGCTTTATGGCTAACGACGACATGCTGGTGCTCTACTCCAACGGCATTATCCAAGTTAAGAACGCCCAAGGCGAGGTCTTTGGTATGGGCCGCTTCCTCGCGCACTGCGACAACGCCCGCGCCCTGCGGGCCGATGAGCTGGTCATCAAGATTTTAAATGACCTCAAGCAACATAAGGGCAAGCGCCCCTTCCGCCAAGATGTGTCCTTAATCTGCCTCAAGCAGCAGCGCATCTCCTTCTAACCTAAAACCATCCACAATCGGCTCTGCCTCACGCCTTTATCCAAGAACGGAGCTGCAAACCGAGCTGCAAACCGAGCCGCGACTAAAGTACACAGCGCCGCAGTCAATGCGCCCGCTGCAGTCAACGCACGCGCTTGCGCCAACACAGTGAACTAACACGGCAAGCGTGCACCAACAGCGCACGTTAGCCCCGCAAAACAGCCTAAAACGCATGCTGTTTTGGTGCAAAAATTTGAACTACAACGGTGCTAACGACTCAAACAACGCACCAATGTTAGGCACAAAGGCTCAAACCCCGGGACGAACAGCGCGCTAAAACCGCGCCAATCCGCTATTTATCGCCCAGAGCGCTCTCTCACTATTTTGGCGCTCACAGCGTCCCAACACGCGATTAGGTGCATTGCCTCTAAATTGTGCCATAATTGCAACGTTCACAATCTTAGGACTCTCTTAGAACTAGGGCGGTAGCACCCTTGCAGGCGGCGTACCGACGGCCCGCCCCGCAAGCTGATAATGCCAGCTACCCCCACCGTGTCAGCTCACGCCCCCGACCACATTGCTCTCAGGTCGCACTGTTCAGCTGTTTGAAGCTACACCACCATTTTGGTACCGCATTTGGTACCACAGCTTAGCTTACCAAGACCTAGCCTACTAAGCTGGGCGTTGGTCGCTGGGCAATGGTTCCCACTTGCACCGAGCTCACTGGGCCAGAGCCCTGTTCCTGCTTTACGCGGTTACAGGTGACACGGTTCTACGAGAAGAATATGAGAAGGCTTACTGTTTTATGACCAGACTTACCGTAAAGGAAATCATCTTGCTGGGCATGACCAACTTCGCCTTGTATGTTGGTGCCGGCAATATCATCTTCCCGCCAATTTTGGGCTTGCAATCAGGCACCAATGTGCTGCCGGCCGCCATTGGCTTCTTATTAACCGGCACGGGCATGCCGGTCATCGCTGCCATTGCGATGGCACGCTTAGGCGGCTCGATGGATGAGCTGTGCCGCCCGATTGGCGCTAAGGCTGGTTTTATTGCAACCGCAATCTGCTTCTTGTGCATTGGCCCATTATTCGCCATTCCGCGTTGTGCCACCGTCGCCTATGAGCTGGCCTTAAAGCCATTTATCAGCGAGGAGTACAACATCCTGCCGGGCTACTCGATCTTCTTCTTTGTCATCGCGACCACCTTTGCGATGTATCCCGCCAAGATCTTGGATACTGTGGGCAAATTCCTCTCGCCGATTAAGATTTTGGCCCTGATCATCCTGTGCGTCACCGCCATCTTCTTAGCCCCATCGGAGCCTCAGCCCCCACAGCCTGATTTTGTCAGCGGTGGCGGCGCCTTTGGTATTGGCTTAGTTAACGGCTATCTGACCTTAGACACCCTAGCCTCACTCGCCTTCGCCATCATTATTGTGAACGCCATTCGCTCCCACGGGGTCACGGACTCAAAGCCGGTAACCCGCTACGCCATCATGTCCGGGTGCATGGCCGGTATGGGCTTTATCTTCATTTACCTGTGCTTATTCCGCTTAGGCAATACCTCCTTTAGCTTAACCCCCAATGCCACCAATGGTGCTGAGGTCTTAAGCGCCTACGTTAACTTAGCCTTTGGTAGCATGGGCAACATCTTCTTGGCCATTCTGATTATCGTGGCCTGCATGGTGACCGCGATTGGCCTCATCTGCGCTTGCTCGACCTACTTCTGCTCAGTCTGGCCGATCAAGTACAAGTACTACGCCTTAATCTTTGCCATCGTCTCCTGCGCCATCGCCAACTTTGGTCTGACCACCTTAATTCAGATCTCAGTTCCGGGCCTCATCACCGTCTACCCGGTCTTCATCGTCCTGATCATGACCTCTTTCTTCCGTCAGTACTTTGTTAACCAAAGCTTTGTCATCGCTCCAACCTGCGTCTTGGCTCTGCTCTTTGGTTTAGTCGACGGCTTTGATGCTGCGGGCATTGCGCTGCTGCCTCAGGCGGTCACCGATGCGCTGCCATTTTATGAGAGCGATTTGGCGTGGTTAGTACCTTGCTGCAGCCTGTTAATCATCTTAGCCTTGGTCGACAAGATGATGCACAAGCGTCCAACGGTTCACAACGCCATCGACCAATAATAACAACGCATCACAACGTTGCCTCCGGGCTCAGCTCAACCTAAGCTGGGCCCACCTCCAAGCCCGGCTGCGCCGGGCTTGGTCGTTTCAGTGCACGCAGCACCTGCGCTTGCGGTGTGCGCTACAATAGGCGCGCGGCCGCACACCGCGGCGAACCCAGGATCATTCAACATATGAACCCCCATCTTAAAGGCTCACTTGCAGGCATGCTCTCAGCGGCCTTTTACGGTTGCAGTCCCGCCTTGGCGCTCTTGCTCTACGCGCTGGACTTTGATGCGGCCAACGCCCTGCTCTATCGCTATTTTTGCGCCCTGATTTTGATGCTGCCGCTGCTTATTCTCTGGAAGCGGGAACAGCTGAGCCTACCATTACAAGATCTCAAAAACCTCGCGCTGCCGGGCATTTGCTTTGCCCTCTCGACTCTGTTCTACTTCATTTCATTTAATTTCATGAACGCGGGCATCAGCGCCACCATCTTGTTCCTGTACCCGATTTTCACCGCGCTCATCATGGTGCTGGTCTACCACGAGAAAATCTCTTTTGCCATCGTGCTCGCTATCATCTTGAGCTTTGGCGGCGTGGTCTTGCTCCATGGCGCCGAAGAAGGCGGCATGTCTCCCATCGGCACGGCTTTGGCGGTAGCCTCCGCCCTAACCTACGCCCTTTACATCGTGGGCATCAACCGGGTCAAGATCATCATCTCCAACGAGAAGCTGACTTTCTACCTTATCCTCTTTTCAGTGCTGACCTCGGGGCTCTATATTGCCTTTGCCCCGGGCACCAGCCTGAAAATTCCCACCCACGGGCAAGAGCTCCTCATCATCTTCTTGCTGGGCCTAGTACCGACCATTTTCTCATTAGAGCTGCTCAACGTCGCCATCGCCAACATCGGCTCGACCATGAGCGCAGTCTTAGGCGCGTTAGAGCCGGTGACCGCGGTTTTCCTCTCGGTTATCATCTTCCACGAGGAGCTGAGCTTCAACCTCGTTCTAGGCATTGCCTTAATCTTACTGGGCGTGCTCATCGTCATCGGCAGCCAGCGCTTTAAGGCAGTACGCGTCCCTAAGATTATCCGGCGCGTCAACCAGCTGATCTTCCAGCGGCCCCATCGCCGCTGGCGCTGGAAGAGCTAAGCCCCAGGCACCGCCGTCACGCCCAAAGCGCACCAGCCCCAGAGGAAACTCTGGGGCTGGTGCGCTTTGGGGCTTAGCAGTAACGTCCTGCCGCGCAATTCTCCTCTTGTATAACCAGCAAGCGAGAATTGGGCTTAAGCTTAGCGGCGGCGCCGCTTACGACGGCGCCCCGCGCCCTCGACTTCAGCCGGGCTCTCAGGCGCAGTCTTAAGCTTGTCCTGCGGCGCAACCTCCGCACTAGGCGCCGCCTGTGTTGCTGCCGACGCCACATCTAGCGGAGCACTCTCAGCCTTGAGCGGTGCAGATGCAGGCGACTCAACCTGAGGCGCAACTGCGACCGGTTCACTCTTGACCGCTGCGGCCTTCACCGGAGCAGACTCAGCCTTGGTCTCAGACGCAATAGCTGCTTCAACCTGAGACTTAGCGGCATTAAGCTCAGCAGCATTAAGCTCAGCTAACGCCGCTGCGGCCGCCACCTTTGCGCGGAAGCGCGTCTTAGTCCGACGGCTACGGCGCCCAGTTACGGCCTCAACCGGAGCTACCACGGGCGCACTTGGAACTTCAGAGGCAACTGGCACCTCAGCTGCAACTGGTTCAGCTACAACTGGCTCGACTGCAACCACAGCAGCGGGAGCAGCAACCATCGGCTCAGGCTTGTGCTCAGGCACAGGCTCGTGCTCCGGCTCAACTGCTGCCACCTCAGGCCCAACGCTCTCAGCTGCGGACTCGGCTTCCAGCTCAGCTGAAGGAGTCGGCTCTGGCGCAACCGATTCCCGCGCAACCTCAGGGCGCGCCGCCTTAACCTCAGAGGCCTGTGGCGCCTCAGGCGCCGCCACGACTTCAGACGCAAACGGCTCCAAGCTCGGTTCAGTCGGGGCCTGGGGCGCTACCGCTAACTCAGGCTCAGACTCAACCGCTACCTCGGGCTCAGCCGCAGGAACAATATCAGGCGCAATAACCTGCGGGGCAGCTTGCAGCTCAACTTGAGTTTGAACCGCGTCCAAAGACTCGACGTAAGCTTCCACTTGCGGCTCAACTGGCGCTACTTGTGGCTCCGCTTGTGGCTCCAGCTCATAGCCCTCTGGGCGCAGCACTGATTCCACACTTGGCGTGGCATTGACATAGCTGCGGCCAATGGCGTTTTCCCAACCAGCATCAGGAGTGGCTGAAATGGGAGCAATAATCTGGGCTTGAGCCTCAGCTAACAGCTGCGCGGCGCTCTTGACCGGGCGCTGCATGACCGCATGACGCGAGATCACGGTGGCCGGGCCCTCATCGCGCTCAGGGGCTTGCTCTTTTTTGACGCGCTCCAACTCCTCTTCTAAAGCGGCGCTCTTTTGGTACTCTAACGCCGCCTTGCGCGAGCTGGTCACAATGCAAGTGGTGTTATTGCGCACCAAAACCTCATTGGCGATATGATCGCCCACCTCAGTTTCATCCCCCACGCCATAGGCCTGAGCTTGCGCCTGACGGCGCTTGGCAGCATCTAAGGCCGCTTGCGCCTCAGCTACCGTCAGCGGGCGACCATATGGCGGGGTAAAGAAGTCATCCTCGCGTTGCGGATATGGAGAGTTCAACGGACGGCCATTCCCCCCCTTTAAGCCATACTCACCCCAGCGCTCACGGGTCAGGGAGTGCTGAGCAATGATGGAGTCAGTGCTGGGAACAAAGGCCTGCTGGTTAGAGCGCACAATGCGTACGCCCTCGCTCGCGGCAATAAGTTCATCGCGGGGAGGAGCTGACTGCGAACCACGCGACTGGGGTGCAGCAGACGGCTGAGACGCAGCGGACGGTTGGGGCGCAACGGACGGCTGGGCCGGGGCATCTGTAGGCATAGGAGTAACCTCAGCTGGGTTCGGGGCAGCCGCCTCAGGCGCGGCAGCGTCGGCAGCGGGCGCTACCGCCGCGCTGACAGCTGCGCTTGTGGCCGGATGCGCCGCCGCTTCATCCGCCACGACCGTGGCAATAATTTCTTGCTCGGGGGACAGGCGGGCACAACTCTCCGCGCTGACCTCAGTTACCTCGTAAGGCAATGAGGGGGCGCTCGGCTCTGGTTTGATCCGCAGCGTATCCGTAGCATCAATCATGAGGCCCTCAGGGTGCGCGGCGGCTAAGTCTTGCGCCCGGCGACTTGAAATGCTCATGGTGATACGGGTGGTAGCGTTGTTGGTGGGTGGCAAGTTAACGTATTGGGAGTAGCGCTCGGTGGCTAAATTCTGCTCTAAGCCCACGCTCCGCGCCATGCCTTGGCTCATACCGTAGCTCATTTTCTGGCGCTGGGTACGGCCGCGCTCTTCGTTAGCGGCCGGACGCAGCGGCATCACTGCACCGGAGCGATAAATCACATAACGCGGCTTGTCATCGCCGACGTCGGCGCTTACTTGCGGCATGCCTAGGGTTTGCGCGCGCGCTTCATCTTGCGTCTTAACGTAATGGCGCACCCGCATCAGGCTTTGGTAATCCTCGGGCGAGAAGTCGTAATCCTCACTATAGGCATAGGCCTCTAAAGCCGCGGCGCTTAAGGCCGAGAGCTCATCGCTGGTGCTACTTTCGCACGGATCAAAACCTGGGATGTTCCAGTTTTGCGCAAAGTTCAAGCTGCTGAATTTGTCTTGGCGTGCGCTTGACAGCGCTAACTGACCGAGTTGTGCAGCCGCTTGAGCACTTACCTGTGCCCCCAAGGTACGACCATTGGGCTCATCAAGATATGAGTCCGATGGGCTGAGCCGATAGAGGCTTTGTAAGTTTTTTTTAGTCTGCTCCATAGTGGTCATAATGGGGCCTTGAGCCCAAAGCCTCACTGCGGTGCGGCTTTGCAAAAGCTCTGACCATCCCCTCAAACTTAAGCGGTAAGTTCCAAAGCTGCCTAGTGGATTGCCAAGCCGCTTTTAGCGGCTCAGCCCAGCCAAGAGGCCCCGTTGCGGTGCGGGGGCTAGAAGCTCTCCTCCGAGCTCTTCTCAGAGTTCCCCTCAGAGTTCTCCCAAGAGATCACCTAAAAGCTCAACGGGCTTGGCTCTAATCACACGACGGCCTAAACGCGAGGTTTAGGCCGGGGCGAGCTGCAACCAAATTAGTTCTAACGCAATTAGCTCGTAAGCCTAGGCCTGCTGTTCGACCTTAGACTCAGCGGCGGGCGAAGCCTCAGTGCTCTTGGCAGGAGCGGTCTTAAAGTCGCGCTCAATTGCACTCTTGCTAATGCTGCCCGGAGCTGCCACCTCATTTAAAGGCTGGCTCTTAGTTACCGTGGTGTGCACCGAGCTTAAGCTGTTGTAAGGAACCGCCCCATCAACGGCATGAGCCGAAGGCACGCCCAACATATTGTTTAAAGCTAAGTTGCCGAGGTTGGCGTCGTTTAAGTATTGCTCATCGGAGCAGCCTAAGGCCGTGGCAATTAAGGCCAGCGGCAGACGCTCTAAGTCTAAGCGCACGCGCTCGCCGTACACGCCCTCAATTAAGCAGCGATATAAGTGGGTCTCGCTTTGGTTTAAGGCGACCGGTGCGCTGTCAAAAGCACTTAAATCATCATTGGTCCACAGGTCTTGGTTTGACAGCAAAGTTTGCTCATCCATCAAGACCGACTCGATGTTCGGTAGGTATAAGCGCAAATTGTGTAAGATGGCAAAGGACTTGAGATCAATGGAGCCCAAGTACTGGCAGTGGGCATTACCAACCCAGCCGATGGCACAGGCCTCACGGATGTGGTTGAGTGGGGTAATGATGCCAATGGTGCCCTTGAGATCAGGCAGCGCAACCGCAGTCGGCAGATTGTCGATAAAGACGACGCGATCCGGGCGAAACTTGAGCTGCTCCATCTCTTGAATCGAGGTGGCAACGAGGCGCATGCCGCCAATCTTAGCGCGCTGCTCATAGTCGAAGATCACCATGCGCACTAACGATGGCGGTGGGATTAAGCCCAGCTGTAATAAATCCTTACGATACGGATTGAGCTCTAAGTAATCGCGCAGGAAATCAAGCAGCAGGTGGCTGTGGATTTCAAACCAGCGAGTATCAACGCCGCGAATTGGGATCTGGCGAATCAAGCACTCACTGTCACGGTGCTCGCAGAACCATTTGGAGACGGCGACCATGCGCTCAAAGTCGATCCACGAGAGATTGGCTAAGGAACTAATGACGTTTAAGGCCGAGTCGATTAACTCTGGGACCTCTTGGGCGATGAGATCTAAGCAGCGCACGGCCGAGTGATACTCGACTAAGTGACCGGCCCAAGTGGCTAACTCATCTGGAGTGTCAAAGACTAAGTGAATTGGAACCTTGACCGTGCCGAGCTCATCATAGGTCTTATCGATAAACTCGATGTGACCGGCGGGCAGGGGGGTATTCCACTCCGCGCAGAAGCTTAAGAACGCATCCTTGTTCTCTAAGACCTCTTCGTCCTTGGTCGGTGCCCCTAAATAGAGGTGAGTTGGGAAGTCCTCGGGCACATCGCGCTTATCTTTGATGTGACTGGCCAGCCAACTAATCACTTTGGCGCGATAGTAATTATTAATCTCGCTGCGAATGATGCTACGATTTTTCACGAAGAGCTCCTAAAAATCTCTGTGCGCCCACGACAATCCTTGACCTGGGTGTACCGGCGCTGTCAGCGCGCAAAGCCACAGCGTGGTCGGCCCCACTAGAGCCAATGCTCACTAGACCTAATGCTCATTTAGATCTGCTCAGCATTGCGGCGCGCCTGAGCCCGCTCCTGTTACTAGAATTTACTAAAGGTTACCAGAAGGTACCAGAAGCTAGCAGAAGCTTGATCGCGCTGCGCCCCAACTGCGAGCAAAACGCAAGTTCAGGCAAGCGGTGACCTGCTCGGCGCCCAGCTCAAACCTAGGTCGGCTTCTGCCTCGAACTTAGAGTTAATGCCAAGGCATATAGCCCGCGCTGGCCCTGTTGCCGCGCCGTTTGCATCAGAATACGCACCGCTTGTGATTATAGCATAGCCCTAGGGCCCACTAGGGCCCAATTGCAGTGCGGCCGCGCCCAAGCTGCAAGTCAAGCGCCCGCGCCCAGCCCCCAGCACCATGCTCCTGGCATCATGCGCCCGGAACCATGCACCATGCATCCAGCTCTTGGCACCATGCATCAAGCGCCCGGCACTCTCTGCCCCGGCTGTGACTTACGCTCAACTTTTATACTCAAAAAAATACACCGCAGCCCCGCAGCCCAGACCTGCTCCCTTCAGTGGGAGAACCGTGCGTAGTATGCCCCGGCCAAGCATGAACCAGCCCATAGCGTGTGCAGAGAGGTGACTACGCGGTCTCGGAGCTTGAGGTCTTGGCGCGCTCAATCCAGCGAGTAACGAAAGCAAAGTACGGCAACAACAGCTGAACCAATGGGCCAATCAAGAGCGCCCCCAAGACTGTGCCTTCGCGGATTCCGATAATCTCGGTAAAGCCGGAGCACACCAGCGACATGATGGCGGCAGTGATCACCAAGAAGGCGTCAAAGGAGAGCTTAACCCAGCCCAACTTCTTGTTGATGCGCGCCGCTAAAATCATGACAAAGGCGTCGCATGGGAGCTTGGCGACATTGCCGATAACTTGGAAAGCGATGTTTAAAGCAATGGTGAGCGAGCCCACGGCAAAGGTCAGCAAGCACAGTGCATAGCCATAAGGCATGGCGTCCGGATGGAAGTCGCGCGTTAAGTACATGCAAACGTCGATCATGAAGCCAAAGAGAATCATGGCCGGAATTTGCATCAGGACGTTGATGATTTGCAGCTTGCGCTCTTCCTTGCGCATCACCCCAAACTGCGCCAACAACATCGAGGTATTGAACAAGATGTTGACCATGCCCATGGTGATCGGGAAGTAAACCGAGGTCACATAGCTAAAGCACGCCACCGAGTTGACACCCAAGGTCGCCCGCGTTACCAAGGTCACACCAAAGGCGCCCACCACCATGGCCAGCATAAATACGGTATAGCGCCGAATCAGCTCGGCCTTGCTCATGCGCATAAAAAATTTCATAGCTATCACTCGTCCCGGCGCAAACCGCGAGCTCCCGCCTCAACTAAACCTCAAACCAACCCCGAACCAATGCGCACCAATGCGAACCAATCCGAATTGTCCGGCGCATTGCGCAGGCAGCACATTGTGTAGACAGCGCAAGCAGCGCAAGCAGCGCGCAGCGAGCAGCGAGCAGCGAGCAGCGAACAGCGAACAGCGAACAGCGAACAGCGAACAGCGAGCATTATCTCGCCACCTAGCGGTCAACCCTCATAACCACACTGCTAAACTTGTATGTCAGTCACAGATTTTGCGTTACACAATCCTGATGTAATCAGGCCTTAGCCCCTCAATTAGCAACAACTTCCATACCAGTTTTTGCCATTTTTTGCAAGTAACAAGAGCTCAATTTGCATGTTACCAGGCCCAAAGCAATCTTAATTGGGGCAGGCCGTAACCGCATTGACAGCACCAGTGCTGCGCCCAGATAACGCCCGGATTACCCTGTGCTTTAACGCAAGCGCTGACGTTTTCTTGACTGAGGTTGGCCCTAATACTACCACCGTGCCGCGCACCTAGCCCCAAGCGATGGGCGTTAGCTCCCGCCCAATTAACCTACCACTGTTCAAGCCATATTTGTGTGCACGTACACGTAACCGGCTAAGGCTTAGCTGTCTCATTGGTGCGCGCGACTTAACAAAAATTTAACAATTAAATTCTGGCATAACTTGTCAGACAAGCTAAAATAGCGCGCTTACAAAACCGTGCTCACATGCCCTATTGCTGAGCGTCATGCTCCGCGCGCGTCTGAGTGTGCACAACATTTGCGTTATGATTTGTGTGACTTAACTCAAGTTTGAGAGTACGTGCTACTTGTAATTGCGGCTTAACTAGCTTTTAGGCAGTAAGTCCGGCCAGTTGCAGCTGCAAGCCCCCCCTCATGGAGCCTAAGGGCGAGTTGTGCGCCTTTAGCCGCGCACCTAGCGCTATGGCTTAGCTCGATGACTCGGGGAGCTTTCAGCCTCACGCTCCAAGTGCAAAATTTCAAGAGGTAAGGCGGTACGCCCAAAGCCTGAAGCAAGCTCCTGCGGGCCAAACTTGCGTTTGAACATGCGTTTGAACATGCCTTTAAACATGCGTTTGAACATACGGGTCTTATGAGCGTATCTCCTGATAGGTGATTTGGTATGCCATCAACTGAGAAATTAACGAGACTTGGCATCTTCTTAGCCACAGGCTATCTATGTGCCGGTATCGTCGTTGCCATCTTTGTCGGTTTGCCTTTGTGGGTAAACTTCTTTAGCAGCGAGTTCTACATCGGTGCCTTATTCACGATTGTGACCATGCTGGTTGCTGCCGTGATTGGTGTCGTCCTCATGCGCGCCTTAGTTGCGCGCTACGGCTTAAAGCCGATTTTTGACATGGACGTTTTGGTCTTGATGATCGGCGTTCTGTTCTTAGCCCTGTCGATGAATCAAGCCATGGTCGTAGTTGGCCTCTTGGTCACCATCGGCGCCGGCACCCTGTACTTTATCGAGAACTTCTCAGTGCAGATGAAGGCCGCCTCCCAAGGCGGTCCTAAGGCCTTATCCTTAGTAGGCTGGGCCTTAGGTCCCATCGTAGCGGTGGCCGCGCTCACCATCTTTGCCGCGCACGGCATGCTGACCTTACGTATCCTGCTGGCGCACTACATCGTGATTGCGTTCTGGGTCTGGGTCCAGCGCTTAAGCCTGCACGAGGACTACGCAGCAGCCCCTGAGTTCTTGCACCGCCTATTCGAGCAGTATCAGCACGATAGCGCCCTGCGGGCCGAGCAAGACTTAGAGTACAAAAAGAATCGCTTTGCCAAGCTCTACGCTGCCGCCCAAAAGGACAACCAGTCCGCCCCTAAGAGCGTCAACGCCGCCCCGGCCGCCCCTCAAGTCGAGCCCAAGGTCGAAGCCAAGACCGACGCCAAGACTGAGTCCAAGAGCGAGTCTGCAACCACTAAGGCCCCAACCAGCGACATCGGCTTAAGCGTCGCCAGCGTTATGGCTGAACCTGCCCCAAAGGCCGAGACCAAGGCTGAGGATAAGGCACAGGCACAAGCAGAGGAAAAGGCAGAAGCTAAGCCTGAGGCCGCCGAGCCTGCCCCAGCTCAAGCCGCAGAGCAAGCCCCGGCTGAGGCCGCACCGGCTGAGCCTGTAGCAGAAGCTGCCGCTTTAGCAGGTGAACCTGCTAAGGCTGAACCTGCTAAGGCTGAAGCCCAGGAGGAAACTCCTGCCGCTGAATCTCAGGTGGAAGAGCCAAAGGCCGATAAGCCACAGGCTGAGACTAACCCTGAGACCAAGGCTGACGAGACTAAGGCTGATGAGACCAAGGTCGAAGAGCCTCAGGCTCAGTCTGCTGCTGCACCGCAGAAGAAAAAGGGCTTTTTCTGGCGTTAAGTCAGCGCAAGTAAGCCTGTGCTGTGCTCCCCCGCAGCTTAGCTTACTTTTCCCGCAAGATGTGTTTGATGTTGTTTAAGCCAAAGAAGTAAGGATGTGTGGACCTTACTTCCACCTAACTAAGAGCACTGGACTTTGCACTTAGTCGCACGGCCTGCTCCCGCTTGAGGCGGGAGTCGACCCCGGCCTGCACTTGGCTTACCCTTATAAGATAGGTATGTTATGCCTCATATCGATAAGTTGTTTAAGATTGGAGTCGCGCTCGTCTTGATGGCACTGAGCGTGGGCTCGGCCTACGCGTCAGGTGCCGCGGCCGTAGGTTTAGAGGATGCCAATGGTTGGCTGACCACCACCACGATTTACGGCATCCGCTATGAGATGATCATCTTCGCCCTGATCTTAGTGGGCGTGGCCATTTTCTATAACAAGACCATGCAGGTGGCCCTGATTGGTCTTTTGGCCCTGTGCTTTTACAAGTATGAGTTCTTGAGCGACTTCTCGGTCATCAACCGCTTGTTTGGCCATGTCAACGCCGAGGGCGAGTGGGTTAAGGGCTCTTGGAACACCTACCTTAACTTACTTCTGATGCTCCCAGGCTTCTCGATCTTAGCCAACATCTTTGAGGAGTCTAAGTTCCCAGCCGTGCTGCCACGCTACTTGCCTAAGGGTACGGCGGGCGCCATGGTCTTATTGGGCTTCGTCTTTGTCTTATCGACCTTCTTAGATAACATTGCCGCCGCCATGATTGGCTGCTCGATGGCCGCGACCTTATACAAGAACAAGGTTCATATCGGTTACGTTGCCGCCATCTGCGCCGCTTCGAACGCCGGTGGTGCCGGTTCGGTCGTGGGCGATACCACCACTACCTTAATCTGGATTTACGGTAAGGATCCATTAGTTATCGCTCATGCCTTCTTACCTGCCATTGTCGCCTTCTTAGTTGTAGCCTTCTTCGCTGGACGCGAGCAGCATCGCTACACCCAAGACATCTTCATCGCTGAAGGCAATGTCACGGTCGAAAAGAAGCGTATCGTCTTAGTCGGCTTCATCTTAGCCGCCGCGATCTTCTTCAACTACTTCTTTGAGTTCCCAGCCTTAGGTATCTGGATTGTGATCTTGCTGGGCTCATTCTTCGTCAAGATCAACTTCCGTGTGGGTTTAACCGCGATGAACAGTACCATCTTCTTAGTGGCACTGGTCTTCTGCGCTGAGTTAGTCCCAATCGACTCCGTACCAGATGCTTCGATCCTGTCGACCTTAGCGATCGGCTTCGTCTCGGCGGTCTTCAACAACATCCCATTAACGCAGCTGTGCTTAATCAAGGGCGGCTACGACTGGGCCTTAATCTCTTATGCTGTCGGCTTCGGTGGCTCGATGGTTTGGTTCGGCTCCTCGGCCGGTGTTGCCGTATGCGACATGTTCCCGAAGGCGCGCTCGTTCATGAACTGGTTACGTTACGGCTGGCACATCCCATTTGGCTTCGTCATTGGTTTTGGTGTTTACCTCTTAATCATTGGCTGGGACCCAATGAAGGGCAATCCACCAGATCAAATGCCACAGCCAATCACCCAAGAAGAGGCGATTGGTAACGCTCCAGTGCACCACAACGCCGACCCAGTAGTCGAGGTTGAGGCGCAGTAACAACAAGCGTTAACTCAAAACGATTAGGCCTCACGCCTAATCACCCCTAAGCACCAAGGCGCGGCCCCCAAGGCCGCGCCTTGGTCGTCTTGGACGCTGCCCACGACCTAACGGCAGGCCTGCGCCGCCGCGCCTAGCTCCGCGC
>DXIF01000218.1 GCA_019113025.1 Candidatus Anaerobiospirillum stercoravium | reverse complement strand
AGGCTGCGCCGCACCGACTAGAGGGGCGGCCCAACCTCTCATGAAATGGGCCGTAGCCCTCCTGTGGGGCTACGGCCCATTTCATTGCCGCTAAGCGCGCCGCTTAGCGGCGCGCTTAACTGCTTACTTAGCAGCTCACTTTTAGCGATGCTGGCGCGCAAAGTGGCTGTCAGGGAAGGCCGCACAGGCCCCGGCGATGCGCCGTCTCTGGTTGCGGAAGTTATAGCCTAGGTACCAGCACAGAGCCGCGAGCACGCCGCCGCCAAAGCAGGCGATTCGAGGCCAAGCCGGATACTGCGAGGTCGCATCAGGCGACGCCAAGTACGCGCCCACGCCCCCTAAGGCTAAGCACAGCACGACCAAGCCCCAGCGCAGGAGGCGCATCATGGTCGAGGTCGGGGCGCTTAAGTGGCTCCAAGTGCCCGAACCCTCGGCCATGAAGTTCCACGCCTTGCCCTCATAGAAGAAGTTAACAAACCAAAACGGCACCATGGTGTAGATGCCCTTGTCGTGCGGACTAATGCGCGAGGAACAGCGGAAGTTACGGCGATTGCTCGGCGCTTGGCGCGCGCATTCGCGCTCCGCTAAACGCGTCACATAGTCCTCGCCCTTTTGGGCCCAGACTTGGTGCTCATCGCGATTCATCTCCAAGGTCATGACCTGCTCAGCGCCGTTTAAGCCCATGAGTTCTGGGTCAAAGGGGTAGGAGTTGTTTTCGGCGCTGTCAAGCACCATGGCGTAGCGCAAAAACTCGGGCGGAATGTCCTTACCCTCATAGGCCAAGGCTAAAAAGGAGTAATTGCCGTAGGCGCCGCCTGAGACCGGGCGATAGCGCGTCTCGCGCTCGGTCACAGTGTTGCCATTGCGGCGCACCTTGTGCTCAACGGTATAGGCCTCATCGCAATGCCACTTGCCCTCAAAGGTGCCGGTGTACTCATACATCGGCAGATAGACCTTGAGCACCTTGCCAAAGGTGATTTGGTCGAACAGATCCAAGGGCAGATTCGGCTCACGCACCAGGCGCTCAATGATGGCCTCCCCAAAGTCGTCCTTGGTCAGACGAAACGGGATGACGCGCTCAGGCACCCACGTGGTCTTGTCGATGACCAAAGGGTTAAGCGAGACCTGATGGCAGTACGGGCACTCAATGGAGGCCTTGAAAGGCGTGAGCTGAGTGATGTTTTGCCCACAGCTAGGGCAGTGGAATTGTTGTAGCTTTAAGCTTTCGCCACGTGGCATCTTAGACTCCCGAACCTTGCAGCAGAGCATTACGTTGTTTTAGTTGCATGAGCATCTGTGCGGCCAGCGTAGTGGCCTGCGCAGAGTCCTGCGCCGCCACCGCCGCTTGCAATTGATTAAGCTGCGCAAGCAGCGTCTGCTCAATGGGGGCGACCGCCGCCCCCGATTGCAGCGGGCTGACCTCAAGTGCGGTGGCCAACTGGCGCAGCTCAGGCAAGTCCATGCGCTCTAAGCAGGTCGTGACCCCGCTTTGCAACAGCAAAAGAAATTGCCCCTGTGCCCGTTGCGCCGCCAGTGACTGCTCGGTGCTGAGGTTGGCAAGCTGAGAGCTGACCAAGACCACGATAAATAAGCCCAGCAGCACGATCTGGGAGACCGCCGCGCCCATGACCGAGCCGGTCAAAAGTACCATAAAGACCAAGCCCACCACCAAGGCCGCGCCAAAGTAGATCAGGCCCACTAGATACAAGGTGAAACTTAAGACGCTCAAGCGCTCCTTAATGGGTTCACGCAGCGTGTACATAAAGGCGCCGTAGGCGATGTTGATAAAGAGCCACGAGCACCACTGGGCTGAGGTGCCAGTAAGGCCCAACACTAAGAAGAAGCAAAGATTGAAAACAACTGGGAAAACCAGCTTGAGCAGCAGCGCCATCGTCCCTCCTAACCTAAGAGCTCAGCCAAAACCTGCTTCTTGGCCGCATCGTAATCGGCCTGCGAAATCAGGCCTGCGTCCAATAAGCCCTTGAGCTTAGTCAGCTTCGCCTGCGGATCCGCTGCCGCGGGCGCTGACTGCACGGGCTGCGCTGACTGCGGCGTTTGCGCCGTCACGCCCGCCAGCGTCGGGCCCAGCGTGTTTTGGCCCAGCTGGCCCATCAGGCCAAATGCCGCCATTCCCATGCCCATGCCAGCACCGGCCCCGGCCGCGGCTTGGTTCTGGGCCATATCTTCCATAATGCCCATGGTCTTAATGAGCTGGTAATCCTTGCCCATAATCTGCAATTCGCGGGTGCGGCGATAAGCCACTTCCAAGGCCTGACGGTTGGGATCGTCCTCGGGGATATCGAGCGCGGAGATATTGAACACCTCAAGGCGCAAACCAAAACCTGAAAACACTGGCGCGAGCTTGCGCCCTAATTGCGCCGCGAGCTCATCTAAGCGCGTGATCACGCCCAAGACCTCTTGCTGGGAGTTCACCACCTCGCGCGCGATCTGGGACTTAATGGTCTGGAGGAATTGGTTATGGAAGAAGAGGTCGAGACTGCGCGTGCTAAATTCGTCGACAAAACCTGAGAGCTTAGCAATGAACAAGGCCGCGTCTTCGACCTTGATCTTATAGGCGCCACGGCCGATAAGGCCGGTTTGAATCTGCTGCACCGGGTCGCGCACCTGAATGGGACTATCGGTGCCCCACAGCACTTCCTTACTCAGCGCCGTGCGCACGAAATAGACTTGGCAGCGAAAGGTCGACTCGCCGCCGCTGAGCAGATTGCGCAAATCGCTTAAAAACGGGTAGTTTTCGGTCTTGAGCTCAAAGCGCCCGGGGCCGAACACCTGCATCAGCTGCCCATTTTTATAGAACAGCGCCTTTTCGCCGGGGTTGACGGTCAAAACCGAGTTGGTATTGAAATCCTCAACCGGCGACTTCCAGATGATCATGTCTGAACTGCCGCCGTTGACCAAGGAATTGAGGAAATGCTTGTCGCCCGAGCCGCGCTCGGCCGAGTGGGTGTCAAAGATGCTCATAGCTGTACCCAACATAGCCAGTATAGAAATTAGCTCACAGCTATTATAGCAGCACCCCACCCCAGCCGGGCGCGCCGCCCCAAACGCCGCCACCCGGGCCCAAGCCCAGACCTCGGTCGCACCAAGCGCCCCAGGCGCGCGCCGCTCAGCGGCGAGCGCACCAACTGCGCACGCAGCGCTTGCTTAGGCGCTGAGTTCGGAGCTACGCCTCGGTGCGCACCTCAAGGGCGCACTCGGGGCCAAAGCGCAGCGGCTCGCCTTGGGTCGCCTTAATGTCGCAATTGACCAAGGCGCCCGTGACATAGCGCGCAGCGAGGCCATACTGGCTCTCAACCTTGACGTTGCGTAGGGTGACGCCACTAAGCGGCGCCTCCGGCAGACCGCTTAAGACCAGACCAAATTTGGCCTCACGCGCGGTCACATCCTCCAGCGAGATGTCATGAACATAAGGCGTAGTCGCACTGGGGGCTGCCGCTTCCAGCGGTGCCACTAAGGCCTCCATCACCGCATCATCCCCTACGCCTGACTGACCGGCATAGGAACAGGTTAGCAACAGCGGCGTTTCTACCTGCTGCAGCTTGACCTGACGCACCTCAAGGGGACCAATCTGATTGCCGCGATCGCGCGCGGTCTTGACTCGAATCCCGGTGCCGGTGCGCTCAAAGGTTCCCCGTGCCACGGTCACTGCCCCGATGCCATTGGCGGTCTCCGAGCCCACCGACAGGCCATGGCCGTGCTCAAAGTAGAAGTCGTCAATCAAGATGCGCTCACTGCGCGGCGCGCCATCTTGCTTCAGTCCCGACTTAATGGCGATATTGTCATCACCGGTATCCACCGAGCAGCCGGTGATGGTGACATCACGACTCGAGACCACATCGATGCCATCGGTATTAGGCGCGCTCTCGGGATTGGTGATATTGACCTGTTCGATCAAGACCCGCTCGCAGTTACGCAGCACCAAGGTCCACATCGGGGAGTTAGTAATCTCCAGCCCCGTGAGCTCAACTTCAGAGCACTCACTAAACTCGATGAGCCAAGGCCGTGGCATACCATTAGCGGTGACCACGCCCGGAAAAGCTTGAGTAAAGCGCTCGACCTCGCCGTTTTTAAGCCACGTACGCGCCTCCTGGGCCTGAGGCCACCACGTGGCGCCATTGCCATCAATCGTAGCCGCCGCCGCACCTTCCTTATTCCAACTTTCAATGCCACAGTGAGTGGCACGATGGGCATAAATCAGGGCTTCGCCCGGCGCAAATGGGGCGCCAATATAGGCGGACTTAAAGCGGGTCGGCTCGGGGAGCGCCTTAAGCGTGGTTTCAACGTCTAGCCGCAGCGTCACATAGCTTTTAAGCTCCAGCGGCCCGGTCAACCAAGTGCCCGCAGGCACCAAGACAATGCCTTGGCACAAGGCGCTCGCCTGCGCTGCTACCTGGTCAATGGCCTGCTGCAACACGGCGGTATTGTCAGTGCGGCCATCGCCACGCCCGCCTAAGTCCCAGACATTAACTTCAACTTGCTGGGACCAAGTAAAACCTTCGTATCTCATCCTAAATCCTTTGCCGCAACTACCCTCCCTTTGCCCCCACGTCACACACCTCAAGGGAACAGCAAACAAAAAAACCAATTAAGCTCAGCCACGATCTGCACTACTCTGCGCTAATCAGCGCAACTCAGTGCACCGGTGCTGAACTCAGCGTTCTCAGCTTACCCCATTTAGCCCCCAAGGTGCAGCTCATAGGTCCCCTCTGCTCCACATGGTGCACGCCCGCAGCGTGGCGGTCACGACGCTGCGCCAAAATGGCCCGGGACGGGTACAATGAGGCCTCACTTAGCTTGAGGCCGCGCCTCACCCCTTGCAATCCATTGCATTCCTATGCATCACAGTGCAATGCCTTGCCCCCATTGTTAGATCTGTCCCCAGTTGCCATGGTTAATCTCTTCTACCAAGTCGGCTACTCCGGCTTAGCGCTCGTCCTGTTAGGCCTGATTGCGATTTTTATGGCCATCCGCGGTGTGGTCTTGACCTACCTCGTCAAAAAGCAAGGCTTTGCCCCGCGCTCGCAGCTTACTGCCATCATCGAAAAGGTTCAGGTGCAAGAGCAGCGCAGCGACGCAAGTCAGCGCGAGCTCGTGCTCAACAGCTTGATGCAAGTGCAGCTTAAGGGCATCTACAGCTCAATGTACTTTTTAAAGCTGTGTGCCGCGATTGGCCCCCTGCTGGGCCTGTTAGGCACGGTCTTAGGTATGGTCGACGTCTTCTCCAACCTCTCCCAGCGCACCATGCCCGATGCCAATATGCTCGCAGGCGGCATCTGGGAGGCCTTACTGACCACGGTGATGGGCCTGACCTTAGCCATTCCATCGCTCATCATTCACTTTTACTTGCTGATCAATCTGCGCGCCTTGCGCAACAAGATCACCTTGATCTTGTGCCACCAGGGCGAGCTCGTCCCCGAACTCAACCAGCACTAATATCGCACCAAACCGCACAAGACAGCACAACGCCCCCATCGCCGCGCTACCGCGCCCAGGCCCGCCCATGAACGATTTAGAAAACGACGACTTAGCGGTCGACTTAACCGCGCTCATCGACGTCACCTTTATGCTGGTCATTTTCTTCATCATGACCATGAGCTTCACCTTACCGGTGATCGACTTTAATTTGCCGCAGTCGAGTACCGCCCAAAGTGAGGAGCGCGCCGCCACCATGCGCATCAGCGTCGATGCTCAAGGCCACTACAGCGTGGGCGCTAACACCCAAACGACCAAGGAGCAGCTCCCGGCGCTCATCCAACAAGAGCTACAAAAGAGCGCGGCGGCGCAACAAGAGCTGACCTTAGAGTTGGTGATTGATGCCAAAGCCCCAAGCCAAGAGCTCATAACGGTTGCCGACCTTGCGCGCACCTACACCCAAGGCCGCTTAGTGGTAGTCTCAACGCCAACCGAGCAAGCCGCCCCGGCCCCAACTGACGCCGCTGACGCCTCGTCAGAGCGCGCCGCTGAGGCACAGTAGCCACTATGAACATCGTGCAAACTCAGCATCCGGACTTGGTAGCGCGCAGCTTTGGCTTTGCTGGAGTGTTCGCCGCTTTAATCGGCATCGGCATCTGGGACCAACCTGAGTTTGTCATCACGCCCCAGCAGCACTTTGGCTCCGTCGAGCTGACCTTGCAGGTCGCTCCCGCAGAGCCTGAAGCTGAACCTGTGACTGAGCCTGTGGCCGCAATCTCAGAGCCCGAACCAATCACAGAGTCCAGCCCCGAGCCAATACCGGAACCTGAGCCCATTACCGCGCCGCCACCCCAATCAGTTGAGCCTGAAGCCGAGCTCAAGCTCAATCCTGAGCCTGAACCGCTAGTAGAACCAAAGCCGGTGGTGCAACCCGAGCCCGAACGCGTCGCCCAAGAGCTTAAGGAGCAGCAAGAGCGCGAGCGCCGCGCCGCCGAGCAAAAGGCCCGCACAGAGGCTGAGGCCAAGGCCCGCGCCGAACAGCAAGCACGTGAGCGCGCTGCCGCGGAGGCCGCCGCGCAAGCGGAGCGGGAGCGCGCGCAAGCGGCCGCCCTTAACTCCCAGATGCAGGCCCAGCTGACCTCGCTCTTGGTCAACGAAATCAAGAGCAAGACGCGCTATCCGCGCAATGCGGTACGGCGCAAGCTCGAAGGCACCGTCATGATGGAATTTGTAGTCCAAGATGGCGTTGTGGTGGGCTACCGCTTAGAGCACAGCTCAGGACATAAGATCCTCGATGCCGCCGCCCAAAAGCTGGCCCAGTCGATGTTGCAGTTCAACACCGGCAATCAGCAGCTCAATAACCGCATCCTAATTCCGATCAAGTACGAGCTGCTCTAAGCCGCCCCAGCGCCTAAAAAAACGACCGCGCCGCAGGGCGCCCCCATATTTGGGGGCGCCCCGTGGCGCGGTCGTTTGGGGCTAAGCCCCTGAAGAGCGGGCCGCAGGCTGCGCGCAGCCTGAGGCGCCACGGCATTAGGCCAGGCGCTGGCGCTTAGAACTTGCCCGAGACACCCAAGGTAAAGAAGCGACCTGGCTCATGGATGATCTCATTGGTCTGGTAGCTCTTATCCAAGATGTTTTCGGCGCTGGCATAGACCGTAAATTGGTCGTTGTCACCAAAGCTGGTGGATACGCGCAGGTTCAAGGTGACGTAGCCGCCGTACTCGGTGGCGCCAAAGTACGACCAGCCGTCTAAGTTGTCGTTTTTGGTGCTGGTAGCAAATTGGGCAAAGCCGTCTAAGTCAAAGTAGCGGCCATAGTACTTAACACCACTGTTACCAAAGAACTTAGGAGTACCGGTATTAGTCGAAGAGCCTGCTTCCGTCTCGTACTTGCGCTCCATGGCCGTGATATTGAGATACGGCTCGACGTTCCACTTAGTCAGATAAGACAACGCTGCCTCTACGCCATAGCTCTTGGCCTCGGCGATATTGCGGTAGGTGTAGAACTGACCTGAGCGCGCCGTCTCAATGTAGTTATCCGAAATGGTGTAGAACAAGGCCACATCTGCCATCAGGCCCCCGTGGGGATCTTCCCAGCGAAAACCCAGCTCGAAGTTATCGGATTCTTCAGGCTCTAAGTCAGGATTACCAAACTGTAAGGTGCCCGTCGAAGTGAGCAAATAGAGCTCTTGGATGTTCGGCACTCTAAAGCCTTGCGACCAATTAAGGCGGAACGCACCCTCATCCCACGGGCGATAGACCAAGCCCACCGAGCCTAAGGTCTTAACCTGCGAGACATCGTCGTAGTTGAGCGGCATATCAATCGGGATGACCGGGCCACCGGTCGACAGTTGTCCGCCTAAGTGGGAGCTACCAGCTAGAGTCTTGATGTAGTTGTAGCGCACACCCGTGTTTAAAGTCAGCTCATCGGTCAGATAGGTCGAGAGCAAGGCGTAAAAGGCATGGCTTTGCTGCTTGTAGTCAGAGTCGTCAATATTGAAATTGGCGTTGAACACTGGGCCCATGGCAATGCCCACCGTGCCCGAGCTATCGAGCGTTTCTTGGCGCCCATCATAGCCGGTGATGAGGTAGAAGCGCTCGCCTAAGCTCCACTCCAGCTGCAAGTTGCCGCCTAAGCTCTCTTGCTCGTTATAGACCGTAACATCTAAGCCGCGCTGCGGGATGGAATTGAAGTCCTTGGTATTCTTTTGGTAGTAGAACGAGGCGTCGACCGCGGCAAGGTACTCATTGAGGTCAAAAGCTTTGACATAGAGCTTGTGCTTTTGGCGCTGCCACTTCGGGATATCGCCCGAGAAGTTGCCGTAGGTCGGGTCATCGATAGTGGTGCTGGTCTCAGCATTGGTATCAAAGAACTCCGCGGCGTAGCCTACGGTCAGATTATCCAGGACATCGTAGCTGAAGTCGCCATTAAAGCCGGTAGCATCGTACGAGGTGTTATCAAGGCGCTCGTGGTCACTTAAGCGCAGATCGCCTGAATTGGTATTAAAGGCACCCACGGCGTACTTGAAGCGGTCAATGGTACCAGAGGCATTGGCGTACTCAGTAAAGCTCTCATTGGCACTGTTAAAGCTCAGGCCTGCCTCAAACTCAAACGGTACCTCCGCGGCTTGCTTGGTAATGACATTGACGATACCGCCTAAGGCGTCGGAGCCATAGAGCACCGACGAAGGGCCCTTGACCACCTCAATGCGGTCAATGAAGTACGGGTTAATCAAAAGCGGCGCGCCCGACTTATTCTTTTGGTCATCAATGCGCTGGCCATCAACCATGAGCAAGGTACGCGATGGGTTCTCACCGCGCAGCGCAATACGCTTGACGCCAGGGGTACCGTCGGACATCAAGGTCACGCCCGGCGCGCTGCGCAGCATCTCGGGCACATTGTCCACGCCCAGCGTGCGTGTTTGCTCAGCGCTCACCACCGACATCGAAGCGTTAACGTCCAAAAGGGGCTGCGCCATACGGGATGCGGTCACGACCACGGTTTCACCCTTGACCTGCGTCAGGCCCGCCCCCGTGGCGCCCGCAGCGCTTGGGGCCGAGCTCTCCGCCCCCTCAGCTGCGGCAACCACATCAGCGGCAAACGCAGCCGGAGCCCCCATTAAGCCCATGGAGCCTAGCGCCATGGTCACAGCCAAATTCAAAGCATTTCGTTGTAAGTGCGAGCGGTTCATCCCAGTCATCCAACGGCCACCCAAGCAGCGGATCGTCCGCTCCAACTTGGCCTGTGGCTCCAGCAAAAAGACATAAAATCCTAATTCTAGAGAAAATGAGGGGCCTTGGGGTGAACCCGCGCTAATTTTGCGCAGCTACCACCCCAAGGCCCCAATAAATAAAGGATAGCCCGAGGCTATCGCTTTGTGCCCGCAGCTGGGCGGTATGCCGCCCAGCTACGTGCTGGCGCGTAAACGCGCCCTTGCGCTATTCGCTGTCGATCAAGGCATCGACAAATGGCTTGACCTTGAACTCACGCAGGTCTTCGACCTTCTCACCGATGCCGACATAGCGGATCGGGATGCCGTAGTTATGGGCCAAGTTGATGACCACACCGCCCTTGGCCGAGCCATCGAGCTTGGTCAAGACGAGGCCTGAGACCTCGACCGCCTCGCTAAAGAGCTTGGTCTGGGAGACCGCATTTTGACCGGTGGCTGCGTCTAAGACCAATAGGACCTCATGTGGCACCTCAGGGTCGATCTTCTTCATGACGCGGACGATCTTACGCAGCTCATCCATCAGATTGTCCTTGTTTTGGAGACGACCGGCGGTATCGCACAGTAAGACGTCGACATCACGAGCCTTAGCGGCGTTGACCGCATCAAAGAGCACCGAGGCGCTGTCAGAACCGGTGGCCTGAGCAATGACTGGGACGTGCGAGCGCTCGCCCCACTCCTTTAACTGCTCGACCGCGGCGGCACGGAAGGTGTCACCTGCCGCCAGCATCACCGACAGACCTTGGTCTTGGTACTTGCGTGCGAGCTTACCAATGGTGGTCGTCTTGCCGGCGCCATTGACGCCCACCATCAAGATGACGAACGGTTTCTTGGTGGTGACATCAAGCGGCAGTGCGCACGGCTCTAAGATCTCGCTCAAGATGGCCTTTAAGTTGGCGCGCAGCGCACCGGCGTCACGCAAGTCGCGCAGCCGGGACTCATCGCGCAGGCGCTCGATCACCATCTGGGTGGTCTCATTGCCTAGGTCTGCCATGATGAGCGCAGTCTCGAGCTCTTCATAGAGATCATCGTCGATCTTGCGGCCGAAGATTAAAGCCCCGACGCCGCTCGCTAAGTTATCGCGGGTCTTGCGCAGACGCGCAAAGAACGATTCCCGCTCTTGCTTAACCTCAACCGGCTCAGCAACCTCGGCACTGGCCTCAGCCGCGCCCTCAGCGGCGGCATCCTCTGCCTTAGCCGACTCAGCGTCAGCGGCGCCGTCCTCAGCTGGCGCCTCAGTTACGCCCTCAACCGGCGCCTCAGCTGCGCCCGCTTGCTCAGCGGCAGCCTCCGCAGCAGCGGCAGCCTCAGCTTCCTTTTGGGCCTTGGTCTTGCGCTTGCGCTTAGGCTTGGCGGTAGGCTCAGCGGCGACCTCAGGGGCGGGCGCCTCCGTCGGAGCCACCTCTGGGGCGCTCTCAGCAGCGGCAGCTGCGGCGTCGGCCTCAGCTTCCTTTTCCGCCTTAGTCTTGCGCTTGCGCTTCGGCTTAGCGGCAGATGTTGCCGCGGCCTCAGGGGCTGGCTCCGCTGCCGGAGCAACCTCTGGGGCGACTTCAGCGGCTGCTTGCGCGGCAGCGGCGGCCGCAGCTTCTGCTTCCTTTTCCGCCTTGGTCTTGCGCTTACGCTTAGGCTTTACCGCCGCAGTCGTAACGACTTCAGCTGCATACTGCTCACGGGCTGCTTGCTCAGCTTGGGCACGGGCCTCAGCCTCGGCACGCTCGCGGGCTGCTTGCTCGGCCTGAGCACGGGCCTCGGCTTCAGCGCGCTCGCGGGCTTCCTGCTCAGCTTGAGCACGGGCCTCAGCCTCAGCACGCTCGCGGGCTGCTTGCTCAGCTTGAGCACGGGCCTCGGCTTCAGCACGCTCGCGGGCTGCTTGCTCAGCTTGAGCACGAGCCTCAGCCTCGGCACGCTCGCGGGCTTCCTGCTCGGCCTTGGCCTTTGCCTCGGCTTCTGCGCGCTCGCGGGCCTCTTGCTCGGCCTGAGCACGAGCCTCGGCCTCAGCACGCTCGTGGGCTTCCTGCTCGGCCTGAGCGCGAGCCTCAGCTTCCGCGCGCTCACGGGCTTCTTGCTCGGCCTTGGCCTTTGCCTCAGCTTCAGCGCGCTCACGGGCCTCTTGCTCGGCCTGAGCGCGAGCCTCGGCCTCAGCGCGCTCACGGGCTTCTTGCTCGGCCTTGGCCTTTGCCTCGGCCTCGGCCCGCTCACGGGCCTCTTGCTCGGCCTGAGCCTGAACTTCTTGAGCGGCTTGCTCTGGAGCGGCGGTGTCTACTGGTTCAGCGTCATTTGCAACAGCAGGAGAGGCCGCGGCCTCCGACTCATGAGACGTCTGAGTCTGATCCAGATTGGAGCTGTCGCAAGTTGGCTCTTTTTTTTCAGCTTCTTCCACCTGATCGGCAATGGAGTCATTGCTGTCTTGGTTTTCCGGATGGATGAAGACCGCATCGTTGTCGGCAGGCGCTTCGGGCGTACCTTGCTCGTTTTCTAAAGCGTCAACAATCGGTTGATCGTCTTGAGGCTTGGCAGCTTCATCCTTGCGCTTACCAAAGCCAAATAACTTTGAAAAAAATCCCATGCGACTTTCCACTAAACTAAGCTGAGACAACCGCGGCGCGCCTTTTTCGGCCGACCTTGGGGCCTCAACCGTGAAGATTGAGCTCGAACCCGAGCACTCCAAGCGCGCTGCGCTCACTTAGCGCTTGCCCTAGCTCAAACCTACCCCTACCTACGATTCACATTGCGTTCCCTTGCGGTCAGCATAAGCCTACCCCCACCTCATGCCACCAAAACGGTAACCATGGGTGAAACCAGCAGCATTGATCTTGAACGGGGAAAACAAAAAGAGGTTGCTGCCATAAGCAGAGCAAAGAGCAAAGCTAAGAGCAGCTTGTTTGAGACATGACTGAAGTGGGGTGCACCCCAGCTTAATACCGGCAAAGAGCAGATGACGTCCATGTCACAAGGCCGGTTGCGGCGAGCAAACGCATAACTTTCTTATTATAGCCAAAAAGGGCTGGCTTTTAGGCGGATCCGCGCAAAAAGCCCGGCGGCACGCTGCCGAGCTCCGCCCCCATTGCGTGTCACGTTGGGCCATCCTCACTCTCAGGAAGCTCTATGGAAGCTCTATGGAAGCTGTAACAAAACAAGTGTCCAAAAATTTGCATCAGGCCTGAGGAGGTGCAGGCTGCGTAAACTTTAGCTCAAACTCAAGAGGGGGTAAGGTTGAGTCTTCCCGGGGCATGTTCTTAGAACCAAGGCCTCGCAAACTAAATCAGATAACCAAACTCCGAGACCTTGACCATGAACCATTATACTGAGAAAACCCCGCCTTTATCCTTGCCCTGCTCTCAAGAGCTTATGGAGAAAACTCAGGCTTTTTGCAGCCTGTGTGATCGCGCTGCCAGTGCTCATGATGTTGCTTATCTGTTTCTTGGCTCAGGTGCGTGAGCACGCTCCCTTACAGCTAGTAGTCGACCACTAAAGATCGTGACGATTATTTTTTTGACTTGTCTAAATTTTGTCTCATGAGATAATTTGGGGCATGTCAAACGTTAATTTGCCCCAAATTACAGGGGAGCTGACTTCATGCGTCAGCACCCCTAGCAAGATTTTAGCGCGATTCCATCGCGAACTACCCTCCCTTCAAGCCGAAATTGATAAATGCATTGATGCCCTGAAGAGACGAAAAGAAAAGGCTTATGCCCTACAAAACGCAGCCATCATTGTGGCAGCCGTCTTTGCACATAGCATCGCAGAGATTCAGCGACGCACTGGTGTTAAGTCTCGTAACACTGTCGTTAAGTGTCTTAAACGCTTTTTGGGGCTAGAAGAGCTTGAGACTAAGATCATGGCCGAGACTGAGCTCATGGCCGCGCAGGAGCAAAAATCTGAGCATAAGCCTCAAGTGCGTGGATTTGCAGCCATTAGCCGAGAGAAAGCACGTTCTGGGCGTCCAACTATCATGGACGTTCATAAGGTCATGCGGCTTAATGCCTTTATCCGTAATGGCACAGATGGGGCAGCTCAACAGCTCGAGAAAAATGGTCACTCAGACAAGGAGTTCATTGAGGAGCTCAAAGCCATCAAGGTTTGGGACCATGAGCGTTTAGCCAAGTGCATTGGCGTTTCAGGTGAAACTGTCAGACGCTACTGCAAGAAGACGAGGCTTAAGATTAACGCGCAAGGGTCTCACTGCTTTAGCAAAGATCTCAACTATGAGAACAAGGCGATTGAGGTCCATACCACATATACGGAGGAACCGGGCCATCGGACCAAGGTCTTGTGCCTCGATGAGAAGACCTGCATCCAGGCATTGGCCTTTGTGCGGTATCGTATTTATAACGGCGAAATGTACAAAAGCTGCCGTTATACGCGCCTTGGCTGCGTTCATCTTATTGCGGCCTTCGATCAGAAAACTGGTCACGTTTACTACGACTTTCTCGAGGTCAAGAGCAAGTACGGCATCAGGGCATTTATCGAGAACTTACCCGCCAAACATCCTGAGTTACGCGGCTGCTTTATCAAGTTTATCTTAGATAACCTGTCCGCGCATAAGAACTTTGGCGAGTCTTGGTACGCGAGTCATCCGAACTTCGACTTCATCTTCACCCCAACTTGTGCCAGCTGGCTGAATCAAGTTGAATCGTTCTTTGGCCAGCTGACACGTTACGTTTTGGCCGGAAGATCCATTAATAGCCGCGATCAGCTGGCTATGGACATTGCTACTTTCATTGATTACTACAATCGCGAGCTTAAGAAGCCATTTAAGTGGGACTTTAACATCGCACACCATCTTGATCAGCGTGTGCTTGACCTTGCGTCTTTTGCAGAACTCGGCATTGATAACGTCTCAGACGCTTATGTGGCTTCGTACCGCAGACTCGTCGGCTTGCATGACAAGGATGGAGCTCTCCAAGAGATCTACCTTGGAGTCTTGCAAGAGGATGCCAAACGACCACCTATGGAGGTGCTGATATAAGTATACAATGATGATTAGTAATGATTTTAGTCGTCATGTTTTTTAGTGACCGACTACTAGGAAGCTGTAACTTAATTACTGTCCAAATTTTGGGCAGAAGTGCTGGTACTGGCGGTAGTGGTCAAACTTAACCGTCCGTCTTACCTTTGGGCGGATTGTGTAAGTCCATCTTTTGCTCTCCTCAGGCC
>DXIF01000217.1 GCA_019113025.1 Candidatus Anaerobiospirillum stercoravium | reverse complement strand
CGGAAGCTGCACCTTGATCAGATAGTGACGCTGTTTGCATATAATGGCGGACTAACTTAACAAGCTTAGTACCATACGATACGATGGTGCTATCTGCGCATTTGCTTAGGTGCCTCAGAGGCGGTGCTCGTGACGTGGTGCTGATGCAAACTTTGTCTTAAGAACAGGCCTTACAGCGCTCCGGCTTTTTGCTGGATCGGGCTGTTTTGGTTTGCCCCTTAGGGGAAAGCTTGGATCAAAGTCAGAAAGTCGGCTTGAGCCTTCCTTGCTGCGACCTCTTATTGTTAGGTCGGCGCGCTTGAGTGTGCTGCGCGATAGTATTCGTTTTGGGTACTCAATAGGGGTCGTAAATGGTAAACGAACTGATGGTGGAATTGTCACGTCTGCAATTTGCAGCCACGTCAATGTACCACTTTATCTTCGTGCCGCTTACTCTTGGTATCTCGTGGCTCGTCTTCATCATGGAGCTGTGCTACGTTGCTACCGGCCGTGTGATCTATCGCGATATGGCCAAGTTCTGGGGTAAGCTGTTCGGTATTAACTTTGCGATTGGTGTCGCTACCGGTATTACGCTCGAGTTCGAGTTTGGTACCAACTGGTCGAACTATTCGCACTACGTCGGTGATATCTTCGGCGCTCCATTGGCCTTGGAAGGCTTAATGGCATTCTTCTTAGAGTCCACCTTCATCGGCCTGATGTTCACGGGCTGGAAGCGCTTTGGCAAGAAGACGCACCTGTTAATCACTTTCTTAACTGCCTTAGGTTCTAACCTCTCGGCCATGTGGATCTTAATTGCCAATGGCTGGATGCAGTACCCAGAGTTTGCACAGTTCTCGCCTGAGAGAATGCGCATGGAAATGATCGACTTCTGGGGCTTAGTCTTCTCTGAGGTGGCTCAGACCAAGTTCTTACACACGGTTATCGCAGGTTACACCACCGCCGGCTTCTTTGTGATTGCCGTCAGTGCCATCTTAATGCTGCGTCGTAAGTCCTTACAGTTTGCCAAGCGCTCGATGACGATCGGTATCGTCTTCTCCTTATGCGCGATGGGCGGCTCGGGCTTAACCGGTGATATGTCGGCGCTGTTAGTTACCAAGCACCAGCCGGCCAAGCTTGCCGCAATGGAAGCTGAGTACGAGACTCAGACCCCACCTGCTTCGTGGTCGATCGTGGCTTTACCTAACGAAGATGAGATGGAAAACTACTTCTCCATCCGCATCCCAGGTCTGTTAGGTATCATTGCCACCCACTCCTTAGACCAAGAAGTTCAAGGTCTGCGTGACATCGTGGCCCAAAATGAGATTCGCATTCGCAGCGGCTTATTGGCTAACCGCGCTTTAACTCAAATGCGCGCTGGGGACACCAACCCAGATCTCATGGTCACCTTCAAGCAGCACCAAGACGATTTAGGCTATGGCCTGCTCTTAGTTGAGCATGCCCAAGACCCACTCAACCCAACCGAGGATGAGATTAAGACCGCTGCCCGCAACAGCGTTCCATCGGTCTTCATCAACTACTACGGCTTCCGAGTCATGATTGGCATCGTCGGCCTGTTAGGTCTTCTGTGCGTGGGCGCGGCCTTCTTCTTATGGTACAAGCGCGATCTGCACACTCGCACCAAGCTGTTAAAGATCTTAGCTTTCGCTCTGCCACTGCCATTTATCGCCTGTGAGGCGGGCTGGATCATCGCGGAGTTTGGTCGTCAGCCATGGGCCATTCAGGACATTCTGCCAACCTTCCTGGCAACTTCCACTCTGTCGCCATGGGATGTGGGCCTGTCGCTGTTATGCTTCATCGGCATCTACTCGCTCTTCCTCTTTATCGAGGTCAAGCTCATGATCAAGGCCATTAAGAAGGGCCCAGATCTGACCGACCCAGAGCCTGAGGGCAAGGGTTACCCACCGCTGCCGCCAACCCCACCAGTCACCCCTAAGACTGAGGACAAGGGTGAGGCCAAGGCTGAGCCTGCGGTTGCGGCTGAGCCAGCGGTCGCTGCTACCGCGGCTGCTGCAAGTGAGGCTGCTCCAGCTGCTGAGGCCCAGGCAGAGGAGCCTGCCGCGGCCCCAGCTGATAAGGCTGAGGAGGCTGCGGCTGAGTCCGCTGCTGAGGCAGTTGCCGCTGAGCCTGCACCGGCTGAGCCGGTAGCTGAGGCCAAGACGGTTGAGGTGCCAAGCGCCGAGACAGTCGCAGCGGCTACTGAGGTCAAGGCTGAAGAGCCAGTTGCGGCTGTGGCTGACCAGGCCGAAGAGGCTTTATCGGCTGAAGCTGCTAAGGCTGAGGACAAGAAGTCTGAGGTTAAGGATGGAGGTGTCTTAAATGCTGTTTGATTATGATACCCTCCAAGTTATTTGGTGGATTTTGGTCGGCGTGCTGTTAATCGGCTTTGCCTTGACCAACGGTATGGATATGGCGGTCTCGACCCTCCTATTTAAGGTGGGCAAGAACTCCAAGGAGCGCGGCGCCATTATCAGCACCATCGCCCCACACTGGGACGGTAACCAAGTTTGGCTCATCACCGCCGGTGGCGCCATCTTCGCCGCTTGGCCAGAGGTCTATGCTGCCTCGTTCTCGGGCCTTTATTGGGGCATGCTCTTAGTCTTATTTGCCATTTGGCTCCGTCCTTTGGCTTTTGACTATCGCAGCCACAATAGCGATGAGACTTGGCTCAAGCGCTGGGATATCGCCTTAACCGTCGGTTCCTTAGTGCCGATCCTTATTTTCGGTGTCGCCTTTGGCAACCTGTTACAGGGCCTGCCTTTCTGGGCCGATGAAAATGTGCGTTGGCACTATGACGGCGTATTCTTAACCGCCTTACTGCCATTGCTCGATCCATTCTCCTTACTGTGCGGCTTAGTCAGCGTCGCGATGCTCTTAACTCAGGGCTGCTTATGGATTCAGCTGCGTACCGTGGATGAGATCGCCTCGCGTGTTAAGGGCCTGACCTTAATCTTAGCCTTAGGCACGGTGGTCTTGTACTGCATCGCAGGTATCTGGGCTTACTCCTTTGATGGCTATCAGTTAACGGCGTTAGCGCCACAAGGCTCGTTCCATGCCATCACCGATAAGAGCGTGGAAGTCGTACCACATGGCCTCTTTGCTAACTACCACAAGGCTTGGATCTTGTGGTTAGTCCCTGTTATCGCGATCTTCTGCTTTATCAAGGCCGGTATCGCCGGGGTCAAGGGCAATGCGGTCAAGGGCATTATCTACAACAGCGTAGCGATCGCCTTTGTCATCATCACCGCCGCTTGCGCGATGTTCCCATTTGTCATGCCATCGAGCATCGATCCTGAGTCGTCCTTAACCATTTGGGATGCCTCGTCCTCGCACTTTACCTTGCAGGTCATGCTCTATGCCGTGATTATCTTCGTCCCTATCGCCTTGGCTTACACCATTTGGGCTTATCGCCGCATGTGGAATAAGGTCTCGGCTGAGGACGGCGAGGTTTCGGGTCACTAAGGCTCAAACGTCTGTTATCAAGGAGCAATCATGCTGTATTTAGTTTGGATTGTAGGCTTGCTGGGCGTTTGCGGCTTTTGCTTAGCGGTCTGCTACTTATTCGATCTGTGGGACTGGTTCTAAGTTTTTAGAGCCCGTTACCCCAAGGTAAGGTCACGACCTTACCACTTTAGGCGGCGCGCGCGCCGCTTCCTTCGGCCCTGATGCGGTTTACCCCGGTATCGGGGCCATTATGTTTTAGGCGGGCTAAGTTTTACTGAGCTCGCCGCCGGGTTTGCTTCGTTTCTTTAGTTCCTTTTCTTTTTCTTTGTTTGCTCTTAGCTTCTTTGCTTGGGGAGGTACCTCAAATCGCTACTTCCAGTCACAACGCGGTGCAGTTACAGGCCGCGCGCGCGCAGCTTAAAAGCTGGAGCCGCCGGGCCCGCGGGTCACTGTACCTGCTCATGGCTCTGACCTTGGTCGATGCTATTTGCCTGTGCGCTTTTTACGCCCTCATCGCCGCGGCCTTCGCCCCCTTTGTCTTGACTCATGACAGCGCTACGCTTGATTTAGCGCCGTATGCGCTGGGGCCGATTATTGGGCGTTTGCTGACGCGCCTTGCAATCGCGCGTCTCATCGCCCATATCTCATATGTATTAGAAGGCACGATTCGCGCGGAGTTAATGCGCAAGCTCCTTGCGGTCGGGCCCTTGTCGCTGACCGTGAAGTCGTCGCTTAACACCTTGATGGTGGACGCCTTAGACGACATCCTGCCTTACTTCACTTCGTTTTTGATCACGCTGCGCTACGCCATGATCATCCCGGTGGTGTGCTTGGTCGCGGTGGCCCTGGTAAGCCCTTGGTCGGCTTTAATCCTTTTTTGCATGGCGCCGCTCATCCCATTTTTCATGATCATGATTGGCAAGGGCGCCGAGCGCTTAAATCAGCGCCAATGGCGTCAGATCAGCCGCATGGCGCTGCGCTTTCATGAGGCGCTCTCCAAGCTCACCTTGGTCAAGCTCTTTAATCTTGAGCGCGCCGAAATCGTCAAAATCGCGCGCCTGACCAAGCGCTGGCGCGTTGAGACCATGCAGGTATTGCGTATCGCTTTTCTCTCGGCTTTAGTCTTGGAGTTTTTTGCGACCTGTGGCATTGCCCTGTGCGCGATTACGCTGGGCTTTGCCGTCTATGAGCGCAACTTCGATTACACCGCAGCGCTGTTTGTGCTGCTCTTAGCCCCTGAATTTTTCTTGCCGTTGCGCCAAATGGGCCTGACCTACCACGCGCGCATGCGCGCCTTGGGCGCGATGTCGGGCCTTATCGATTTCCTCAACGAGCCCGAGCATTTCCCGGCCACGGCGCCGGAGGCCACAGCACCAGCGGCTGCTGGGGCTGCGGCGGCGCCTAAGTGGCTTAGGGGGCCGTTTACCTTGGAACTTAAAGACGTGACGGCGCTCTATCCCAACGGCCGCGCGGGCGTGACGGGCTTTAGTGCCGTGTTTAAGCCTGGGACCGTGACGGCCTTAGTGGGGCCTTCGGGTGTCGGCAAGAGCACGGTGCTGCAAACGTTGGCCGGTTTTACCGCGCTCAAGTCGGGAGCGGTGGTGGTCAACGGCCATGAGTGCAGTCCGGCGGACTTGCGCGCCCTGATGGCGTCAGTGGCCTATATCCCGCAGCTGCCGAATCTCTTTTATGGCACCTTACGCGCTAATCTCAAACTTGGCGCCCCCGACGCCACAGATGAGGAGCTTAAGGCGGCGCTTGCGCAGGTGGGCGCGGGGGAGCTGCTCACGCGCTTTGGCGATGGTCTTGACCATCACATCAGGGAAAACAATCGCGGCATCTCCGGCGGTGAGACACGTCTTATTGCCCTAGCGCGCGCGTTGGTGCGCAAGTGCCCGATTATTTTGCTCGATGAGCCGACCGCCTCGCTCGATCGCGCCAGTGAAAACGCTTTTTTACAGGGACTTACGACCCTAGGACACGATAAGACCGTGGTCATGGTGGCCCATCGCTCCGAGCTCATCGCTTTTGCCGATGCCATCATCACCCTGAGCGCGGCGCAGGCTGCTGACACGTCGGCACCAACGGCTGCGGCCGATATTGCCGCCGCTACGGTCGCTGCTGGGGCAGACGCTGCGGCTGCGGAGGTGCGCCATGCGTGATTATCTGCGTTTTATGGGCCTCATGAGAAAGGAGCTCTATGGCGTCGTGTTTGGCGTCTTTATGTCCTTTATCGCCTCGCTCTCATCGGTGGCGCTCATGGGCACCGCGACTTGGTTCTTAAGCGCCATGGCGGTGGCAGGCTTCTACGACTACGCCCTCAATATCTTTATTCCGTCGGCGCTGATTCGCCTGTTGGCGCTGGCGCGCACGCTGCTGCGCTATGGCGAGCGCTACTACACCCACGATGCCACCTTTAGGCTGTTAGCCTACTTGCGCGTCTTCCTTTTTGAGCGCGCGCTGGCCTTGGAGGTCACGGACGCGCTGCGCTTTAAGAGCGCGGATTTGCAGCGCCGCATGCAAGCAGATTTAGAGCGCCTCGAGATGCTCTATATCCGCCAATTTGTGCCCTTTGCCTGCGCCGTATTAATGGGCTTGGTGCTGGGCGGTATGCTCATTAGCTTTTCGTGGCACTTGGCGCTCACTTGTTTTAGCCTAATGCTGATTGCAGCAGTGATTGCGCCGGTGGTGGCGACCTATCGTGGGCGCCGCTATTCGACTTTGCAAAGCACGCTGGCCATTAAGCTCAACGATGAAGTCAGTGAGCTCATCGCAGGCTTTTTTGACCTGATGCTCTTGGGACAGCACTTTGAGCGCGCCGCGGCCTTCTTGCGTCACTCGCAGCAGCTGGCGTGGGCGCGCAGCCGCATTTTGTTCTACGACCAAGTAGCGCAAGTGGTGCTTTTGACCTGCTCGGAGCTGACCTTGCTCTTGCTGTTAATTGAGAGCGTGCCGTTGGTCCAAGCAGGTGCCATGTCCTCGCCGCAAATGATGATGCTGGGCGTGGTTGCGATGGCAAGCTATGAGCTCTTGCAGCCCCTCAGCGCCGCCTGCCTTAACTTGCCTTACGTGCTGCACTCCGCGCAGCGCGTGGCCGAGCTCTTTAAGATTGGGAACGCGTCCCTAAGCTTAGAGGCGGTAACGACGCTTCAGGCTGATGACAGCGCTACCAGCGCTACTAGCGCGGCCCGCGCCACGAGTGATGCCGCGGCATACGCGGCCTCGGGTGGACAATTGGCAGCAATGAGCAGCTTTGGTGCAAGTGATCGTCTTAATGACCAGCAAGCGGCGA
The DNA here is from genome assembly GCA_019113025.1 of Candidatus Anaerobiospirillum stercoravium. GTDB lineage: Bacteria > Pseudomonadota > Gammaproteobacteria > Enterobacterales > Succinivibrionaceae > Anaerobiospirillum > Anaerobiospirillum stercoravium. The sequence goes on along the minus strand of DXIF01000217.1, from coordinate 8,706 downwards.
TGCCTGTGGCGGCGGCCGGTGACGCCTTGGTAGTGCGCCTTGAGCACGTTGCTTTCAGCTACGCTTTAGAGGGGGCGCAGCGCCTGAGTCTGTATCAGGATTTAACGCTTGAATTGCGCTCGGACCAAAACTACCTGATTAAGGCGCCGTCGGGGCGGGGCAAGAGCACCTTGGTGCTGCTTTTGACCAAGCTTTTGACCCCACAGGCGGGTCGCCTGAGCTTAAATGGTACTGACTATGCTCAGCTGTCGGGGGCGGCGGTGCGCGCCCACTTTGCGGTGGCGCTGCAAGACATCACGCTCTTTTCGGGGACCATCTTTGAGACCTTCCGGCAGATTAAGCCTGAGGTGACTGAGGCTGAGGTGAAGGCCGCGCTTCATTTGGTGGAACTTACTGAGCTCATCGCGCAGTTGCCTCAGGGCTTAGATGAGTGGCTGGGCAGCACCGGCCTTACTATCTCGGGCGGCCAAGCGCGCCGTTTGTGCCTGGCGCGCGCCTTGGTTAAGGCCGGGTGCTTTAGCGCCCAGGGACAAGAGGTGGCAAGCTTAGGGCCCGCCGCTAACTTTTTAGTGCTCGATGAGCCGGGCGAGGGGCTTGATGAGGCGCAAGAGGCGCGCATCATTGAGCGCATTCAGGCGCTGCGCAAGGGCGTTATTATCATCACCCACAAGCAGGCCGGGACGCGCCTGAGCGATCACTTAGTGACGCTCTAAGGGTGGGCTTAATATGCTGTGTTAAGATGCTTAGCCATGCCACGATCAAATAAACTTGGTGCGCGCCCCGAAGGCGCCCCTCACTTGACTGACCCTCAGGCCCAGACTCACTTAAGTGAGGCTGCGCCTGTGCATACCCCCAACTTAGCAGCGGGCAGTGCTGAGCCTGAAGTGGTCACCCCTGAGGTGGTGACTCTCGCTCCGTCCCGAGGACCAGCCGCGAGCGCAGTTACGGTGGAACCGGTCTCGGTCGAGCCGGTTACGGTCGAGCCCGTTGAAGTTGAACCGGTCTCAGTCGAGGAAATCAGCGCCGATGAGGCCGATGCCGCGCGCCTGCGCGCCCACCTCTCGCACTCCTTTGCCCAGCATTTTGGCGCCAGTGCGCAAGATGCTAGGAGCGTGGTGCCGGTGGAACCTTCTGAGGTTGAGGTGCTACCGCAGGGGGACGCCCCGGCAGTCGTAGCTACGACTGCTCCTATGGTTGCAACTACGACTGCCCCCACTGTCGCAGGTGCGGTTGCAACTGCGGTTGCCCCTGCGGGCGCAGCTACGGTTGCCCCAGCGGTCGCCGCGCCGGGTACGGGCCTTGCGGCCGTGGATCCTAGTCAGCTCCTCAAAGAGCTCGACGTGCTCAAGCAGGTCAAGGACTTCAATGAGCAGGTAGCCCACGAGGGCGTAGGCCCAGAGGACGAGGCCGACTTTGGCGGCTACGATGAGCTGGAGGCGGACACGGAGTCTGCGTCTGACTCCGATCTGGGGCCTGACTTTGCCGGCATGCACTTGGTGCATGACTCCGGGGCGTCCTCGGACTATGACGATGACGCGGAGCTCTCAGAGTACGATGAGGTTGAGTCAGAATCAGGCTCGGGGCTTGCCTATGCGCCGCGCCCGACTAGCTCCTCGCGGGCGCTGGTCAGTCGGGTGCGCAAGAGCAGCTCAATTGGTGCCTTTATCCGGGCGGCCAACCAAGTGCCACTCTTGTCGGCGCAAGAAGAGCATGAGCTGGCGCTGCGCTGCCGCGATCACGGCGATGTTGAGGCCGCCCGCAAGCTGGTGATGTCGCACTTGCGCTTGGTCATCAGCGTGGCGCGTGGTTATGCCGGTTATGGCCTACCGCTGCCTGATTTAATCCAAGAGGGCAATATTGGCCTGATGAAGGCGCTGCGCCACTTCAATCCGGATTTGGGGGTACGCCTCGCGGCCTTTGCGGTGCAATGGATTAAGGCTGAGATCTTAGATTACGTCATCCGCAATTGGCGCATGGTCAAGGTCGCGACCACTAAGGCCCAGCGCAAGCTCTTCTTTATTTTGCGCAAGCTCAAGCTGCGCCTGGGCTGGTTTACCGAGCAAGAGCGCCAAGAGGTCGCACAAATCCTAGGCGTGTCCACCACAGACGTGGCGGAGATGGAAAAGCGTCTGGCGGGCCTTGATATGAGCTTTGATGCTGACAGCAACGATGACTCCGGCTCAGCGGCGGCGCTGCCCGCCCCCTCGTCGTACCTTGAAGACGAAAGCTCCAACTTTGCTCAAGTCTTAGAGAACAGCGATTACACTGATTGGCAGATCACTAAGCTGCGTGAGGCGATGGCGGCGCTTGATGAGCGCTCGCGCTACATTCTCAAGCGGCGCTGGCTCGATGAGGGCAATAAAGCGACCTTGCAGGAGCTTGCGACCGAGCTTAAGGTCTCAATTGAGCGCGTGCGCCAGCTGGAGACCAACGCCCGCAACAAGGTCAAGAACATCTTGCTCCAAGATGGCGTGGTGCCCGAGGGCTCAGAGCAATTGGCCTTGGAGCATGTGGCCGAGAAAAAGAAGCCGCGCGCTAAAAACGCTCATAGCACTAAGGGCAGCACCAAGAGCAGCACTAAGAGCACCAGCCGGGCGGTGAGCGTGGTCCAGCGCACCAAGACCAAGAGTGCGGCGACCAAATCGGCGGCGACCAAGGGCGTGAAGCCTGCGACCAGTGCTAGCCACAAGGCTGATTTGCACTCGGCGCATGTGGTGATCACCCCGCAAGATGACGCCGCGGATGTGCCCAATGTCAGCTTAAAGCAGGTGGCTTCGAGCGCCAGCTGTGTAACCAAGGCCCAAAGCACCAAGGTGGCCCGCGCCACTAAGCTGGGCAAGGGCAAGAAGGCGCTGCCTGCGGCGCAAACAGCCCTGCCTGCGCCCAAGTCGGCGGCGCAAGCTTAAGGCGGTGCCGTTCGCCTCAGGCGGTGAGCGCAGCCCCAGGGGATGGCAACTGCCACTCCCGTGGGGATTGGGGCGCTCGGCCTCAGGCGGCCCGGCGCTGACGTACTGCGCGTTTAGAGGGTGAGGTGCGCCTTTTGGGCTAACTTCAGGCCAAAGCCTTGGGTAAAGGTGAAGGCGCCCCCATGCGGCAGCGTGCTTAATTGGCTGATGACATGGACGTTAGCACCCGGGATCACCAAGAAGGTGACCGCCATAAACTCGGCGTCGCCTGCTGCCTGTAACGCGGCCGTACGCAGCTCCTCAAAGCGCGCGCTGATCTCATGGTTGGTGTTGACTGGGCGCGGCCCGTTGTGGTCGAGGCCGACGGCGTAGGGTAAAAGCTTACCCGCAGCATCAAAGACGGTGGTGGCGGGGCCTTGGTGGCTGAGCAGGCACAGCACTTGGCCGTGGGCGCACCAAAACTCGAGCTGGTGCAGCGCAAGAGAGCTCTTGTGCTTGATGGCGGCAACCATGGCTTGGACGATCGGGTCATCAGCGCCATAGATTAAGACGCGGCGCGGCTCTTGATAGTCGGGGTGCAAAGGAGCGCTCAGCTGGGCGTTTAAGATTTTTTGCTCCGCTTCGAGGGCAAAGGACACCACCTCGTGGGCCTGGTGGCTGGCGCGATTGGGCACAATGAACTGTTGCAGCGGCAAGGCCGATAAGCACACGCGCAGGCTTTGCGGCAGCTGATCCCAATTTAATTGTTCGGCGGCGTTCGTGCTGGCGCCTGCCGCAGTAAAGGGGGCGAGCTCGGCTATTGGGTAGGTGGCCTGGGGCTTGGTAATAAATTCCGGGTTGACCCCGCGCGCGCTCAAATATTCTGCTAAGTCGCTTTGGGGCACCTTGCTGGGGTGTAGGGCGGCCTTAACATAGAGCTGTAACTTAAGGCTGCTCGGACGCTGCGTCAGGTCGATGTCCGCGTGGCTTGGCTTGAGGCAGTGCTCGGCTAAGAGCAGGCGCTCACAGGTAAAGAGTTCTAAGCCTAAGGCCTTTTTGGCTAAGGCTTGCTCTAAGGCGCCGTTGCAGCGATAGTTTTGGCTTGCGGTGCCAGAGACTAAGCAATGCAACAGTGGGTTGGTGTCGCTGAGCTCATGGTCTTGGAGGTAGCTGATGCCATCAAATAAGACGCTGGGCAGGCACTCGCGGTAGCCGTAGTTGGCGTAGTGATAGGCCGGATCTGGGTTGCCATCTTGGTGGTACTCAATTGCGGGATATTGCGCGCGGTACCACTGTTCATCAAATAAGGCACTGGCTCGGACTAAGTCGGCACGTTGGTTAGCATCAAGCGCAGCGAGGTTCAAAATGGGCTGATACATAGGGCCTCTCCTTAGCGTTGCGGCTCAGTGGCGGTGATGACAAGTTGATTTAAGCACGGCCAAGTAGGCTCATATTGCCACGTTAGCTTGAGCTCTAAGCTCTTGCTGCTGTTGGCCAGCGCGGCGCGCAAGGTGTTCACGGCGGCTAAGACCAGTTTGCTGTCGCCTAAGACCGAGTCTAGGGTGGCAAATGCCGGGGAGCCGTTTAACGGTAGCTCATAGCCGCAGCCTAAGGCTACGCTCAGACCATGGCGATAGAGCTTGCCCATCTCAGGGCTGCTTAAGAGCTTGAGATGGCCCTCGCTTAAGTTGACCTTGAGTAAATCGCCCTTTTGGCTCGTTACTAAGTCGGGCAGCTTAAAGGTGGTGTAGAAGTCCTGCACCGAGGTGCCCGCTGGAGCGCGTCCGACAAATTGCTGGCCTTGGGTGTTGAAGTAAACCTTTTGATAGGATACTTGTGCCAAGAGGCCCTTGAGGATACTTGCCTGAATCTTGGTTGCGCCGGTCTTTAAGTTGGCGGCAATTTTGATAGCTTGAGCGAGCAGCTTATTTTGCGCAAGATCAAAGACAGCCTTGGGGTTCGAGGCTAAGAGCTTGACCTGCTTTAAGTTGCCGCCGCGGCTTAAGGCTAAGATCGTGACTAAGTTGGGACTTAAGTCGATGACGGTGGGGCCAGACAGGCTATAGGCGGTGCTCTGATGGGCTGCCAGGAGCTGAATTAAGGTGCGGGCTAAGGTCTCTTCTTGGAACTCTGCCTGATCTTCGTTCAGACCAAAGGCTTGGTACTGGGAGAGCATCTTAGTGCGGCGGGCATAGAGCGCTAAAATAGCGGCGCTATCCCAGGTGGTAAGAATTTGGTGGGCCAGCGGGCGGGCTAAATAAGCGCCAAAGAAGCGCACCAGATAGCTGTGGCACGCTTGGGCGCGGCAGTCATCAGGTAATTGCTCTAAGAGCTGATTGAAATCAGGGTGAGCCGCCCGTAACAGCGCGATCAAGGCGTCATCGTGGGTCAGACGGTTAAAGAGCTCGTCTAAGGCCGCCTCATTGGGACAATGGTTCCCATGAAACAGGGCAAAGTATGGCCTTAAGACTTGGTTGAATTGCTCTTCCAGCGCAGTGCTCATAATGTTGCATCCTACAAAAAAGTGCCTTACTGGCATGTGACCACAAGCGCTCAGCGCGGCCTGGTGCCTCATGGTAGCACGTGGGTACCAAGCGCATAGACATAGGCTTGGCGCGATTAATCCTTTAGTTTAGCACCAATAGCTTAGCCTCGGCTCAGCCCCACAGGCGCACCTAGGCGCACTTGCGAACACCTACGGCTAAGCCGCGGGCGCACTTGCATCCGCTGCGGCGGCGCACTTGCGGGCGCCTCGCACCGTGCTAAGCTAGCTTCACCCAAAAGCAGGCCGTTATGAGGCCAGAATCATGCCCACTGCGGGGCGGTCGGCGCTGAGCGTCAGATGATGCCGCGTGCGGGCGCGAGGAGCCGGTATGGCGCAGTTTAAGATTTTGCCCAACACTTACATTTTGTCGCCGCTGATCTGCTTTAGCCGCAAGCGGCTATTTGAGGAAATCAGCACGCTTGCGGCCGCCATTACAGGGGTCAGTGAGCGCACGCTGCTGTCCGCGCTCAATGAGCGCGAGGCCATGGGCTCGACCGCGTGTGCCAAGGGCGTGTGCATTCCCCATGCGGTGATCCCCGAGCTTAAGCAGTCGATTGCAGTGTTGGCCATTTTGCAAACCGAGGTGCCCTTTAACTCGGTGGACAGTGACCCTCAAGGAGTCGACGTGGCTTTGGCCTTTTTTCTCTCGCCTAATGACAAGTACGAAGACTGTGCCCAGATGATGCGTATGGTCAGCCGCGAGCTCAACAATCCTGACCTTGCTAACTCCTTGCGCCGGGTTTGGCAGGACAATGGCAAGTTGATGCTGCTCATGCTCAAGCTCGACAATTTGCTCTTTGCCAACTTCACCCCAACCACTCCGCAAAAGGAACAGAGCACCAACCCAATTGTGCAATTTATCACCGAGGCCATCGGCGGCTAAGGGCGCGCGCAGGTGCCGCGCGGGATAGTGCCGAGTTGCTGGGGCGTGGCTTCGGCAGCTGCTGCCTCGTAGGGCAGCTGAGCCCAATGGGGTGGCGCTAGAGGCTACCTAACGTGTTTTTGATGTCGCGCCGGGTAAAGCGCGCTAAGATGGAAAAAGTGGTGGCAGCGTCCGGGATATTTGTGGGGCTGCGTTGGATGGAGAAAGTGTTATGGCTCAGGATTTAACGCACAGGGCGTCAGGCAGTGAGTCCGGGGATAGTTGCGAGGTGGCCGCTGCGTCAGGTGGTAGTAGCGAGGGCTTAGTGCAGCTGGTGATCATCTCGGGGCGCTCGGGCTCGGGCAAGACCGTGGCCTTGCGCGCGCTGGAGGATTTGGGCTATTACTGCATCGACAATTTACCGGTTAATTTCCTCTTGGAGCTGACCGCGATTGCCGCCGAGCGCTACCCTAAACTCGCCGTCTCGATCGATATCCGTAATCTGCCGGAAAACGACAGCTTCTTGGCGATCTTACTCAACGACATCAAGAACAATCCCAAGATTCACTCTACTTTGATCTTCTGCGATGCCGATGACCAAGTGCTGATCAAGCGCTACTCTGAGACGCGTCGCTTGCATCCGCTTTCGCGCAAGAACTTGTCCTTGAGCGAGGCGATTGTGCTCGAGCGCACTAAGCTTGAGAACATCGCAGGCTTGGCCGACTTGCGCCTTGATACCTCGGATCTGTCGATTCATGAGCTCACCAATGAAGTGACCCAAGCCATTATGGGGCGCCCGGAGCGCTGTCTCGTCATGGTCTTTGAGTCCTTTGGTTTTAAAAACGGCATTGCCAAGGACGCCGACTTTGTGTTCGATGCGCGTTTCCTGCCTAACCCGTTTTGGGAAAAGGAGCTGCGCTCTTATACTGGACTGGATCAGCCGGTGATTGACTTCTTCCACCGCCATCCGCAAGTTGACGTCTACATCAAGCAAATCGACAACATGCTGATGTATTGGCTGCGCGACATCGAGTCGAGCAATCGCAGCTACCTCACGGTCTCAGTGGGCTGCACCGGCGGCTGCCACCGCTCGGTTTACATTGCTCAGTCGCTGGCCAATCTCTATCAAAGCCGCGGTTTTATGGTCCAAGTGCGTCATCGCTCCCTCAACATTTCCTCCAATAGCGCCATGCCCACCGCGCCTCAGCACGCTTAAGCAAGTCAAAGCCCGCTCAAGCAAGCCTAAGCCCACAGGCGGCGCGCCCGCCCGGACCCGGACGCTGCCGGGCGTGCGCATGATTGAGGCTATAGCCGGGAAATATTGTGCAAAAAGTTGTTGACAGGGCTAAAAGGTGCCATTACAATGTGCATCGCTTTCAAACGCTAGCGTTTGTGGCACTTTTGTTTGTTAGTGTTCCTCCTTAGTTCAGTCGGTAGAACGGCGGACTGTTAATCCGTATGTCGCTGGTTCAAGTCCAGTAGGAGGAGCCAAACAAACAAAAAACTCTTGTTTTGCGTTCCTCCTTAGTTCAGTCGGTAGAACGGCGGACTGTTAATCCGTATGTCGCTGGTTCAAGTCCAGTAGGAGGAGCCAAACAAACCCCATCAGGTCAGCCATCGTGCTGATTTTTTTTTGTTTCTGTGCCAAATATTTAACATAATGTTGGGAACGCCGCGCGCAAGTGCGGCCCCCAGCCCCCGTCGGCGGGTGAAGGCTCGGGGAGGCTGCGGGGAGGTTTAGGCCTTCGGCCTTACTTACTGGGTGCTTGGGCCTTACTTCGGGGTGGGGGCATGAGCGCGCAGCTTGAGCTGGCGGGCGCGCAGATAATAGATGGTAACTAACAGCGCGCCTGTGAGGCACAGGAGGCCTTGGAAGGCAAAGGCGCGCGCGTAGCTGCCGCTTGCGTCAATGATAAATCCCGCAATCATCGGCACAAAGGTCATGCCCGCGGCAAAGATGGCTTGGAACAGACCTAGGGCGCTCGACTTGTGGCGCGGGGCGATGCCCTTGAGCGCTTCGCTATTGGATACGGTCAGCACAAAGCCCAAACTCAGGCCTAACAGCACTTGTAGCGCAATTAAGAGATAGACGTTGCTCGCTACCCCTGAGGCAAAGCAGTACAGACCCAGCAGCACCAAGGTTACGCCCATGATGAGACCTGGGCTTAAGCGCGCAATGAAGGGCTTGGCCACCAAGTACGACGACACCACGCAAAAGGCGATGAAGACAATGGTCATAAGGCCCATCTCAAAGGACGAGCCGCCGCTTTGGCGCGCGATTTCTTGAGAAAAGGACATGACCGTGCCCATGGTGACGCCTTGCTGAATGGTCGCTAAAAACGCAAAAAACCAAATGCGGCCATTGAACACCACGCGCACCAGCTCGCTCAGGCGTGGGCGGGCGCTATTGGTGC
>DXIF01000025.1 GCA_019113025.1 Candidatus Anaerobiospirillum stercoravium | reverse complement strand
GCTCAGGACTGAGCACTTGGGCCTGACGCCATGCTCCATGCTCCCAGCTCAGACCAGTAACCCGGCTTATCCATTAGTCACCATTTGGGGAGATCGCCCTACTAAAATCACCCTATCATACAAAATGCGATATAAATCGCGTTTTATCGGTGGTTGATTAGGGCAAAATGAAAATTTCACCAAAAATTTAAGAAAACGCTTGCAGCCCCCATAACCCACCGCTATAATGAGCCCCGTTGAAACGCAATGAGTAACGCGAATCAACAAAGACAAAATCGAATGTGCGCCTTTAGCTCAGCTTGGTTAGAGCATCACCTTGACATGGTGGGGGTCGGTGGTTCGAGTCCACTAAGGCGCACCATTTAGAATAAAACGATCAGCTTTTAAGCTGATTTTTTTTATATCTGCTGGTTGTATCTAGACAGATACAGCACTACCGCGCCTACCGTCCTTGAGCCCCGCCTTACGACCTTCCTTAAGAACACTCCCAACGTTCCTTGCTTGCACCCTCCGTCCCAATCTTAGATACTGGGTACAGCAGCGCCTAGGCGCTCGCGCTCCAGCTATCCTATCCAGCTCTTGCAGGAACCTACCATGCTCAAATTCTTTGCCTACATCTTTCTAGGTCTCATCATCGCCGCGCTTGCGGTCACCTTCCTGCTCTTCATGTATGCCTAGCGTCCACAGCGGGGCTTGCCCGCCGCCCCGAGGCGTGCCCGCGGCCGTGGGGCTGCCCACGGCCACGGACCTGCGCCGCTTGCGGGCGCTGGCGCAGGCGCGCCGGGCGCTGGCACCGCGACACGAGCAAGATCACAGATACACGCACAGATGGCCCCATTACTGCGCGCTGCTAAGTAAAGGCTAATTTGCCTGTGTTATGCTGAGAAGTTAGTGAGCGTTTTTAGCGCTTGGTGCAGGAGGCGTCAGCACGAGGCTGGGGCCGCTACTTGCACCGCTTCCCTATTCAGGAGAGAATCTGAGTCTATGCTTAAGAAGACCATGCTTGCCGCTGCCGTTACCTTAGCTTTTGCTAGCGCAGTTCCAAGTGCTCAAGCCGGAACCTTAACCTCGATGTTAAGTGGCCTGTTCGATGGCAACGGTGCTACCACTACCAACTTTGAGGCCCGGCGCGGTGGTTTCCGCAGCAGCCGCTCGGCCCGTCGCTCGTCCAGCTCCTCTTCTTCGAGCCGTGCCGTGGTACCTGCTAACCGCAATACCAGCACTACGGCCAACAACACCACCACTAACACTAATCGCAGCACCACCAACAACACCAACGCTAACAACCAGCAAGACGCCCAGTTCTCGCAAAACGCCTACCGGGGCAATACCACCACCGGTACTGGCACCGTGGGCAACAATATGGCCACCACGCGTCCGGGTTACACCCAAGGCACGATGGGCGCCGCCCCGGGCTCCATGGGCATGGGCTCGACCTTCTTAAGCTCGCTTGCTGGTGCTGGCGCCGGTGTGCTCTTAGCTAACATGCTGCTCAGCCCAAGCGCCGCCGCGGCCCAAGGCACCGAGCAGGCTACCCCTGATATGCTGTCAGATCAGCAAATCAGCGAGTGCTTAGACCAGCTCAAGCTCGACCTAGCCGACGCTGAGTCGCGCTTACTTGAAGCCCCAGATGAGGAAAAGGCCGCCATCCGCGATGAGATTTCCCAGATGCACAATCTGCAAATCTCACTCATGAGCGAGCAGTTAAACCGCCTCAAGGGCACCAGCGAAGCTGAGGCCTCGGCAGCAAGCTAAGCGCGTCAGCATGCTTGTGCGGCGATGAGCTAACCTGGGGTCGGCTCAGCACCGCCCCCGCGCGGCTTGGCCGCGCTGCATATGAAAAAAGCCAAGCTGCGTAAACGCAGCTTGGCTTTTTAGTGCGCTCCGCCCGGCAGGCGGCCGACTCGGGCGCGGCCCTGCAGGTCCGCCCGCCGGATCCACCCACCGGGTCCGCCCGCCGGGGCAGCGTGGGCGAGGCCCCGTTAGGGCCGCACGCCCAGCGCTGCGGCTACTGAGATTTAGATGTTGTAGATCTCAAGGCTCTCGTTGGAATCCTTCCAAGCCTTGTCGGCCTTGGCATCATCCGAGCGCTGTCGATCTAAGTAGGCAAAGTACTCTTCGTCGATGCCGGGGGTGATGTACTCACCGGTGAAGACCGACTCCTCGAATACTGTCAGCTCTGGGTTCTCAGCACGCACTGCGTCCTCAAGATCCTTTAAGTCCTGATAAATCAGGGCATCGGCACCGATTAACTCGGCAATCTCTTGGTTCGTGCGGTTGTAGGCAATGAGCTCCTTCTTGGTTGGCATGTCAATGCCGTAGACATTGGCATGACGCACCTCAGGGGCAGCCGAGGCAAAGTAAACCGCGGCTGCGCCTGCTTCCTTGGCCATCTCTACAATTTGTCCCGAGGTAGTACCACGGACAATCGAATCGTCGACTAAGAGCACGCGCTTACCCTTAAACTCCGCTGGGATTGGATTGAGCTTGTTACGCACCGACTTCTTGCGCTGCTTTTGCCCCGGCATGATGAAGGTGCGACCGATGTAACGGTTCTTAACAAAGCCCTGACGGTATGGAATGCCTAAGATACGGGCAATCTGAACCGCGATATCGCAGCTGGTCTCAGGGATCGGGATCACCACGTCAATCTTGAGATCGGCATACTCACGCTTGATCTTTTCGGCGAGCTTGGTGCCCATCGAGACGCGCGAGGCGTAGACCGAGACGCCATTCATGATGGAGTCTGGGCGGGCAAAGTAGACGTACTCAAATAAGCATGGCTGCAACTTGGTGTTGCTGGCGCAAATGGCCGAGTGCAACTGACCATCCTTGGAGACGAAGATCGCCTCACCCGGGGCCACGTCACGTACCAGCTCAAAGCCGCATACGGCTAAAGCGACCGACTCGGAGGCTACCATGTACTCAGTGCGCCCTTCTTCGTCCTTGCGCTGACCTAAAACCAGCGGACGAATGCCAAATGGATCGCGGAAGGCGACTAAGCCCACGTCGATGATGACGCTTACCACCGCATAGCCCCCGGAGATATCCTCATTGACGCCACGGATCGCGGCAAAGATATCATCAGCGCCCGGCAGATGCTCACACTTGGTGATTTGCTGTAAGCGCCAAGCGAAGATGTTGAGCAACATCTCCGAATCCGATGGGGTGTTGACGTGACGGAAGATGCCATCGCACTTGTGCTTAAGCTCGCGGCTATTGGTCAAATTGCCGTTGTGCGCAAGCGCAATACCAAACGGCGAGTTGACATAGAAAGGCTGAGCTTCAGCGGCAGAGGATGAACCTGCAGTGGGGTAACGGCAGTGACCAATACCGATGTTACCCTTGAGGCGCATCATGTGCTTTTGCTGGAAGACATCGCTGACCAGGCCGTTGGCCTTGCGCTGTCTGAAATTGCCTTCATCTAAGGTCACAATACCGGCTGCATCCTGACCGCGGTGTTGCAGTACGGTTAGGGCATCGTACAAGGTCAAGTTAACCGGACTGTAGGCAAAGATACCGACGACACCACACATATTAAGCTCCTAGGGAAAGATCTTCCGGGGTATTAGGTCCGTAAACAAAGAACCAGTTGACGATTCGTTGTAACTCGGGGATGAAGAGCGAATCACGATAGAACGGGGAATCAGCCACAAAGCTTAGGATATGAAGCTTAAAGCCGATCTGCAGCAAGGCCAAAATCACGCAGACGATCAAGACGCCGCGTAACACTCCAAAGGCCACGCCCAGCAGGCGATCGGTGCCTGACAGTCCCACCTTATTGATGATGGAGCGCAAGATGCTGCCGCACATGCCTACCACAATCAAGGTCGCGACAAAGAGAATCAGGCACGCCATGGTGTTACGCACAATGCTGTCTTCAAAGAAAGTCAGCTTCGGCGCTAACGCCTCATAGAAACGGCTGGTGATAATAAAGGCACTCACCCACGCGACTAAGGAAATGGCCTCCTTGATGAATCCTCGGAACAAGGAGAGGCCACCTGAAATCACGACTACAGCGAGAATAAGCCAATCAGCTGCTGTCAACATCATTACTTGCCGATGACCTCAAGGCCATTGAGGTATGGGCGCAGCACCTTAGGTACCGTGATCGAACCATCTGCGTTCTGATAGTTCTCCATGACCGCAACTAAGGTACGGCCCACGGCTAAGCCCGAACCATTTAAGGTGTGTACCAGCTCAATCTTGCCATCCTTGCGACGCAGACGAGCCTGCATGCGCCGGGCTTGGAAGTCAGTGCAATTAGAGCACGAGGAAATCTCGCGATAGGTGTTCTGGGCTGGAATCCAAACCTCGAGATCGTGGGTCATAGCGGCGCTAAAGCCCATATCACCGGTCGATAAGGTGATGACGCGATATGGCAGCTCTAAAGCCTGCAAGACCGACTCGGCATCGCGGGTTAACTGCTCTAAGGCCTCATAGGAGTCCTCTGGGCGCACAATCTGAACCATTTCGACCTTGTCGAATTGGTGCATGCGAATTAAGCCGCGGGTGTCACGGCCGGCTGAGCCTGCCTCCGAGCGGAAGCAAGGGGTGTGAGCGGTGACCTTAATTGGTAATTGCTCCTCTGGGATGATCTCACCGCGCACCATATTGGTCAGTGGCACTTCGGCCGTTGGGATCAAGCAGAAGTGACGGTTGACGTCATCGCCATCGGCATTGCCGTTTAAGCTGGTGTGGAATAAATCCTCACCAAACTTTGGCATCTGGCCGGTGCCATAGAGCGAGTCTAAGTTGACTAAGTATGGCACGTAGACCTCGGTATAGCCCTGCTGCTGGCAGTGCAGATCTAACATTAAGTGGACTAAGGCACGGTGTAAGGCGCAGATTGGACCCTTCATCAGAGCAAAGCGGGCACCGGAGATTTTGCGGGCATTAGCAAAATCAAGCTGACCTAAGCCCTCGCCTAAGGCCACGTGATCTTTGATCTCAAAATCAAAGGTACGTGGGGTACCCCAACGGCGAATCTCGACATTGGCGCTCTCATCCTCACCGACTGGCACCGACTCGTGCGGCAGATTCGGGATGGTTAAAGCAATCTGCTCAATCTGAGCTAAGACTTCATCTTGCTGCTTCTTGGTCTGAGTCAGTTCATCGCCCATGGCGTTCACTTCAGCCATGATGGCGCTGACATCCTTACCTTCGCGCTTGGCTTGACCGATGGACTTAGACAAGGAGTTACGCTTGGCCTGCAGATCTTGAGTGCGGACCATTAAGTCCTTTCTTTGCTCTTCTAATTGGGTCAGCTTAGCAACATCTAAGTGATAGTTACGCGTAGCTAAGATCTCAGCCGTCTTAGCTAAATCAGTGCGCAGATATTTCGAATCCAGCATGACTAATTCGCCATTATTTTCAAACCAAGCGGGAGTACTAACAAACCTCTAGCTTAAACCTCTAGCTCAAAGCCCGCAGCACCGCCCCGATCTCTGCCCTTGTGGCCACAAACTCCGCCCCTCAAGGCTCGTTTATGCCGCCACCGGGCAACCTAAACTTTGAATTTTATCACGTTTACGGGCCACACCCCAAAAGCCATCAGCGCCGCCGCATCTTATTTTCGGCTTAGATCAAGGCCTCGTGCGCCCGCCCGCCTGGCGCTGACAGCTCACATCCCAAGTCAGCGTCACCCCCAAAGCCTGATTTATCCGCCCCAAAAGCGGCGGCGGCCCTAAAAAGCCGCTCGGCGCTGCGCCTCAGCATATGGCCTGCTCTTCAGGGCCCCGCGCCACCTCAGTTACCGCCACAGTTACCGCGCAGTTACCGTGCAGTTACCGCCGCAGGCGAGCGGGTCCACCAGCTTAGTCGGTCGGCCCGATCGGCCGTCCTGGTCGGCCCGTCCCCTCAGTTGCAGCCCGCCCCCTCAGCTTCGGCCTCAGTTATGGCTGGGGTTACGTCCGATCTCATCATCAAAGAGCTCTGGAGCGTAGCGTTTGAGTTCCGCCAGCTTTTGCGCCGCATGCTCTGGGGGATAACGCTGCTCTGAGGCCGGGGCGCGGGCATCGCATTGCTGTAAGTACTGCGCCATTTGCTGTAAATGCTGCTCATAGCCCCGCCCTGAGGGCTCATAGTAGCGGCGGCCATGGAGCTCTTCGGGCAAGAAGCATTCGCCTGCGGCATAGGCATTAGGATAGTCATGGGCGTAGCGATAGCCTTGGTGATAGCCCATTTGCGCCATCAGCTTAGTCGGGGCATTGCGCAAATAGAGCGGTACCTCAAAGGAGGGCAACTTGCTCGCGTCCGCACGCGCCTGCGCAAAAGCAGTGTAGAGGTGATTGCTCTTGGGCGCCAAGGCCATATAGACCGCAGCTTCGGCAATAGCGCGCTCGCCCTCGGCCTCACCTACGCGGGTAAAGATATCCCAAGCGTTAAGGCCTACCTGCATCGCTTGCGGGTCAGCTAGCCCAATATCCTCGGTGGCAATAGCTAACAGCCGCCGCGCCACATAGAGCGGGTCGCCGCCTGCCTCTAAGATGCGGGCATACCAGTACAAGGCCCCCTCAGGCGAGGAGCCGCGCACTGACTTATGGAAGGCCGAAATCAAATCGTAGTAGGCGTCGCCGCCCTTGTCGTAATTGATCAGACGGCGCCCGGCAACCGCGCCCACCATGGCATAGGTGATGACGCGCGTGCCATCGGGCAGCGGTGCGGCATCATCGCTTAACATCTCCAAGGTGCTCAACAGATGGCGTGCATCGCCATCGCTCAGCGCAATTAGCGCTTGGCGCACCTTGGAATCAAAGGTCAGATGGTAGGAGGCAAGACCGCGCTCTGAGCTCAAGGTGACATCGATGAGCTGCGAAAGCTCCGCCTCCGTCAGCTTCTTTAAGACATAGACGCGCGCCCGCGAGAGCAAGGCCGAGTTGACCTGAAAGGACGGGTTTTCGGTCGTCGCGCCGATAAAGGTGACGGTGCCATTTTCGATATAGGGCAGAAAAGCGTCTTGCTGGGCCTTGTTAAAGCGGTGTACCTCATCGACAAACAAGATGGTGCGCACGCCGCGGCGCTTACGCGCCTTAGCCCGCTCAATGGCCTCACGGATGTCCTTGATGCCACTTGCCACCGCCGAGATTTGCTCGAGGTACGCCTTGGTGCTGCGGGCAATGATCAAGGCCAGAGTCGTCTTGCCTACGCCCGGTGGGCCCCAGAAAATCATGGAGTAGCAGCGTCCGCGCTCCAGCGCTTGGCGCAGCGGTTTATCCGGTCCCAGCAAGTGACTTTGCCCGATATACTCATCGAGCGTGCGCGGACGCATTCTAGCCGCCAGCGGCGCTAAGGGATCAAAGGCCGCATCGGCGGCCACGAGGTCGGTGCTGGAGGCAACGACCTCAGGCACCGCAGCTTCTGACGCAGCCTGCGGCGCCGTCAGCGCTGCCCCCGTAGGCTCTGACTTAAGCTCGCTTGCCTCCAAATCAAAGAGCAAGCCTCGCTGCGCGTCCCAATCAGCTCCTCGTTCCTGCGCGGCCATAATCACCCCTTGTCCCGCGAACCAAACTCATTAGCGCAAATCATCGACTTCGACATCATCAGGCAGCGGGAAATCAAAGATGCTGGGATCGACCTTAAAGCTCTGCTTAGTGAAGAGGTAGAAATTGGTGTTGCCATCGTCCATGCGGATGGTCAAGGCCGACAGATAGAGGTCACCGTTGTAATCAGGACTAAAGGCCAAGGTCAAGTTTTTTACATCTTGGGCCTCTTGGGGCACCAAGGTGTAAATCTCCCCATCGCGCATCACCTCATAATCATCCCAGCTGACGCTGTTTACGTCAGCCAAAAGCATCAAAGGATTGGCGCTTAAGGACTCCATCGAAGTAATGGTGAGCTGATTGACCGCGGCATCGTAATAGTAGAGATCCGAGCCGCGCGTAAAGAAGGCGAGTTCATCGGGAGTTTGGCTGTGCAGCAAGAAGTGGTCGGGGCGCAGCAAGAAGAGCTCACCGGAGCCTTCCATTAGTAAATTGCCCGCCGCATCGGTCAACTCTTGCTTAAAGCGCGCACTAAAGCCCACCAGCGCCTCAAGGCGCTGCTGCAGCTCGGCGCGCGCCTCTAGGCGCGCCTGTTCGGGGCTTAAGGTTTGCGCCACCTGAGCCGACAGCGCCGACTGATACATTTCCACCGGCGCCTTTTGCTGCAATTGCGCCGCGGCCGCCGCGGCAAAAGTCTCAGCCGGGGTCAGCTCTGAGGCCGTCCCCGCGGCGACAGGTGCCGTCGGAACCGGTGCGTGCGGCGCCTCCGCGGCTAATGCCTGTGAGGCGAGCAACACAGTGCCAGTGACCATGGATAATGCTGATACGGCAATAGCAAGGGCGCAGGTTAGCTTACTCATCGCTCTCTCCCAAATGGTTCGTGATGTGTAGTGTAGCCTAACAGCTGGTCCTTAGTGCGCCCTTAGCCCCAAAAGACCAGCCGAGCTCTGCGCCGCCCCCATGACAGTGCTGCGATTATTCTGGCTTGCGTTACAAAGAAGTTGATGTCATCCCTGATATCAGGCCTGCGTAAGGGCAAACTGATGGTATGTTTCTGGCCGCAACCGCTCTGTCTAAAGGCGCTTTACCATGGATGCCATGACTTCTCCGCAACGCACGTTTTTGGTTAGCACCACGCAAAAGCCCGGCGCTCAGGCCGGGCTTAGGAGGTACAGCCTCAACCGCGTCCGGGAGGCGCTCTTTGGACGCGCTTGGAGCGCAGTTGCGGTGAGGGCAACTGAGGCGTTAAGCGTGTGCGGTAAGCTCAGCGAGCGCAGCCTGCTCAGAGAGCGCGACGCGCGCTCACGCGGCGCCGTGCTTAGTCGATGATGCCCTCAGAGATGAGCTGCTTTTGGATCTTCTTGGCGCGTGGATAACCAACGCCCAGCTCCGTTTGTAAGTCGGTGACGGTTGGCACCTTGTTCATGCTCTCCATGTAGTCGCGCACCACTTGGACCGCTTGGTCAAACTTGACGTCGAGCTCCTTAGGCTTATCACCTGCTTCGGCCTCTTCACTTGGCTCCTCAGGGACAGCAATCACGTCCTCTAAGTACTCCGGGGCCCCGGCGTAATCACGCCACGCGCTGACCACCGCTTCCACGTCGCTATTGCTGGTAAAGGCACCGTGCGCGCGGGTTGCGGTGCTGGAGCCGGTGAACTTGTAGAGCATGTCACCGTTGCCTAATAAGCACTCTGCGCCCTTTTCATCCAGGACAATGCTCGAATCCAAGCGGTTTTGTACCGTAAAGGCGACGCGCGATGGGAAGTTGGCCTTGATCATACCGGTGACCACCTCCGAGCGTGGGGTCTGGGTGACTAAGACCAAGTGAATGCCCGCGGCACGTGACTTAGCCGACAGACGCGCAATCAAGCTCTCAGGGGTGTTCTCGCGATCCTTCTTGCGCCCACTTTGCGCCATCAGATCCGCAAACTCCTCGACCACCACCACAATCCACGGCAGCGGCTCCAAGCTTTGCGGCTGAGGGCCCATATCCATGGTCCACAGGGGATCAGGGATCGCCGTGCCCTGCGCGCGCTTGCTCTTGATGAGCTCGTTGTACTCAGCCAGCTTGCGCACGCCCAAGAGCGACATCAACTTGAAGCGGCGCTCCATCTCATCGACACACCAGCGCAAAGCAATCGGCGTCTTCTCCGCCACATCGGTAATGACTGGCGTGATAAGGTGTGGTAAGTCCTTATAGATCGAGAATTCCAGCTGCTTAGGATCCACTAAGATCAGGCGCAATTCCGCCGGCGAGCGCTTGAGCAAGAGCGAAATCAACATGGTGTTGAGCCCCGCTGACTTACCTGAGCCGGTGGTACCAGCTACCAGTAAGTGCGGGCTTTCAGCTAAGTCCTTGACCACCGGCTCACCGATAACCGAGGCGCCTAAGCACATCGGCAAGGAGGCCTTGCTCTCTTGGAACTCGCGGCTGACCGCCATATCACCTAGGGTGATGAACTGACGCTGGCTGTTGGGCACCTCAAGGCCAACGTAGGACGAGCCCTCAATAATCGGGACCACGCGCACATTAGGCACCATCAGGTTGCGGCACAGCTCGGTCTCAATCGAGGAAATGGCAGAGCTCTTCACGCCCGGCACTAAGTCAAGGTCATAGCGCGTGATCACAGGGCCGGTTAAGTAGTCGGCAACCTGGGCCTTGATGCCATAGGAGTGCAGTACGGTATTGATGCGCTCGGCGGTCTTATCGAGCTCCTCATAGGAGATTTCCACCTTCTGATGGTTGCGCGCTAAAAGCTCCAGCCCCGGGCGCCAATCATCGTAGTGATGACGCGGCACGGTACACAGCGACAAGCTCGTCTTAACATCTGAACTTAAGCTGTCACTGGAGATGCCCGCCATATAGCTGGGCAGATTGGTGCTAGAGCTATTGTGCGCGCCCATAAAGGCATTGCCTGCGGTCGGTAAGCCCACCCCACTAGGGCCATGCGCCCCCATAGTATGAGCGCTGAGCTCGGGCGCCGCCGCACTGTCCTCTGCGTCCGCCGGAGCGTGAGCTAGAGCCTGCTCCGTCGCAGCTTGCGCGGCCTGGCTCGAGCCACTGGCCGCGTCAGTTGCCGCGGTCGGCGCCAACGCAGCGTCCGACTCCGGTGCCTGCAGCTGCATCTGGCCCACCTGGTTAACCGGGGCCCCCGCTCCGCCCAGCTGCCCGGGCCCTTGCGTCGGCATAGCCCCCGGCAGCGGCGCGGCCAGCTGTCCAGGCATTTGACCTGGCACCTGCCCCGACATCTGCCCCGTCATCTGACCAGACATCTGACCTTGCATCGCCCCTGCAGCCATCTGTCCCAGCGGCGCCATATTCGGGTAGACCATACCTTGCGCCATATTCTGGCCCATGACCGGCACCAATTGGCCATTAGGCAGCTGCATATACTGCATCTGCCCCATGCCCATATTTGGCATCATGCCCATGCCCATCATATTAGGCTGGGTCATACCCATCATATTAGGGGCCATGGTATGGGCCATCATCGGCACATACTGACCGTTGGGCAGCTGCATGTATTGCATCTGCTGGCCTTGCGGCATATTAGGGTACATGCCCATGCCCCCCATCTGCCCGGCGGCGTAGCTCTCGTCGGCGCCTGCTTCGTCCTCGTACTCTTCGTCGTAGGATTCATCCGCGTCGTCGGTCTCGTCAGCGTCATCGGCCCTATCGTCAGCCTCAGCCTTATCAGCAGCAGCTGCGGTCGGTGCCACCTCCGGCGCTGAATCCGACTCTGATTCCGGCTCTAAGTCGGGCTCCGGCGCATCCACCACCGTGCTTAAATCCACGCCCCCAATGGAGCCGCTAACGCTGCTCTCATCCTCAGCCGGGATAAAGGCTGCTGAGAGCTTATCGACCTCATAACTCGGCTGCTTAGTGCCAAAGTTAGCAAAGTCAATGATGTTATCGCTGTTGTCAGCGCTGCCGTTGTCGTGGCCCGGGACATGAGCTGCTGGCGCGCTTTGGGGCGCACTAGAAATGACGCTCGGGCCACTAGAATGATTGAGGTTGAGCGCCTCTTGCTCACTGATGCCCTGCTCATGGGCCTTGGCCTTAGCCAGATCCGCAAAATTAAAATTTTTGGTGCGCACCGGCTGAGCCGACTCAACCGGGTGCGCGGCACCAGTCACGAAGTCATCATCGTGTAAGTTTGAGGCGGCAGTACCGCTCAAGCGCTCATCAATGGCTCCTGCTTGCTGCCCCTTGCCCCCAAAGTCATAAGCATGCTCCGGCATGTAGTTGGAGGCAAACTCGCCGTCGGCGCCCATGAGATTGACCTCAACGCTGCCCTTAGGGGCCGAGGTGTCATTGCTGCGCGCCAGTGCAAAGCGGTAGAAGTCGTTGTCATCATCGCTCTCGCGGGTAGGCACGCCACTGCGCATGATGTTAGTGCGCGTATTCGCCTCATGAGCATTAAAGCCCTGCTCGGGTGCCCCTGACCCCATCATAATATGGGTGCTATCGCTGATATCAGCGGTCGCGGGCGCGCCAGCAGGCGCCGACGACTCCGCGTCTGGCTTGGCAGCGGACTCATGCAGCGACGGCATGGCCGCTGGCGTCGTGAGCTCACTTGCAGCCATCGCGCTTAAGGCTGAGCTTTCTTGATCGGAGCGAAACGAGCTGAGCGAGCCCTCGGTGGCATCCTTAAATTCGGAGGCCAGCGATGACAGCTCCTTGAGAATGTCCGAGGAGGTACCAGCGTCCTGCCCTAACACGGCCGCACCGACGCTAAGTTCAGGCGCCGCGGCAGGAGTATCCGCAGCCGCGGCCCCAGCCCCGGACTCCGCGGCCGTGGCAACGGGAGCTACCGGCGCTGACAGCTCGGGCGTGGCGGGCGCAGCGGTCACAGCGGGCTCAGTAGACGCAGCAGGCGCGGCGACGGGCTCTGAGCGCATGATAATGGTGCTCGGACCTTGGTTCGCAGCAGCCTCTGTCTGCGCCTCTGCCGACGCCTCAGCCACCACAGCACTAGCCTCAGCTGCCCCCGCGGCCCCCACCTCAGGTGCGGCGACGGTTGCAGTCGCATCTGGTGGCGCGGCGGTGGTACTTGCTGCTGCCGCTGCTGCTGCTGCCGCTGCGGCCGCGGCCGCTGCTGCCTTAGCTGCTTGCGCCGCCTCAAACTCCTTGCGCGTGTCACGAATAATGGTGTGTGGCCGCAGCTCTTCTGGCAGACGCACCCCAATCTCATGGGTATTAGGCTCGGCTAACTGGGGTTCAGCGGTGCGGGCCTTCTTCTTTTTGCGCTTCTTAGTACCCGCAGACTCCGGAACGCCCGGGGTGATGTACTGTGGACCGTCATCGGCACTGTCCTCAGTCTCATCCTCGTACTCAGCTTCCGGCTTAGTGCTGTGCGGCTTATTCTTGTTTTGCTCGCGCTCTAATTGCGCGGCATATGTGCCAGCGTAGATGGGGCCGTCATCTTCGTCCGCATCCTCATCCTCGAGCTCTTCGTCCACGTCATAAGCTGCGTCCTCTGCGCTGTGAGCGGCAGCCGCCTCCGCCTGAGCTTGTTCTTGCGCTAGGCGCTCTTGCTCGGCTTGAGCTTTGCGCTCAGCTTCTTTGCGCTCAGCTTCCTTACGTTCAGCCTCTTGGCGCTCCGCCTCTTCGCGCTTGCGCCGACGGGCCTCTTGCTCGGCGGCAAAGACCTTAGGATCGACGCGCTGCACAATGGTGTGCACGCTCCCCGAGTCTTCTTCGGTGGCAGTGTCAGCCCCGGACTCATCCGGCGCTTGCGGCAAGACCGCGCTGGTATCTTGTGCTTGCTCTGCGGCATAGGTGCCATAACCATAAGGGCTGAGCTCAGCGCCAGCGCGCGGTGTAGCCGCTACCTGCTGCGTTTCGGCCGACGCGGCAACCTCAGCCGCCGCTGCTTGCTCAGCCTGGGCCTCAGCTTCTTGCTGCTGCTTTAAAGCAATCGGATCAAGGCCGCGCACAATCTTAGTGTGCACTTCATTCGGATCGGTAGCCGGATCGGCTGCCTCAGGCACTGGCGCGGGCTGCGGCATGGCATGCGCCTGCTTAAAGGCTGCCTCTGCCAGTGCCCCTTGGCCCTGCCAATAATTCAGATCGCCCTGACCATAAGCCTGAGCGGTATTAAAGCGACCGAGCGCCGCGGCCCCACTTGCTTCTTGCTCCAAGTTAAGCCCGTCAGGCGAGTTGCGCCGCTGGTTGACCATAGAGCGCACGACAGCCGCATCGTTCCAAGGGGCAGTTTGCGCCGTCTCAGCGCCGAGCTGTTCGGGCGCCCCCTCGTCCCCGGCAAGGCTGCGCTGCAGCGACTGCTCTAATTGCTGAGCTTCTACCGGCGTAGCATCGGAGCTTGGCGCCCAAGCGCTGCCTGCCACGCCGCCCTCAGCAAGATTATCCTTGCCATTAAAAGGCGTAGCCGTACCAGCACCGGACATAACGGGCTCAACCGGCGCGCCCGGCGCAAGCGTCGGGTTACCGGACATGACTTGCTCAAAAAATGAGCCCCCCGCAGGCATGGTCTGCTCAGC
This sequence comes from Candidatus Anaerobiospirillum stercoravium, assembly GCA_019113025.1. GTDB lineage: Bacteria > Pseudomonadota > Gammaproteobacteria > Enterobacterales > Succinivibrionaceae > Anaerobiospirillum > Anaerobiospirillum stercoravium. The sequence goes on along the minus strand of DXIF01000025.1, from coordinate 2,743 downwards.
CCCGGAGGCACCTTGAGCTTGCTCATCTTGCGCTACCGACTGCTCTAAGCTGCGCATAAAGGTCTCTTCGAGCGAAGCGGCAGCGGCCGGCGCATGCGTCGGCGCCATCGGCGCAACCGCTTGCGCCTGGGGCTGCGCCAAAGGCAGTTCTGGGGATAACTCCGAGGCTAATCCCGAGGCTAACTCAGGAGCCAACTCAGATGCGAGCTCAGGCTGCGCGGCAGCCGCAGCTTGCGGCTCCTCGGGCTCAAGCTCACCTTGCTCAACCAAGCTGGCCTCAAACTGGGCTAGAGTCATATGACCCGAACCATCTGGGTTTAAGCCTTGCGTTGCCAGCTGCGCTTGCTCTAACTCGTTACGCGCACGCTCCGGCGCAGCCGTGGCCGTGCTCGCGACAGCTGTAGCCAGTGCCGCGCCATAGGCAGCCCCGTCTGCCTCTGCGTTGGGCTCAGTTTGGTCTTGTGCCTGGTCCTTGACCTGATCCTTATCCTTGGCGCCGGGCATGGCCTTAAAGAAGGTGGCACCGAGGTAGTCAAAGACGAAGAAGGGACTCTTGCCGCATAAGTAGGCTAGGCCGCTAAAGGCGATAAAGGCAAAGAGGACGACGCTGACCAGGCTCGGCAAGAAGGCAGAGCTAAACATGAGGAGCATGTCGCCCAGTAGGCCACCTGCGCCCGTGGCCCCTAACTCGCCATAGCTTGAGCACAAGGCACACAGGCCAATTAAAGTCAGGTCAAAGCCCAGCACGCGCAAGCTGGCGCGATAAAAGTCGACATGCCAAATATCGACTGGGCGCAGCACCAAGTAATAGCCCAAGTAGGCAATCATCAGCGCCAAGAAATAGGACATGGCCCCAAAGTACTCAAAGAGGAAGCTGATGACGGGCGAACCTTGGTGATTTAAGGTAACCGAGTCTACCTGACCTAGGATCAGCTCGCCCGAGAGTTTGGCTTGGGCTGAGGTCTGGAAATCCAGCATGAAATAGACGCTCAGCAGGCACAGGGCGATGCTTATCCCAAAGAGCACCCGGCGCATCATACTATTCTCGCCGGTACTAGGTGCTCCCTTTGTCGCAGCCATAACAAATCTCTCCTCGTTAGACCTAAGCTGTCAGCTGACCGGTAGCCAAAAAAAAGCATGCCGTGGCATGCCTTCCCCGCAGGGCTTATAAGATCAACCAGCCTAAATTATAGGCAAAATGCCACCCGCATTAAAGCAAAGGCCCAGACTTATGCGGGCTAAAGCAAGCCCCCACCCCACCTCTGAGCACGTTTCAACGTACCCCTAGTCCGCCGTGCTCCCAGATGCCGTGCGCAGGCGCCGCACCTAAGGGCGCGGCAAATTCTGTGCCCCGTACAAGCGAATCTGTTAAAATTGTACAGTTGAGTTTCGCTCCAACCTTAAGCTATGGCCATGGTCTGCGTAGGTCTTAGCCCCTGCGCCGCTCCCGGCTTTAAGCCCGACTCTGGGCCCGGCTCTTGGTTGGTGCTAGCTTGGATTGTGGCACCTATTGTGGCACCTAAGGCAAGCCCAGCATCTTAACTTGCTTTAATATGCTGGCCATAGGCTCTTTAGGATCACCGGAGTCCCAAGCTCTCAGGCTTGACCCCCTTGATCACAGCGGCTTGGCACTACGAGCACTAAGGCATAAGCAGCTCCATCCTGAGCAAGATCATCACTGCCTTAATTGCGCCATTAGTACTAAGACGCACATCGCTCGCTTCCTTACGGTAGGGACTAACTGTGCTAGATTTTCTTATCGGCTTCTTTACTGATTACGGCTACATTGCCGTATTTGGTATCCTTATCCTATGCGGTTTTGGTCTACCGGTGCCCGAGGACATCACCTTAGTCTCAGGTGGCGTCATCTCTGGCTTAGATTTAGCCAACCCGCACACCATGTGTGTGGTAGGTCTAGCCGGTGTCTTAATTGGCGATAGCACCATGTTCCTAGCTGGACGTATCTTTGGCTATCGCATTCAGCGCATCAGAACCTTCCGCAAAATTCTCTCGCCGCGCCGTTTCTCCCACATCCAACGCCAATTCAAAAAATACGGCCTCTCCTTGCTCTTTGTCGCCCGCTTTCTGCCAGGTTTGCGCTCCCCGATTTTCTTAGTCGCCGGCATGAGCCGCCGCATTTCCTACATCACCTTCATCTTGATGGACGGCATCGCCGCCTTAATCTCGGTGCCGGTGTGGGTCTACCTCGGCTACTTCTTTGCGGACAACTTAGATCTGCTCATGGAATATGTCAAAGACGTCCAAAGCATGATTTACCTGATCCTAGGCCTCATCCTGCTCGTTGTGATCATCATCTACCTCAAAAAGCGCTTCCACAGCAAGCTCAACAAATTCTCCGAGGAAAGCGCCAGTGCCAGTGCTAGCGCCAGCGTAGCGCCTGCTGCAGCTGCCCCAAGCGCGCCGCCAGCTGAGGCAGCGCAAGCCACGACAGCTCAAGCCGCAGCCGCACCACTTAATGCCGCAGACCCAGCTAACAGCGCGGCCGTAGCCCCTAAAGCAGCACCCCCTGATTAAAATCGCCTGCGCACACCCCATTCGTAAGAGTGGGGATAAGCAGGCGCTTGGGGCCTAATAATTGTCTTGTGTTTTGGGTAGATTTGTGGTATCAATGATATATACCGTGCTTTTCAGAGGTCTTTTGGCCGTGTGATTAATCGCTCTGCGATTGGATCGTTCATTGCTCACCTCAAGCGCTCGGCTGCAAGAGCTGGCCTTGACTTCA
>DXIF01000216.1 GCA_019113025.1 Candidatus Anaerobiospirillum stercoravium | reverse complement strand
CTAGTCAATGGGGGCTTTGTGGACAAGCCCGTAGTGATCCGTAACCTGCATCAAAAAGCTGATTGCGGAGCATTACTAAAAGCAGTTGCGACGCTGCGAAACCGCTGACGTAAGTCAGTCGGTAGTTCATGTTATGCTCCCACCTCCCATTTTATGTCGCGCGATAACTTCCGCTTAGCGAAATGCTCTGACCATCTGACCTACCGCCACCAGCTAATGGTTTTGGAATTAATACCTGACTCTCGGTGGTACATTTGTCCCTTTGTGGGAGTTAATATCAATTTAGCTCAACTGCGGCAGGAGCGTGCGGCGTTAGCCTTAGTGGCGCAGGTGGCCAAAGCCCCTACCGATGACTTAGCACAGCTGTGGCCTAAAGTGCTGGCTGTCTGGAAGGGCAGCCATAATCTAATGCGTAAGGTGCTATTAGATCAGCTGCTTCTTAAGCATCAAGAGCAGTGTGCGTTTGACCTGCTCAAACAAAGCTGGCAACGCTGCTCTGATTACGATTACAACGGTTTGCTGCATGTGCTCATGAGTCGTTGGTTTGGACTGCTCTCTAACATCTATCACGCCAAGAAACTGGGGCTGCTCAAATCTTGGGAACAATGGCTCCATTCATTGCACCAGAGACTTCCACTGTGCACCGATATTAAGCCTGACATCTATGAGATGCTTCCATTTATACCTGATTCGGTAGGAGAACGGTATCTTACTGCGTTGTTACACAAGGTAATGTACCTAAAACACGGTGCGGGCAAGAGTACCTTGGTGCTCGACTTTGCGGCGGTGCCTTCCCGGGAGCAATTTGAAGCCGAGCTTGTTAGCTCAGGCTGGAGCAAAGAGAGTTTGCCCCAGGATCATCAGGGGATAGATGATCTGTTTTACTATATTGACCACCGATGTGCGGCAGGCATCTACTGTAGTCTGTTGTTGGTGTCACCGCGCCTGTGGTTTGAGTTTTTTGAAGTTACGCGTACCGGGGATGAGGAGCGTGATGCTCAACTATTGTTTGCGACTTTTGCCCGTATTTTTCCGGGATGGCAATTTATTGGCAGCTATCAGCGCGCGCTACTCTATGCCTTGGTGCGAATTGAAGGTGAGTTAGGGCCAGTGTTCTTAGCGGCTTTTGTGCGTGAATGTGCGCTGCGTCCTAACTTGGCAATTGTGCTGCTCGATCTGCTAGCTCAGCTAAGTTATCAGGATCGTGAAACTTTTTCTTTGGTTGCAGATCCGCAGGGGGTACAGCTATTTTTGGGCTTGAGGTCTGACCCGCAGCTGTGGCTGTTAGGCCAAATGCGCTTTTTGATTGATGTTGATGAGCCCTATTGGGGGCCTAAGTTTAGCCGCTTTGTGGCGGGAGTAATTGTTGAGCCGTGCTTGGCAGGATCAAGCGTTGAGTTCTTAGATAGCTATCGTAATAGCTTGTTTGCTTTTGCGGCGGCGTTAGAGCCTCAGGTCCGCGCTCAGACCTTGGCTCAGATTAAGGCTAAGCTGGGATTGTACGGGGATTTTAAGCTGGGAACCGCCCGGGTTCCTAAGCGCCTTAAGGGCAAGACTGCTCTTTGTAATCTGCTCAAGCTCTGGGCATTCTTGGAGTGGGCGCAAGAGCTCGATTATTGGTGTGAAGTTAAGTCGGCGTGAGTTTTCATGATGCTAAAGAAGGCATCAGAGCTCATCAGAGCTCATCAGAATAGAGTCAATGGGGAGGCTTCACCATGACAGAGAGTTTAGTCCCAAGTAAGGTGGCGCTGACCGAGGTGCCTTCTCAGATCAAGCACCTGCTGGCTCAGATGAATGAAGCCTCGCTCAAGAGTCCCTACACTTTGGGGGCGCTGCAATGCTTAAGCACGGCGCTGCTGCAAGCACAACCAAGCTCTGAGTCCAGCGCTCGCGAGCAGCTGACCGCACAACTTGCGATCGCGGTTGCCGATCCCTTAGGCTCCCAGGGGGTACAAGCCATTTATCGCGGAGCGGCGGCAGCGTCAAACTCGGCTGCTTGGGGTGAGGTCAAGTTCGTGCCCGATGCTTTGCTTGCGGTGTTCAACAGCACTACGCCTAATGTCGCCCAATGGCTCTACATCTTAACTGAGCTTCATGGCACGGGGCTTAAGGTCCCACCTAAGCAGTTAGTGCCTTACTTACTCAATTATCTGCGCCTCTTGCCGCGCCTCAATCGCATCGATCATGCTCTGCCTTTAGAGCTGGTTCCACTGGGTGCGGGCGCTGAGACGAGCGACGCTGGTTCTAACTGGCTTGCGCAGGTGGCGCGCGACAATCAGCTGTGTGCCCTGCTGCGTCGCTGTGATTTGGATGCGCTGCTGACTTGGCTTGATTCGGATTTGCGCGGTTTGCCAGCTGCAGAGCAGGCTCGCCTGCTTAACCTCTTGGCTGACCATTGGTGGCTCATCTTAGGCGTCGGCTATCAGGCTAAGTGGTGGCCGTCTGATCAGGCTTTGGATGAAGCTGCGAGCGCGCAGCGCTTGCAAGCGCTGCTGCAAGCTAAGCTTGAGGTGGATAATGAAGCGCTGGGCTTAGCTGCGCTGCGCCTGCTGCGCCTGATCCCGGGCTCAAGTTACGAAGAGCAAGTATTGTCCTTTCTGCGTGCGAAATTGACCGAACCAAATGAGGGTAAAGCTCGCCCTAAGTTTGGGGTCTTGGATCGCATGGTTCTCCCAGATGCGCCGACTGAGCTCAGCACCGAACAGCGCTCGTTGTGCTTGAAGCTTTTGGTGCCACCTGCTCAGTTATTTGAACTGATGAAGCTTGAGCGGACGGGGGATGAGGCCCAAGATGCCACTACGCTTGCCGTTGCACTGGCTCGACGCTTACAAGCGGCGCGGTACTTACAGTGCTGGCACTTGGGACAAGACTTGCTGTTTTATCTCATTTCTCGCATCAAATATGAGTTAGGGGCAACCTATCTTGACGCCTTCTATCGGCAGTGCGCCGCTTCAATTCCTACGGGGTGGGCTGTGGCGCTGTGTCGTCTGGTGCGCTCAGCTGAGCTTGAGACGCTGCCTTGGATTGCTGATAACTATAGCTTATGCGTCAAATGGTGCGCGCAGCCATGGCGTTTGGTGTTCTTGGTTCACGCTTGTGACTATGTGCATGCCTTCGATTTCCCTTGGGGGCCGAAGTTTAGTGCCCGGCTGGCGCATTATCTGGAGACTGACGCGAGCAACCCAGATTCTGGTTGTTGGGAGGCCTGCGCCTTGGCTCTCGAGCCTGAGATCTTAAGTGCGCTTAAGGCCAAGCTTGCTGCGTCCAGCGCGCTGATGACAGTGCTTGAGCAGGGGGAGGCGCTCAAGCAGCAATGCCGCGCCGCCGTAGTCGCGGCGGGCT
>DXIF01000215.1 GCA_019113025.1 Candidatus Anaerobiospirillum stercoravium | reverse complement strand
GTTGTAACTCATTGCTGCCTCCGCCTGTTAGTCTAAGCCGCCTGCTTCGTTGAGCTGGCAGATTTGAATATTGTTGAAGAGCACCTCAAAGCTTGGCGCCGGCTCAATGTGTTGGTAGGTAAAGCTGATTTGCTCGGCGATGGTGGCATCGATGCTCGCCTTAAAGGCGGACAGGTCGTTGGTGTTTTCCTGTGAAAACGAAAGTCCTGAGGTGCCCAAAGCAAGCGCCATCAGATACTCAAAGAGCTTAGGGTTGAGGTCAAGGTAGCGCTTCTTGCTTTTAAGCTCAGCTTGCTCGAGGCCATAGAGGGCTTTGGAACAGAAGACTAAGGCGATGCGCCCGCTGCCATGCTCCTCAAAGCGGATGACGTTATTGCTTTCTTGGCCTTCGTATTCGACCTTGATTTGATAACGCGCGCGATCATAGATAACGCTCAGCGCCATTGGGTCGATCTTATTGTTGGTGGTGATGTAGACCTTATCGTCAGCCCCGGCCACGATCATGAGGTTGGTAAAGGCACGGTTGAGGCCCACGATGAGCTGGCACGCGATGTCATAGCTCTGGCTGTTCTTGAGGTTGATGCCCGCATCGGCGCGTGCGCCGCGCTCGAGGGCATGGCGGCGGCTGGCCAGAGCATCGTGCTTGAGCTTTAAGTAGCTCAGGCCAAACGGATAGGAGGTGAGCAAGAAGGGGGCAAAGAAAGGCTTGCCACTGAGGGTAGGGGCCTGGGTTGTTGGCTCGGGGGCGGTAAGGCCGCCCTGTTTTTGGCTGACCGCTGTGCGCGCTTGCGCCAAGACTGGGGCAAACAGCTGATCGCTGACCGGATCGGGCAGCACAAAGAACATGAGACGGCGCAGGCTCATCAACAGCTCTTGCATCAGAGCCGGTGCGCCCTCGGCCTGCTCAGAGCTGTCCTCACTGAAGTCTTGTTCTTGTACTTGCTGGTAGGAGCGCTGCAAGGAGGCAAAGAGATCGTAGTGATCGTGCTCTTGGCTCAGCTTCTGGTGAAACTGCGCAATGGGCTCAGAGAACACCTCGGTGTTGGCGCCTAAAACCAAGAACTCGTCGCTCAGTTTGGTGCTAAATTGCCCCAAGCTCAAGGTACCAAGCTCATGGAAGATCGGCATCGTATCGTCGCTTAAGAAGCTGACTTGCTGCGGATCTTCGCTCTTTTTGCGTCCGCGCTTGCCGCTGGCGGCCTCCTTGAGGTTGAGGCCCAGCAAATTATCAAAGGGTTTGGAGCCTAGCGGGCTTTCCATCACGATGTGGTCAATGGCCGCTTGGCGCGCCGCCGCGTCCGTTAAGGTTGGGGGTAGCGCCTCAAGCTGCTTGTTGACGGCGTTGTAATTGCGCTGCACCACATGGCAGTTGAGGTATTTATCGTCGTTGGTCCGGCCAAATAAGGCGTTGACGATCAAGAGCAGCACATTGCGCATGGTAAAGTGCATGCCATTGTCGATTAAGAGCTCGTGGCATTGCAGCAAGCGGGTCAAGACCAGCGGCGCTTGCAGCACCGCTCGATTGCGCGCAATGGGGCAGAGGTTGTGATAGTCGCACTCTTGGCACTGATGCCAGCGCAGATCGCCTAAGACCTCGGTATAGATAGCGGCAATCTCCGCGGCACCTAAACAGGCGGACATATCGTGGCATTGCACGCCTTGCAGCTGATCGATGGCGCTGCGGTCATGCTCGAGCATATAGCGCTCTAAGGCTTGGATAAACTTAGTGACTTCCTTGGTGTCAGAGCCCTCGCCATAAAAGCTTTGGAAGCGCTCTAAGATCTTGCCATTGTTCCCGGCGATAATCACGATGTGGCACGGGTCATGGGGCAAAGTCTCAAGCTGGGACGGGGTAGCCTCAGGCAGATCTTGAGCGCTGGCTTGGTTTTGCTCCAAGATGCGCGCGATGGTTGAGCGCAGCTTGCGTTGGTCGGCCTCTGAGTCGCTTGAGGTGAAGTCCTTGACTAAAGTAAAGGTGATGGGGCCGTGCTGCGTTTGCTTTTGAAATTCAAAGCAGTTGGGACTTTGGTTCCACAGGTGCGTGGTGCCCCCGATATAGTCAGCTGAGGTAAAGAGGGTGCGCAAAAAGTGGGTCTTGCCGTCACCGGCGCGCCCTGAGAGCAAAATCAGAGTTGAGTGGTGGTGCGCGATGACCCGAGCGATGGCCTCGCGGTAGCTTTGTTGGCGCGGCAGCTCAAATTCGAGGGATTGAATCCCATACTTGTCGGCTATTTTGGCGACGTGCTCATCAAACTGCAAATTGCTCCCCAGCCCATAGCTGCCGAGGTAGGACACAAAGCCCGCGTTAGGAATTTTAGCCACTCTTTCCCCCTTCTCTCGTCGCGCTGCCACCGCTGCTATCGCGGTCGCGTCTGTTCGTCCAAGACTCAGACGCAAACTTGCACTTAAGTCCGATTCTAACACGTACCAGCTAGGCAAAAGTTAACAGAGATGGCCGACGGGCGGCAAAGCCCGGACAAAACTGCAAAACGTGCGGATGCTCACATTCGCTCCGCCCGCGCTAGCACATACACGCCGCAGGCCCGGCCTTGCGGGCCGAGCCTGCTTAGTAATTAGGGGTGGTAGGGCTCAAGGTTGGGTTTAGTCCGCTCCGACCGCGGCAGGGGCGGCGGACGGCTTGGTGGCGCTCGGCTGGGCCTTAGGCTGCTTGAGTGCGGTCGCTGCGGCTTGCCGCGCTAGGTACCAGCCGTAGCCCGAGGCTAAGATGCCCAGCAGACCGGACAGGGCGCTCACGGCTAAGATAATGACCGTGGCGTGGGCAAATTGCACGGGGTAGTTGCTGCTCTCGGGCGCTGCGGTCACTACCGCTGAGACAATCAGGGAGACTAAAGCGAGGCTTGCCGCTTGCCCTAAGGAGCGCCCCACCTGCTGGGTGCTTGAGGCCAGAGCTAAGTTGGCCTTACCCACGGCAAAGGTCAGCAGCGTGGTATTGGGCGCCGAGAACAGGGCAAAGCCGGTGCCGACAAAGAGCTGGCGCACGATTAAGCCCAGTGGGGTGGTGCTCTCATCGATGAAGACAAAGGAGCCTAAAGCCAAGGTCTGGATGACTAAGCCTAAGGTCACCACCGCGTTACCGCTTAAGTAGCGCGTCAGGCGCCCGGTTAAGGCCGAGACCACCGCGATGGTCACGGGCTGTACTACCACGATTAAGCCTGCGGTGCTGGCTGATAGGCCCAAGGTGAACTGGGAGAATAGGGCCAATAACACCGGTTCGGCCATGACCGAGAAATAGGCGGTGACGCTGACTAAGAAGCAGGCCAAGAAGGCGCGGTTGTGCTGTAAGAAGTGGACCGGGATGACCGCAGCGCTGTGCTTGGTGGCAGGAGGCTGGTCCGTGGCGCGGTGCGGCGCGGCGCAGTTATGGTGCTTGCTGGCCACGTAGTCACGTTGGGCCACCAGCGCTATCAGCGCTAGGGCAATTAAGAGGCCATATGGGGCCAGCTCTTGGGTGGCTAAGGTGGTAAGTGAAAGCAAGAACAGACCGATGCCTAAAGCAAATAAGACCATCTTGGTCAGCGGTAAACGCTGGCTGGTGGGGGCAACTTGAACCTTAGGCAGTTTGCGCGCAGCGATGCTGAGCAGGGCAAAGCCTACAGCGCTTAAGTAGAACATCCACTCAAAACCGATTGAGTCGATGATAAAGCCCGACAAGCTCAGCGAGGTTGAGACGCCCACATAGGTTAAGCATACTGCAATGCCGATGGCACCAAAACGCTGCTGGGGTGGCACTTGCTCGGCGATTAAGGCCATGGCGGTACTGAGGCATAAGGCGGCGCTGGCGCCTTGGAGCAGGCGTCCCACCAATAAAAGCCAGACATTGGGGGCGATGGTGATTAAGGCCGTGGTCAGTGCGCAGCCCATTAAGCCCCAGACAAAGAGGCGCTTGTTGCCTAAGTGGCGCGCGCCAATGGAGGCCGGCAGTAAGATGCAAGCTAGGGCGGTGGCATAGCCGCTAATCGCTAAGGTCACCAAATGCGGAGGGCAATGGTAGAGCCCGACAAAGTAGGGAACCGCCACGGTCAGGGCGTTGCTGATGTACGAGGTTAAGAACAAAGCGAGGCTGACACAGCTTACAACCAATAAGGTCGCACTGCGCTCAGATTTGCGGCGCACTCGGTGCGCTAAAGCCAAGAGTGGCATGATGACACGTCCTTAGGCGCACGATAGCGCCAAGTTAGGCCTTGAGGCCTGCAATCGGTAGAAAGGAAGCCACCGCTTATCCCGTGGGTGGCCCCCGTTGTTGTGCTCGGTAGGCCCGTCGCGTCCCTACATCCGGCGCCGCTACTGCAAGCGCTGCCGCTATGGCTGACGGCGTGGGGCGGGGGCGAAAATCGTTTCGTTGAAAAATCGGTGCATCGTCATGACTGATGGCAAGCTCAAGATACC
>DXIF01000214.1 GCA_019113025.1 Candidatus Anaerobiospirillum stercoravium | reverse complement strand
CCCTTAGAGACCTTCTTGCCCCGACCCAGGATTAGAGACGACTTTGGGGTTAGACGCCCCGACTCTCGGTTGCGCCGTCCCGGGCATCAGCCCGGAGGTGCAACCGGACTTAGACCGCCATCGGCATCGACCTACACCGAGCCGACCGCCTGTGGGCGGTCGAGCCGATGTTAGTCCGGCGGTGTACTTGAGGTTCAGCTCCGACCATTTGTTGTACGAAGTGCGCCGCTCGTCCGACTTGACCTTTAGGTCAGCAAGTGCGGACGAGCTGGTTATGGTCTGAGCGCGTGAGCGCTGACTTGGGATTTTGGTTTTGGTGCTGGGTGCCAAATTTTGAATTTTGGATCATATAGCGCTGCGTTAGCGAACTTCGCATAATGGTAGTTATGTTAAATTTAGGTAGTAGGCGCTGCCACAACCAGCCAAACCAAACCACCGTGCCACCATGACCCAATCGCCCAGTAAGGCGCAGCTCAACCCAGCTAACCAGTCAACCAGACACACCTCAGAGCAAGACCAAACCAGACCTCCAGCAGCTACAACCAAGCTGCTACGCAGCCGCCAAGCTCCAGCGACGCGCGAGATGTGCAGGTGCACCTACTATATAGTGCCTCTGCCAAGATTTAACATAATCTAAACAAAGTCGAAAAGCAGCAAAAATCATCATAACGCGTTGCGCACACTCAGGCATATCATAGCTGAACCGCAGGCTGCGGCCCAGCTGCTGGTTGTGCCTCCGGGGCTGGTCGAACTCAGTCCAGCAAGTCCGCGCAACTTCGCGTCAACAAGCTTAGTCTTAGGACTAGCTCTGAGCTAGCTTAAGGGTAGTCACCGCGGCGCCCACCGGGCCGGAGCTTAAGCCCAGCTGACACTCAGCTCAGCGCCACCCAAAGCAAGTGGCGGATGGCCCCAGCTCCGAGCGCTAAACGCCCATCAGACTAAGTAAGCCCCTTAGATTCTGGGACGGCACCCCGCAGGCCCCTATCCCAGCCTGGAAGCCTTTGGGCACAAGTGCCCAAGGGGCCCCGGTGCGCAGAGTACCTCCGATCGGCAGCACTCACCTCAGCCACCCCTATTTTGCGCCGCTATGACGCTTCTTTGCCTGTAACTACATTGCTCAAGGTTAATTAGCTGACTCAGACGCACTTACGCGTATAAAAGGCTTAAATTAGCGGTTTGTAGCGATTATTAGAGCTTTACGCTCAGGGTTTATGCCCCGCTCACCCACCTGCGGGCCTGACAGCCCCCAGATGGCTTCGCGGCGCATCGTCGCGGCGGCGCACCGGTTAACCCTCAGTGCTAAACGGCTATCCGAAGCTCAACTTGGCGCTCCCTGGGTCTAGGATGGTTGGAGCCATGGGCTTGTCAGATATGAGCCATCTAAGCATAGAGCAGGCTTGCGGTCTTAGGGGCGAGCTGCGGCCCCGGACTGGAGCCATCAAGTCAGCAAGAAAGGGCTCTTACGTCACACCACCATAGCCCCTCTTAGCCCAGCTGAACCGAATGAGGGGACCCATAGGGGTACCCTACCCTTAGGGGTAGCAGCCCTACCCCATGCCCCAGCTTGGGGATGGGGATCCTTGCGGGGCTTCTCGCTCATAAGCTCACCCCGACCGCGTTTAGGCGCACAGTGACTGGTAGCCCCCCTGTGCCAAGATACGGCCGCCGTGCCCCACAGGTTAAAGGTCTTAAAGTGGGGCGGAGCTCAGGCTGCTGGCTGACGCCTCCATGGTAGCTTAGGTCATGGTCAAGAGAGGCGATGGAGCTATCCTCCAGTCGAGAGCCCCGCGGGTATGGAGATAAGACTGCCCTCCCCTACCCCTAGCCTCGACTCATCCACCCCTATTGGGCGCCGTTGTGACGCTTCTTTTCCTGTTACTACATTGCTCAGGTTAATTGACTGGCTTAAGCGCGTTTGCGCGTATAAAAGGCTTAAATTAGCGGTTTGCACCAATTGTTAGGGCTTTACGCTCAGGGTTTATGCCCCGCTCACCCACCTGCGGGCCTGACGGCCCCCAGATGGCTTCGTGGCGCATCGGCGCGGCGGCGCGCCGGTTAACCCGCCAGCGCTGAGCTGCGCCCGAAACTATGCGGGTGGCTTGGACGCAGGGATCTGCGGCTTACCGGATAGCGCCATCTTAGTTTGGATCGGACTGACGATCTTAGGGGCAGCTGCGCCCCCGGACAGGACTGAAGCCCAAAGGTCGGCAAGTCAGCAAGAAAGGACTCTTACATCACACCACCATAGACCCACTTAGTCCAGATGAGCCGAATGAGGGGCCCCATAGGGGTACCCTACCCGTAGGGGTAACAGCCCTACCCTAGGCCCCAGCTTGGGGGTGGGAACCTTGCGGGGACTTCTCCCTCATGAGTTCAACAACCGCCCACGTTTAGGCGCGCAGTGACTGGTAGACCAGTGCCAAGATGCAGCCCCTGTGCCTCAAAGGCTAAAGGTCTTAAAGAGGGGCGGAGCTCAGGCTGCTGGCTGATACCTATCCCTGTGCTCGCCAACGAGACAAAGCAGCATTGTTTCAGTCGATTTGATTTCTAGATTTTCACCTTACGTTAAAATACAACTACGCTAATAGCAGCAATCACTGCTCACTGCTACGTGGTGATATCCATTACCCCAGAGACAACAAACCCAGCAACAGCCGCTACGATGCGCTTGAGCTTTGAGGCGCCCGCCCCCCTATCGCCCTGTTTTCGCAACAAACGTATATTTAACAAACAAATTTTGCAATTATACTTATAGACAGCTTGCAGGCTTATTTGACTGTCTTAAATTATTTTAAGCCCCCTCCCCAAACATGGCTCTAAGGTGCCCGGTGCATCACTGTTCCTAAATCTTCAGGGAAGTCACGCCACCGACGTAGGCGGTAGACTACGTAAGCGGTAATACCGAGAACCGTAGACGAGCGTCCCTCTTAATTGTTGCTGTTGCGCCATGACGCTTCTAACCCAATTATGCTTAAGCGGTGATCTCGCCTATAAGCTTGCCATACCAATCCAGGCGCCCGCACCTGCTCCCTAAGCCCCCGCCATCTAATATCAACGGTAAAGCTTAGTGAGCCACGACTCTGACCTCATGCCTTTCCCGCCAGCGTTTCCCTATGAACTCTAGGCGCCGAGAATAGTAACAACTGCTAGCGGATACCCTACAACAAGGCCGTTAAGCCCCTACCCCTAAGCGGCTATCTACACTCCTTCTAGAGCTGATTGGTACAAGCGCCCGCACCCCGAACAATTGCGCGGTAAAGTTCAGTCTATGAGCCTCGACTCAACATAGTAGCAGGTAGCAATCTTGGCCGATTGACTAGCCTTCCCTAATGAACGCCTCTAAGAGACAAAGCTAGCGCCCAAAGGCTAGGCCGCTGCGGTAACTTGACCTTCTTGTGCCACACACTTATCCCATCCGATAGCGTCCCTAAGGAGCATGCGCTTAGTACCAGCTGCGTACTACCAGACTAAGATGATATCTCCCCTATAGCTTAGTGCTACAAGGAGCTATCCCTACCGGCTAAGGTAAAGCCCGACGTTTGACCGCAAAGCGTGAGCTTAGCGCCTTACCGGCCAAGGTCATCCCCTGAACCTGCCAACAGCAGTGCGAAACAGAGCCATTCACTCAAAGCCCCAGCCTAACCTGCGCCCAAAGCAGCAACTCATATTGTTATCCCGGAAGGGGCTTTCCCTATAGCTAAGGCTTAAGACCAAGCTTAGCAAGTCACAGCTCATAGGCCTCTCTCAGTAGCTCTTTACCCGGTAGCTTAAGACCAAGCAGAGCGACCTAAGGGAGCGGGCACTTCGTCTGAGCTGGACAGTATCATTCGCCAAAGAGGATATTTCCCCTCTAGCTGCGAGCGCTGAGATCGGCACAGAGCCCCTAACTCTGAGCTCCATCCTAACCTGAGCCCCACGTTACAGCTCATAAGCCTCTCTCAGTAGCGGCTTACCCGGTAGCTTAAGACCAAGCAAAGTGACCTTAGGGAGCGGGCGCTTCGTCTGAGCTGAGAGTACCCTTAGCCTAAGAGGCTATCTCCCCTTTAGCTGAGAGCGTAGCGCCGAGCTCAGCACTGAGTCACTAACACTGAGCCCCAGCCTCACCTGCACCTCAAGTCACAGCTCATAGGCCTCTCTCAGTAGCGCCTTACCCGGTATAGCTTAAGACCACAGCGCTCCAGTGGGCGTCCCTTCAGCTGAAGGTAATGCCTGGCAGGTTGGTAAGTTGCTTAAGATGAGCGGCTTGCCAGTGCGTGCATCCAGTGAGCTCAAAGGCTGCGGTACTGCACAGAGCCCCTAACGCTGAGCCCCAGTCTAACCTGAGCCCCAAGTCACGGCTCATAAGCCTCTCACAGTAGCGGCTTACCCGGTAGCTTAAGCCCCAGCAGAGCGACCTTAGGGAGCGGGCGCTTGAAAAGCGCTATCTTCCCTAGAGCTGAGTGATACCTGATGCCATCCCTACCAGCTAAGACTAGACTCAACGGCTTGGCGCGCAGCGCCGACTTAGCGCCGCATCGACCGCAGCTCCTTAAGACATACCATCCTTCGCTCCTAAGAGCGAGCCCCTACCTTTCTTTGAGCATGGCTTGGCCCTCCCAACAGTGCCCCCAGAACAGCTGCGACCAGCATTTACTAGGCGACAAGGCGCCCGCCCCCGCCCAGCAGCGGCCTAACGGCTTGGTACGGAGCTTAGGCTGGGTATCTTTAGGCTGGGCGTCTTACCGCCCCCTTACCCTTAGTACCCTTGGCCGCAAGCTTGGCGCTGGAGCGCAAGCCCTACGCGCGGCAGTAACGACGCGGCGCTGGAGTTATGCGCGATAAGGTAAGGGCCGCACGGTGGTGCAGCCCCTATCTTTTAGTTCACCTGATTAATTCACCTGAGGTGAGCTCTAACTGCGCGCTCAGCTCTTGCTCTGAGCTTGGAACTGACTGACCCAAGTGATGACTTGGGATAAGCGCAGGTTGAAGAGACCTGCAACCTCAATAGGACTTAGGTCCAAGTGCTGCACCGCAAGGATGCTCGCCAAGCGGAAGGGCTCAATCGAGCCATAGTCCAAGTCGAGCCCCGGCTTTAAGCGATCGCTCTCGGCACGGCGCTGCGCTGCCTCAGAGCTCTCATCGCGCTTACGCTGGGCTTGGGCCCAAGCCACTAGGCCCTCTTGCTGCGCCTCACGCACCAAGCTTAAGACTTGCTCCTCGCTTACTTGGTAGTGAGCCGCAATCTGCGCACCGGTGAATTGAGCACTGAGGTAAGCCCCGACAATGCGAATGCAGCGCTCACCGCTTAAGTCGGCGCTAACCTCCGCACTTGAGACCGCGCTGGGAGTTACCGCCGGATCAGCAGCTACGGCCGACGCCGCGCCTTGAGCTGGAGTGGCCGCCGGCTTAGTATCAGGCTGAGCTTCAGGCTTGGCACCTGACGTTGCCTGAGCCGTCGGCGCTGCCGCTGGGTTGAGCCACGCTTGCAGGCGCTCTAAGTCTAAGCCCAGCACCGAGGCTACTTCCTTGGGATCATGGCCTTGCTGCACAGCCTGAAGGGCCGCTTGCTTGAACTCCGGGATTTCGTGGTAATCAAGCTCCAGCAGCGAGCAGTGTTGCTGCGCCTCTTGCGCTAAGAGCTCAGCGCAATCGGCCTTGGTGAGATCGGATAGACGCTGCTGCTGACACCAGGCAAAGAGTCCCTTCTCGCGGGCGTTCTTGACGAAACGCGAAATCGACGGATTGCTAATCGGGCATGCGCGCGCAATCTGCGCCATCTGCACCCCGGCTAACACCGCTGCGACAATCGCAATGCGGCGATTGCCACTATAGCGGTTCGCGTTGTTAAGCTGAGTCTGCTTGCCCTGAGCTTGCGCACCTGCGGGAGCGGCGGCGCTCACGATCTGAGGCTTAGGCGCAGTTGCGCTTGCTACCTCAGCTTGCAGCTTAGCTTGAGGCTGGGCGGCATGACCCGCCCCTTGGTAGCCCAAAGCTAAGGCGCGGCTGCGCGCCGAGAAATTTTGCACCCACTGATCAAAGCTCTGCACCATGGCACTGGAGCTCCAAACCGCTAACTCCGAGCGCTTGAGGCTCAAGATTTGCGCCACCGTCGCCACCGAGCGCCCGTGCTTGAGCACGGCCTCAACGGCTGCCACCTTAAAGGCATCCACGACGCCGCCATCGTGCACCGTAACTTGCATCTTGAGTGGCTGGTTCTCATCGCGCTGACGCTGCGCTTCACACCAGTTAAATAAGCCCTCAGCCTCAACTGCACGCAGCAAGGCCGCTGCCACGTCCGCACTCAACTGATAGGTGCGGCACACGCCCTCATAGCTGACCGCAGCTTGCTCGCACAACAGCAACTCAATGAGCAGATTGATGCGCTGCGCGCCACTGAGCTCATCCGGGAGCGTTACGACCGAAGCTGCCGCGGCGGATTCGGCCCCGGTATTGGCTTGAGGCTCAACCTCAGCATCCGCCAGCCAGGCCTGAATTTGCTTAGGCTCAAGCCCTAAGACTTGGCCTGCCTCCTCAACTGTAGCCCCGTGATGGCGCACCGCATCCAAGGCTGCCTCCTTAAACTGCGGCAAGGTTGCGCGGTCAATCATCATCACCGGCTCTAGCGGATGCTGTTGCTCAGCACTTAAGATGCGCGCCGCACCGCTGTGGTGTTGGTCAATTAAGCGTTGGATTTGGCACCACTCATACAGACCCTTTTCCTTGATGGATGAGATCATATTTTTGATCGGGCCCAAGCTGGTACCGGCCGCTTGGGCTAGATCGCTTTGGGTAAAGCCGCCGCTCAACCAAGCTGCGAGCAAATCAATGCGCCGCCGCCCACTGATCTTGAGTAAACCAGCGGTGGCCTCACGGGGTAGCTCCTGCTGTTGCTCAAAGGAGTGATAGAGCTGGCATTGCGCCTGACGCCAAGCCTTAAAGCCCTGAGCTTGGGCGTCCTTGACCCAAGATGCCACCTCGTCCGGGCGCACGCCACATAGCGCCGCAACCTGCTCATAAGGGAGCTGATGCTCAAGCACCCCCTCAACGGCGGCGACTCTAAACTCAGGCAAGGCGGCACGGTCAATCAAGAACTGCTCCTTGAGCTTAGGCTGATGGCCAAAGCCGGCGCGCTGGTCGGAGCTGTGCTGCTGTATAAGCCATGGCAGCAAACTTCCTTCTTGCAAGTTGCGTCTGAGGTCACGGCGCGTATTCTCAAAGACGTATGCTGGGAAGTCGTCTGATGCGGAGGCTTGCAGCAATTCCCCCCGGTTAAACTTACCGCTTAAGAAAGCAGCTGCCAAGGCAACGCGCGTGGCGCCCGTGATGCGGCTGCGTTGATGCGCGCCCGGGGCATCGTGTGCCGGGGCCGTAAGGTACGGATAAAGCTGCGCAAGCTTGGCGGCTAAGTCCGAGGACTGGTCCTGAGGGGCCGGAGTTTCCGGTTGTGGTTGTGACATGGTGGTATCTTCTTGCTGATAAAGATCAACCCAGGCCGCGACTTCGGCGGCATCGAGCAGTAAAATCGCGGCCACTTGCTCGGCGGTAAAGTGCTGCGAGCGCACCCCTTCCACCGCAGTCTCAATAAATAAATCAAGGTGGTTGCAATCGACCTGGAGCTTAAACGCTGACGGACGCGTACTATCTTGGTCGCGCTTGTGCTGCGCTAAACACCAAGCAATTAAGCCTTGCTCCTTTACCTCGCGCTTAAAGCGCTTGAGGTCTGCTGCACTCAAACCACTTGCGGCCGTAAGCTCCGGCACTGAGTACTGCTGACTAAGATAAGCCGCCAGTACCCGGATGCAGTCGGCGCCAGTGAGGCCAGACTCGGTCTGATCGGACTCAGACGCGGATTCAGGCTCAGGCTCAGACTCAGACTCTGGCTCAGGCTCAGACTCAGACTCTGGCTCAACCGTAGGCGCGGCGGTGAACACCCGCGGCGTCTTGGGCGCGGATGCGGTGGGCGGTTCGGGCTCAGCCGCCGCGACGGCTTGATTAGCCGCCGCCGTGATTTGAGCCGACCAAGCCGCCAAGCCGCGCTCTTGAGCTTGGGCCACCCACTTATCTAAGGCCGAGTCGGCTAGACCGAAGATCTTAATGACCTTGGCTTGAGTTAAACCTTGGCTTAACACCGCCTTGACTGCCGTCACTTGCATCAAGGCAAAGGTGCGTGCATCAAACTTAGGCTGCGCTTGCATACGCTCGCGCGCCAAGAGCAAGACCATTTGCGGCTCTTCGTCTAACTTACGCTGCGCTTGGCACCACTCCAAAAGACCTTGCTGGCGCGCCGCGGCCACCCACGCTTCAATGTCGCTAACCGCGACCTTAAAGCGCGCAGCCAGCGTTTGAGCCGTTTGCGCCCCGCTTAACGCGGTGAGGGTAATAAATATGCGCCGCTCGCCACTGGCTTGCCCGGACATAGCCAGCGGAGACGTAGGCGTCGCGGCCGCGGCAATCGTGTTGCCATTAAAGGCGCCCGCATTAGGCCGCGTAAATTTGGCATTAGGCTTTAAGCTCAAGCGCTCGCCCTTGGGGGCGCTTGGTTTCGGCGGCTGCGGCACCAAGGTTGAAAGCATCTTCTTGTGCGGCTGCACCAAGTCTAAATCGGCGCGGCTAAAGTCTTGGGACCAGCTCTCAAAGCCCTGTGCGCGCACCTTGCGCTGGAGGTTAAACACGACCGTTGGGGGCAGATCAAATAAATTAGCGACCGAAGTTGGATCTAACTGATAGACCGAGAGCGCCGCGCCCATGGCCAAGCGAAAGGCGTCAATGGTGGCGAGATCTGGGTTGCGCCCGAGGCTTTGGGCAATACTGTCATTTTGCTCTTGGGCCCGTAAGGCTTGGGCCTGCGAGGAGCTATAGTCCAAGATGCGCTGCTGCTGGCACCAAGGCACTAAGCCCTGCGCCTCAACCTCGGCAAGCAAGGTCGTGACCACCTGCGGGGTCACCCCAAAGCGCTCCGCGGTCGCCTCGACCTTGCGCCCTGAGGCTAAATAGGCAGCAATCAGCAGAATGCGCCGATTGCCACTGAGATTGATCGGAACCCGCGTGCTCGGCCCGGCCGCGGCATGGACCGTGGGCGCTCCCGCGTAATACAGTTTTGGCATATAAAGATCTCATTTGTCATAGCCGCCACATCTTATAGGGCGGATCGATCAGGCTTTTGTGGTGAAGCCGACTTGGGATTGTGAAATCTAATCAGTTACATGTTACCCTAAAAGCACCTTCACTTAGCTCATAACCGCTCCCAAAAGCACAGGCCCGCGGCCTTTCATCCAAGTAACCAGCCCATGACCCGTCCCCGTACTAAGGTGCGCTTCACGCCCCAGGACTTAATCAAGCTCCAAACCATTAGCTCTAACCCGCACGAAACGCCCGGACGGCGCCGCCGCGCGCAGATTTACTTACTGTGCGCCCAAGGCTATAGCAATGAGGAGATGGCGCAAGCGCTGAAGCTGAGCCCTACCACCATTGGCCATCACCTGCGCGTGCTCTATCAGCACGACGGCAATATTAAACAAGCGCTTAACACTTGGCCTAAGGCGGGGCGGGCGCCTAAAATCTCCAGTGCGGCCAAGCATTGGATGCGCACGCTCTATCTGACGCAAAGCCCGCCTGAGCTTGCTTTGAGCGGGCGACGCGGGCGTAATCCGTGGACCATGCGCTCAATTCAGCGCTATATCCACCACCACTGTAGCGCCGCCGGTTTCCCCGAGCTTAAGACCATTAGTCTGGCCAGCGTCTGGTTGGTGTTGCGCGCACCAAGCGCGCGCCCTTAATGGTCCTGCGCTTCCTGCACCCAAGCCATAAGTTGCGGCAAGCGCAGCCCCAAAAGCGCCGCTACCGCTACTGCCGCCATGCCATCTTGCAGCACGGCGCGGGCGGCCTCATAGCGCAGCCCAGCGACCTCATCTAATTTCAGATCAAGCCCCAGCTGCACGCAGTCGCGCCGCGCCAAGGCCGCGGCCTCAGCACTACGGTCATCGCGCTCGCGCTGGGCCTTTGCCCAGGAAATCAAGCCTTGCTGTTGCGCCGCTTGCACTAAGCTTCGGACCTGCACCTCGCTCACCTGATAGCGCGCGCACAGCTCCGCGCTACTTAATTGAGCGCTGCGATAGGCGGCCACAATTCTAAGACAACGCTCCCCGCTTAAGTTGCTTAAGTTAGCATCGCTCTTGTCCGGCGCCGCCGTCGGCAGCGCAGTCGGTGTAGTCGCCGCGGTCGGCTTAAGCCAAGCCTGAAGCTGCTCAAGCTTCAGCCCCATAATCTGAGCCACCAGCTCCGGGCTATGGCCTTGCTCCTGCACCGCCTGCAGCGCCGTGTGCTTAAGCTCCAGGGAAATGAGCTCATCAGGCGGCGCCGCTGCCGCGACCTGCGGCGCATCCCCCGGCTCTTCTTGCTCCGCTAACGCCTGCTCCTCCTCCCAATACTGCGCGCCTAAGGCCAAGTCCTGACTGCGCGGATCGAAGCTTTGGGCCCAATGCTCAAAGCCCTGAATCATCGCCTGGGAGCTCCAAGTGGCTAACTGACCGCGCGGCAAATGAAGCAAGGATGCGACCGTCGCCACGGAGCGCCCCTGTTTGAGCACAGCTTCAACTGCTGCCAGCTGAAAGGCCGGAAGCAAGCTGCCATCGCGCGGAGGCACTGGGGCGCGACCTGATGCGGCGCGCTCGGGCTCGGCTTGCGCTTCACACCAGGCCACCAAGCCCATGGCACCGGCCTCTTTAATCAAGGCGGTGGCCGCGGGGGCGCTCAAGCCATAAACACGGCAGACGCTCTCATGGTCAATGCCCGCTTGCTCGCACTCGAGCAATTCAATTAGCACATTGACGCGCTGCGTCCCCGCAAGCTCCGGGGCAGCGGCGTCCGCTGCCGCGGGCGCCGCAGCTTGCGCAACCGGGGCTGCAGGTACAACCGGCTCTGGGGCTTGCGGGGCAGCGGAAGCCGCCGGGGCGCTCGCTTCAGCTAAGAACCAAGCCTTAATTTGCACGGGATCCAAACCTAGGATGGCCCCTACTGCCTCAGGGCTATTGCCCGGCGCGCGCAGCGCTTGTACCGCCGCCTGCTTAAACGGGGCTAAGCTCCTGCGCTCGACCTGAAAATCAGGGGGCAGCGGGTGCTCATCCTCGCGCGCTAACAACCGCGCGAGCTCAGGGTCAGCGCGGTCTGCTAAGTATTGGCTCTGGCACCACGCGTACAAGCCCTGCGCCTTAAGCTGCACCAACTGCGCCTCAAGGGCGGACTGACTGACGCCTGCGATTTGGCCCAACAGGCGCGGTGAAAAGCCCTTAGCATAATGCGCGGCCACCAGCTCGATTAAGCGGCGCCCGCTCACCGGGCGTAACTGCGGCTCAGAACTTACGGTTGCGGCGTGCTCCTGAGCTTGCTGCAAGCGCTCCCGCGTTGTCTCAAGCCACGCCTCATAGCCCTGAGCCTCTGCCTCTTGCACCCAGGTGGTCACTGAAGACTCAGCTAGGTCTAGCAGCGCGGCCACCTGTGCGGCCGCCATCTTTTTAGTGAGCACGCCCTGCACCGCCGCGGCCCGAAACTCAACTAAGGCCGCGCGCTCCACTAACAACTCAGGCTTAAGCGTCAGCTGCGACCCCAAGCCTTGCTTTTGGTCTAAGTAGCGCTGATCGATGCTCCACTCAAGAAGATTAGCCGCCGCAAGCTCAGCCTTAAGGCGCGCCAGCGCGTCGGGCGTGAGTCCCGGCGCGGCATGCGTCAGCTGCTCAGGCGTAAACTTGCCGCTTAAGAAAGCGGCCGCTAAAGCGATGCGGCTGGCACCATTAAGAGCGCTCAACGCCGCGGCCGCCGCGTCTGGTGGCGCATCTTGTGCCGCGGAACCTGCCGCCTGAGCCGGGTTGACCATCACCTGACGGTCCTCATGCGGAGGCACCGCCAGAGCCGGACCAACGGCGTTGGCAGCAGGAGCACTGGTCGAAGCAGCAGGCTTAGGCGCGGCGGCTGCGCTGGCCTTAAGCGGTGCAGCTCCCGTGACCGGGGCCGCAGCGGCATTAGGAGCGCTTGCAGCAGCAGCTTGCGGCTGAGCCGGTTCAGGCCCAGCGGCTGCGGCAGGCGCGGGGTCAGTGCCGCTGGTGGCAGTAGGTGCCGCCGCGTCCGGCTGCGCCGTTTTAGCTACGGAATCGGCGCTCGTTTGAGCTAACGCCGCTGGGGATGAAGAGACTTCAGATAGCGCAGCAGCATCCTGGGTCGGGGCGCCCGCCCCGGTGCTGTGCTCCGTCGGCGCAGTTGCAGGCGTATCTTGTGGCGCCTTAGGCTCTGCGTCGGAGTAATACAATTCGACCAAAGCGTCGACATCTTCGGCGTTATCAAACAGTAACAGCTGAGCAACTTGCTCTGGGCTTAAGCCCTGCGCGTGTACCGCCTCCGCGGCGGCTTGCCCAAACAGGTCACTGGCTGTGCAGTCGACCTTCTGCTTAAGCTGAGGCAGCTGAGCTTGAGCGTGATGCTCTTGGTCTAACTGATGCTGGGCTTGGCACCATGGAATTAAGCCTTGCGTCAAGGCCTCGTGCTGGAGCGCCTTCAGCTGCTCCCGGCTTAGGCCCGACTCCGCCTGCAACTTAGCATAGTCACAGGGCTCGCAGCTCAGCGCCGCGACCAGACGAATGCGATCGACCCCCGAAAGCTGCGGCGCCGTGGCCGCCGCGCCCGCCCCAACAGAAGCTTGCGCTGGGGTAGACTCCGCCTTGGCAGCTGCTGTCACTGCCGACTCTAATTGAGCTTGCTTCGGGTACTTGAACTTAACTTTGGTGCGAGGGGCGGTCGCCGCCAGCATCGCCATGGATTGAGACAGTGACGTTAAGTGAGCCTCAGGTGCGCTTATCTCGTCTACGGACGGATGACTAAAGATAATCTGCTCGCCTGAGGCGCGCGGCGCTGCTTGCGGCTGGGCTGGTTGGGGCTGAGTTGTAGACGCAGAATGCGTCTTAACGTTTGCCGCGACAACATTAGGTGCAATGGCGACATTAGACGCGGTAGCGACCACAGACGCCTGAGCCGCCACAAGCTTTTGCTGCGCGGCAGAATCCTTAGCGGCTAAGTCCTTACCAGCTGCGCTTGCTG
>DXIF01000213.1 GCA_019113025.1 Candidatus Anaerobiospirillum stercoravium | reverse complement strand
GCGCCCGCCCCTACTGCCGCTGATACCCCAACTGTAAGCCCCGCCGCGAACCTAGCTTCCCTTCCCTCCGCTACGTCGACGCTCACCCCGACCCCGACGGTGCAGCCGCCCCAGAGTGCGCCGCAGAGTGCGCCACAGAGTGCATCGCTGCCTAACACCGAGGCGGAAGTAGCTAAGACCTTACAGCAAGCTGAAACCGCCGCTCAGGTTGCGGCCGCTGCGGCGCAGCAAGCAGCGGATGCCGCAGCCAATGTCGCGGCGCTCGCCTCCGCCTTAACCAGCGATACCCCGTTAAATCCTGAGCTCACGCCGCCCCATGAGCCGCCGGCCAGTGCCTTTGCCATCTCGGGTCTGTCCTATAACTCAAACGACGCCCAAGTAGAGTCAGAGCTGGAGCACCAAGAGCTTGATGAGGGGGCCGCCGCCGCTCACAGCCCGGCCGCGTCCCCGGCGGCCGCTCCCACCATGGTGACCGATGAGAGTGCCTGGGCGAACTTACAGACGGCGCACCAAGACGCAGGCGGCGCCTTAGAGAGCGAAGTGGGCGACGACCACCTCGTGCTGCGCGGCAACCCGGCCAGCCGCGGCATTGCTATGGGCCGCATCTCGTTTTTACAGCGCAGCGCCCAGCCCTCGGCCAAGCAGTCGGTTGAGGATGTTGAGGCGGAAGTGGCGCGCTTTGAGCAAGCTCGCTCCATTGCCATTGCCCAATTAGCCTCGCTCTATGAGGCCACGGTCGAGAAGTTAGGTGAGCAAAACGCGGTGGTGTTCCAGATTCACCAGATGATGCTCGATGACCCGGACTACGTTGAGGCCATTGAAAGCACCATCCGCGAGGAACAGGCCAACGCTGAGTACGCCGTTGACGTCACCGGCGCGCGCTTTGCTGAGATGTTCAGCAAGATGGACAACGACTATATGCAAGGCCGCGCGGCCGATGTAGTCGATGTTTCGCGCCGTTTAGGTGACATCTTAAGCAATGGTACCCGCTTAAAGGGACCTTACCCGCTCAACTCCAACGAGCCGATTATCCTAGCCACCGATGACTTAGCGCCCTCCGAGACGGTCCAGCTCGATCAGGACATGGTGCGCGCCATCTTAACCTCGGAAGGATCCTCGCGCTCGCACACGGTGATCTTCGCTCGTACCCTAGGCCTACCTGCGGTCATCAATATTGGCCCGGCCTTAAAGAACGAGCTCGAGGGCAAGATGGCGATTGTCGATGGCGGCGCCGGTGTCGTCATCATCGACCCCGACGAGAAGACCATTGCCACCTATACCGAACGCAAGCGCACAGAAGATGCGCTGCGCGCACGCTTAGAGCAATTTCGCGGTAAGGAAACCCGTACCCTGTCGGGGCGCAAGATCAACCTCTACGCCAATATCGGCGCGGTGTCGGATCTAGACCTCGTAAAGTCCTCGGATGCCGAGGGTATTGGCCTGTTCCGCTCGGAGTATATCTACCTCTCCTCGCAAGATTACCCGAGCGAAGAGACCCAGTATGAGATCTACAAAGAGACCTTACAGGGGATGGAAGGCAAGAAGGTCGTCATCCGTACCTTAGATATTGGCGCGGACAAGACCGCTGACTACTTCATGCTCAAGCCTGAGGAAAACCCGGCCATGGGCATGCGCGCAGTGCGCATCTGCCTGTCGCGTCCGGAGGTCTTCAAGACCCAGCTGCGTGCGCTCTATCGCGCCTCGGTGTATGGCACCCTGGCCATCATGTTCCCGATGATTTCCTCGGTCGAGGAGGTCAAGGAATGCCGCCGCATCTGCGATGAGGTCAAGGCTGAGCTCAAGGCCGAAGGCAAGGAGTACTCCGATCAGGTCGAGCTGGGCATCATGATTGAAACCCCGGCCTCGGCCATTATCTCGGATCTGTTAGCCGAGCACGTCGATTTCTTTAGTATTGGCACCAACGACTTAACCCAATTTACCTTGGCGGTTGACCGCCAAAACGCCGAAGTTGGGCGCTTCTTAAACCCATACCATCGCGCCGTGATCCGTCTTATCGAGATGACGGTCAAAAACGCCCACGAGCACGGCATTTGGGTCGGCGTCTGCGGCGAACTCGCTGCCGACGAGGGCTTTACCCAAGAGCTGATTCGCATTGGAGTCGATGAGATCTCGGTGGTCCCATCCTCGATTCTGATGTTGCGTGCCCGCATCTCGACCTTGGGCTAACTAAAGCGCCCCGCCCTGCGGCGAAACCTGTGCCCGCGCGGTGGACCGCCCCATTGCGCGGCTGGCGGGGCTTCCCCTTTTCTTAGCTCAGGCATCAATCTTGGGCCCAGCGGTGCGCCCAATGCATTTAAGATCTGCGTCGCACTGCCGCTATGAATGCGCGGCACGGTGCGCAACAGTTTGTGTAGCAGGCGGTGCCGCGCCATGCGACGCCATGCAGCGTAAGCGCGCGCCAGAGCGCATGCGGCGCACAATTAACCTGAAATTCACAGTTTTGCGCTATGCTAAGGCGATCAGACGTCTAGGCTTAGCTTGCTAGGCGAAGCCCCTTTGCTAGGCATAGACCCTTTGCTAGGCGTAGCCCCTGAGCGCGGCCGGTGCCCCCACCGCCCTAGATTTTGCCTCGAGCTCACAAGGATCAATTATGGCTAAATGTGTTGTCATTGCAGATGAGATTACCGGAGCGAGCGCGGTTGGTGCGTTACTGCAAAAGAACCGCTCCAGCGTGTGCTCCTTAGTGAGCTCGCGTGGAATCAAAGATCCCGCCATCAAGAACTTTGATTGCTTGGTGTACTCAACTAACAGCCGTTACTTGATGCCCAACCAAAGTTATCAAATGGTCTTCTACGCCGGCAAGCTCTTGAAGTCCAATGACGTCAAGCTCTATGCCAAGCGCATAGACCCGTCGATGCGGGGCAATACCTGCACCGAAACCCAGGCGTTCTTAGACGCCTTAGGCGATCCCGATCGCGTCGCGATTGTGGTTCCGGCCTTCCCGGCGTTAAAGCGCTCCAATGTTGGCGGCTACATCTTGGTCGACGGCAAGCCGATCCAAAAGTCCTTAGTGGGCTTAGACGATCTGCGTCCAGCCGCCAGCGGGCGCGTCGCGGATCTCTTTACCGAGAAGTTTAACTACCGCACCAATCCGGTCTACTTAAAGGACTTGTTCCACGGCAGCGACTATCTGTCACACAAGATCAAGGCCTTAGCGGAGAATGGCACGCGCGCCATTGTTTTTGACTGCACCTCGCAGCAGGACATCAACACCATTGCCGATGCGGTCTTAAAGTCGGGCATCAAGTTCTTAGCGGTCGACCCCGGTCCCTTCACGGCGACCTTAGCGCGCAAGGTCATGCGGGCCGAGAGCGCCAGCAGCGATGCGGCCTCCAACCAAAAGATCTTTGGTTTGGTGGGCGGCTCCAATCCGCTGGTTGCCGCGCAAGTGGAGATGCTGCGCTTAGAGGACAACGTACTCTTTGTCCCGGTCAAGAACATTGACCTCATTGGCAACGAGCAAAAGCGTGCCGCGGAAATCGAGCGCGTGGTCAGCAACGTGGTCGCCCGCGCCAACGGCTTTACCACGGTAATTGCGGTCTCCGACCACCTAGGTGCCAACGCTCAAATCCTGATGCAATTTGACCAGAAGCTTGAGGAGACCAATCGCAGCCAAGTCGAAGCGATGGACATCATCTCAACGGCCTACGGTCAAATCACGCACCAAGTCTTAGAGCGCTGCCCTGACTTCAAGGCGATTTACTCGACCGGAGCTGAGTACACCTTGGCCATTTGCCGCGAGCTCAAGTCCCTAGGCTTGAACTTGCAAGGTCAAGTACTGCCGCTGTCCGCCTACGGCGAGCTCATTGGCGGCCCGTACCACCAGCTCAAGTACGTCACCTCAGCCTCCTCGGCCACCGACCCGAACACCCTAGTTGAGAGCATTCAGTACTTAAAGCGCAAGCTCGCGCTCTAACGCCCACCACTTGCCGCGCCCCCGGGCGCAAGCGCCATGCGCGCGCGGAGCAAACCCACGCGCCAGCGCGCTCAGCTGCGCTCAACAGCAGTTGGCCGTAGTTGGCCGCGGCTCGCAGCAAGAGGCGCCCACACCGGCGCGGGGGCAAGCCGCGCGCCTAAGGTTCACTGACCGCCCGGCCCCAACACCAAGCCCCAAACTTACGTGCTAACTTACGGACTAAGTTACAGGCCGGGCTGTTGGGGCGCGTGTGGCGCGATGCTCTTAGTCGGAGCAAACCGCCGTAGCCCGGCTCTGGGGCTTGCTTTTTGTTCCTCAATGCATATAATGGTCACCGTTGCGACCTTAGTTTAATGGTAGAACAAAAGCTTCCCAAGCTTTTGGCGCGGGTTCGATTCCCGTAGGTCGCTCCAAAGCAAGTCCAACTTGCTCCCTCCGCTCATTTCCTTTCTCCCTCCATTTTCTCTAAACCCCATCCTAATCTAACAAACACTGTCACTTAGACCGTTTTCTAACCATCAAATAAATTTAACATAACTTAAAGCAAGGATCTGAATTTTTCGGTATACCAGTAATCACAAGCTCTACCCCGGTTACCAAACTTACAAATTTCTCCAGCCCGCGCCACACAAGGCTTTGTGCTATTTGAGCGGGGTAAGTTGTAACGAATAATCACCACAGAGCAACCTTCAAGATCACGACGACACGATTTTTTGTGCAGAAAAGGCTTTACCTCGCTCAGAGTTGTGGTGTATAGTGGCTCTAATCAAATAGCCAATATGGCAACGACGACCGCCTTTTATAGGTAGGCCTCATAAAAAGAACCAGCGCCTCTCGTGTGCTGTAATAGGGAGCTATCCTCATGACTCAAATTCTGAGCTCAGGTGTAGCAGCTCGCAACCAAGCGACTGATGACACTACAACAGAAACCACCCTTCATCTTGGCGCCACTGCCCCCCAGCACCCAGAGCGTGCTGACTACCACTCCCCTTCCTCTTTCGCAGAGCCCCAGCGCGTTTCGACCGATATCTCCGATCTTGAGAACAAGATCACGATCAGCAAGCGTTTTTGTCTTGCCGCAACTGCTGTCTTTATCTACATGCAGTGGTCAGCCCAAAATGCATTTTACGACTGGCAGCTCTACTCGGGATTAATCTGCGCCTTTATCTGCCTCTGCGTCATGGTGGGCTCATGGTGCAATATCTTTCGTCTGCGCAAACTGATCGCTCTTAAGTATGAAGCCTATGAAGCGTCCTACCATGAGAGCATTGCTCTCACAACCAGCCTGCAAGACCAATTAGCTAATTTGCGCAAGAGAGCGCCTCGCGAGCACGAGCTAGAGCTTCTTGAGCTCGAGTTAATCAAAGCTCGAACCGAGAATACAATCCTTAAGACCCAATTACTCAAAGCCAAGCTGGGTCATACTGTCAGCCTGTCAGCTAACTCACTCAAGGTTTAGCCCTAACCGAATAGCCCCAACTTAGACTAAGCTACGCCCAACAAGGCCCCACAGAGCTTGAGCCAATCCGCCCGCAAAAGCCAGACTAGCTCAGCCAAAAGGTTGAGTTAAGGCGCCGCCTGTTCTAAATGTCGCTAAAACCGAGAAGTCGCTCACTACGACCTCTTAATGTCTCATCAGCACACACGACCAAACTCACTGGCGTGCTGCCCCAACTCAATGACAATCCCTATGGTTGATCAAACTTCTAAATCCGAACCGTTGAGCAACAACGACGCCCAGCACCAATCAACTTCAGACACCGACTCTGTCAAAGCCACACCTGATCAAAAGACTGATGCAGCCAAGTCCTCCAAAGGTAGGGACAAGGACAAGGAACTTCAGTTCGATCCCAATCGTCCACGCCGTTTTAGATACGCTGAGTATCTTGGCTGCGTTGCAATTGCGGGAATTGCTTATGAAGCAAAATGGCTCCAAGATCACTCTGATGCATCAGATAGACTAGGCTACGCAATTGCATGGGCTCCGTAAATTTGCATTTGGCGCCTAATGTCATATATGTAGGTCAACCACAAGAACAGCTCAAATAACGCAATCATTGAGTTTTGCTCTTACCGAAGGTGCGTGTAAAACCAATCCGCGTCTT